>NZ_CP089980.1:1200000-1517500 GCF_021389955.1 Fulvivirga maritima
TAGAAGTGAGGGTTCTTATTGAACTTTTCAGTAAGAGAATCTATAATTTCTGATTTTTCTTGCCTTGTCATGATTTTAATCCTGAAATTGATTGTTTGTCAATAGTTATCGAAGGACTCATCGTAGAAGAAATGTTAATTGTTCTAAAATAAGTTCCTTTTGCAGAAGCAGGCTTTAACTTGGCAACTGTTTGTAACATCTCCTGAATATTTTCAGTGATCTTCTCAGGTGAGAAAGATGTTTTACCAACACTTACGTGGATAATTCCAAACTTATCAACTTTGAAATCAATCTTACCAGCTTTTATATCCTGAACAGCTTTACCCACTTCTAAAGTTACAGTACCTGATTTAGGGTTAGGCATTAAACCTCTTGGACCTAAAACACGACCTAATCTACCCACTTTAGCCATTACGGTAGGCATGGTAATGATAACATCCACATCAGTCCATCCACCTTCAATTTTCTTGATATAATCATCAAGTCCTACGTAATCTGCGCCAGCGTCTTTTGCTTCTTGCTCTTTATCAGGAGTACATAAAACAAGAACGCTTAAATCTTTACCAGTACCATGAGGCAATGTAACAACCCCACGCACCATTTGATCAGCTTTTTTAGGATCTACACCTAAACGGATATCTAGATCTACTGAAGAATCAAATTTAGTGTAAGAAATTTCTTTCACCAGATTTGAAGCCTCATCTAAAGCATATTCTTTAGTAGAGTCTACTTTTTCGCGAGCTGCTTTCTGATTTTTTGTCAGTTTTGCCATTGTGCTTTTATTTTAACTCCAAGGAGCTGTTCCAGTTACTTTTATTCCCATACTTCTAGCCGTTCCTGCTACCATTCTCATAGCTGACTCAACCTCAAAAGCATTCAAATCAGGCATTTTAGTTTCGGCAATAGTTTGCACTTGTTCCCAAGTTACACTACCGATCTTAGTCCTGTTTGACTCGGCTGATCCTTTTTTCTTTTTGGCAGCTTCTAAAAGCAATACTGCCGCAGGAGGGGTTTTTACTACGAAGTCGAATGACTTATCGCTATAGATCGTTACCAAAACAGGTAACACCTGTCCTTGTTTTTCTTGTGTTCTAGCATTAAACTGCTTGCAGAAGTCCATGATATTGAGACCCTTAGAACCTAATGCAGGACCAACTGGAGGTGATGGGTTAGCCTGGCCACCTCTTATCTGCAATTTCAAGTATCCACTAATTTCCTTAGCCATTATCTTAATCTAATTTTTCTACTTGCATATAGTTCAATTCAACAGGTGTGTTCCTGCCAAATATTTTTACCATTACATTAAGTTTCCTTCTTTCTTCAAAAACCTCTTCAACAGTACCTGTAAAACCACTGAATGGACCATCCATTACTTTTACAGATTCGCCGACTATGTATGGTGTTTCTAATTTCTCCTCAAACTCGTCAATCTCATCTACCTTACCTAAGATCCTATTCACTTCTGATTGACGCAAGGGAACAGGGTCTTTAGAAGATCCTGTACCGTTATTTCCCAAAAATCCAATCACTCCAGGCACACTAGTTACCAAGTGATTAGCTTCTCCATTACTTAAATCTGCAGATACGAGAACATATCCAGGGAAGAAATTTCTTTCTCTTACCCTTTTCTTACCATTCCTCATTTCATAAACCTTCTCTGAAGGGATTAATACTTGAGGAACGAAATCAGTTAATTTCTCACGCTCTACTTCAGTTTCAAGATAAGCTTTAACTTTCTTTTCTTGACCACTTACAACTCTAACCACATACCATTTAAGATCACTCATTATCTAGTCTGATTAAAATTGGTCGTAAAAAAAGTCCATTCCGGTTTGGAAAACGTAATCCATTAAGCCTATCAATAACGCAAAGATAAAAGATGCTACAAGTACTAATATAGAACTATTTTGTAGTTCACTATACTTAGGCCATGTAACCTTGTTTTTCATTTCGTCATACGACTCAAGAATAAAAGATTTTAACTTTTGCATCTGGCTTACTTTTTAATGTTTTGCACGGGTGGAGAGACTCGAACTCCCAGCCAATGGTTTTGGAGACCACTACTCTACCAATTGAGCTACACCCGTTTATTTCTTTACTTTTACCTCATTTTGGGCTTTAGTACTTCAGTCTAAAACTCGACTCTTCGTAATCCGACCTCAAAATGGTTTGCAAAGGTAATAGAAAATTTAAGAAAATAAAAGCGTTCCGATAAAAATCGAAACGCTTTATGTAGAATATCTTTATATTATTCTATGATTTCAGTTACCTGACCAGAACCTACTGTTCTACCACCTTCTCTGATAGCGAATCTAAGTCCTTTTTCCATAGCTACAGTGTTGATCAATTCAACAACGATAGATACGTTATCACCAGGCATAACCATTTCAACGCCTTCTGGAAGCATGATCTCACCAGTAACGTCAGTAGTTCTTAAGTAGAACTGAGGTCTGTATTTGTTAAAGAAAGGAGTGTGACGACCACCTTCTTCTTTAGAAAGAACGTAAACCTCTGCCTTGAACTTTTTATGAGGAGTTACAGAACCTGGCTTACAGATTACCATACCTCTCTTAATGTCAGTTTTTTCAATACCTCTAAGAAGAAGACCAACGTTATCACCAGCCTCACCTCTATCTAATATTTTTCTGAACATCTCAACACCAGTAACTGTAGACTTAAGTCCTTCAGCACCCATACCAAGAATATCAACAGGATCTCCAGAGTTAATAACACCTCTTTCAATTCTACCAGTAGCCACAGTACCACGACCAGTGATAGAGAATACGTCTTCAACAGGCATTAAGAAATCCTTGTCGATAAGACGCTCAGGAAGAGGGATATAGCTATCAACTGCATCCATCAATTCTTCTACTTTAGCAACCCACTCAGCTTCTCCGTTAAGAGCACCAAGAGCTGAACCTTGGATTACAGGAATATCATCACCAGGGAAATCATAATCAGAAAGTAACTCTCTGATTTCCATTTCAACAAGTTCTAATAACTCAGGATCATCTACTAAGTCAACTTTGTTCATGAATACCACAAGAGCAGGTACACCTACCTGACGAGAAAGCAAGATGTGCTCTCTAGTTTGAGGCATAGGACCGTCTGTAGCAGCCACTACGATGATAGCACCGTCCATTTGGGCAGCACCAGTAACCATGTTCTTCACATAGTCAGCGTGACCAGGACAGTCAACGTGAGCATAGTGACGGTTAGCAGTAGCATACTCAATGTGTGAAGTATTAATTGTAATACCTCTTTCTTTTTCTTCAGGAGCGTTATCGATTGAAGAGAAATCTCTGTTATCAGCAAGTCCTTTGTCTGACAATACTTTAGATATTGCCGCAGTTAAAGTAGTTTTACCGTGGTCAACGTGACCGATTGTACCAATATTCACGTGGGGTTTTGAACGGTCAAAATTTTCTTTAGCCATATTTGAAAATCCCTAGTTTAGTTAAAATTATATTCGTTATTTAAATTATCGCTTCTTTCTAAATGCGTATAGAGAACCATCTTACCGTCATTATCTCTAACAAACGGAAATGATCCCTACATCATTCGACTTACTCTTACGGCTAAGAAATTAATTCTAAACCAAAAGAGCCAAGAAGGGGATTTGAACCCCCGACCTCTTCCTTACCAAGGAAGCGCTCTACCCCTGAGCTATCTCGGCTGATTATTCTGAGCCAGGAAATACATTATTTTAAACAATGTCCTACCTCAAGGCAGGCTTCTTGGCCCAATGCCGAGAATTGGCAGGCACTTTACCTTGAACTCACAAAGAGCGGGAGACGAGGTTCGAACTCGCGACCTACAGCTTGGAAGGCTGTCGCTCTACCAACTGAGCTACTCCCGCTTGAATTCTATACAAATTTCCTGGTTTATGAGTAATTTTCAAAACTCTTCCAGGCTCTGTATTAAACATTACGTTTAAAAGAGTGGGGGGAGCAGGATTCGAACCTGCGTAGGCTTGCGCCAACGGATTTACAGTCCGTCCCATTTGGCCGCTCTGGTATCCCCCCAATGCATCTTTTCATTAAAGAACTCCTTTGATTTTCGGCTGTTTTTGTGTGCCTTTTGATCAAAGAGAGTGCAAAACTATGCGCTTTTTTCTTTTAATCAAACTTTCGCCTAAAAAAAAGATGATTTTTTTTCCTTTAGTCCTAAAAACGCCCTCTATTGCCATTTAATCAATAAAAAAGAATTTCATTTATTACCTTATGACCAAACTCCTTTTCTAAAATTTTCATTATTTCCATTTTAGAATGGTTAAGCTGGTGCTTTAATGGTGCTGAAAGAATCTCCACGAATAGCACCTGATCTTTTACGAATATCTTACCTGTACGGTTGGCTATGGTATTACCCATAAGCTTTGTCCAGCTATCTACCAGGCGAGCTTCATCAAACCGGCCTTTTAGACGATAGGTATCTAACAGAGAATCTATTGCTTCCTTTACAGAAGATATGTCTGACTTCCTTTTATCAAATTTATCGAAATTTCGCTTTTTCATTGTATCACTGTACCTCGGTTCACTTTATAAAAGTTAGCAGAGATATTTAGTTCATTTAATATTGTTCTGGTTCTCTCTTCCCTTGCGTCTGTAATGAATATTTGACCAAAGTCATGATTTACCACTCTTTCCATAAGGTGCTGAATTCGACGGGAATCTAATTTATCAAATATATCATCTAACAAAAGAATGGGTTTGAATTTTTTCAGTTCTCTGATAATATCAAAGTGACCCATCTTTAAGGATACTAAAAATGTCTTTTGTTGCCCCTGTGATCCAAATTTTTTCAAAGGCTTGCCTTCTATTACAAATCTAAAGTCATCTCTATGCACTCCCATGGTAGTTCTTTCCAAAGCTAAGTCTTTCTTAAGAGCATTTTTGTATGATTCTACAAAATCAGGATCAGAAGCCTCTGACCGATAGTGAATACTCACTGTTTCGTTTCCTTCTGAGAGTTTATCATAATGGTTCTGAAAAAGCTTTTCAAAATCCTCTATAAAGTGCCTCCGCCTTTTATTTATTTCTTGTGAAAGCGTAACTATATGCTCATCATAGACCTTCAACAATTCATAATCAGTACGACCGACAGACCCGAAACGCTTCAATGCGCTATTTCTTTGTTTTAAGTATTTAGAATAGGTTATGAGGTTATCCAGGTATTCCTCATCTATTTGGCTAATGATGGCATCGAAAAATTTCCTCCGAGCTTCACTCCCATCTCTGATAATATCAGTGTCATTTGGTGCGATAAGTACTACGGGCAGTTTACCCACATGTTCGCTCAAGCGAGAATATTCCTTCTTATTTACTTTAAAGGTTTTTCCTTTTCCCTCTTGATAAGAACATAGTACAGGAAGTAACTTTTCGGAAAGCATAAAATCTCCTCTAATGGAGAAAAAATCTTCGCCAAATTTTACATTTTGACTATCAATAGTATTAAATGCACTCCTAGTCATAGACAAATAATGAATGGCATCTAGCAGGTTAGTTTTACCACTTCCGTTCTCTCCTACCAAACAATTCACTTCGTTTGAAAAAGTGAGTGCTACTTCTTCGTAGTTCTTAAAACCAAACAAACTCAATTTTTCAATGTGCATTAACTTTTTTTACTTATTTTCGCAATCCAAATTATTGGATTCAAAATTACTATTATGGCAACTACAACAAAAGGAAAGTCAAAATCTAAATCCTCAGCCAAATCCAAATTCAATAAGGAAACCTACATGCACTGGTTCGAGAGCATGTTGTTCTTAAGAAAGTTTGAGGAGAAAGCAGGCCAGTTATATGGTCAACAAAAAATCAAAGGATTTTGTCACCTGTATATAGGACAAGAGGCTTGTGTAGCAGGCTCTATTTCAGCATTAGAAAGAGGTGATAAACACATAACTGCTTATAGGGATCACGCGCACCCTATTGCATTAGGATCAGACCCTAAGAAAATTATGGCTGAGCTTTTTGCTAAGGAAACGGGTATTTCTAAAGGTAAAGGTGGCTCTATGCACATGTTTGATAAGGAAAACAATTTCTTTGGAGGACATGGTATAGTAGGTGGACAGGTGCCTTTAGGAGCAGGAATTGCTTTTTCAGAAAAGTATAACAAAACAGGCAAATTATGTATGTGCTACATGGGAGATGGTGCCGTAAGACAAGGTGCATTTCATGAAGCGCTTAACTTAGCTATGACCTGGAAGCTTCCTGTAATCTTTGTTATAGAGAACAACGGGTATGCTATGGGTACTTCTGTAAAAAGAACTTCTAACGTAACTGAGCTATATACTTTAGGTGAAGCTTATGATATGCCTTCTGAGCCAGTAGATGGTATGTCTGTAGAAGCTGTTTATGAAGCAGTAGAAAGCGCAGCCGAAAGAGCTAGAAACGGAGAAGGACCTACTTTATTAGAATTCAGAACTTACAGATACAAAGGACACTCAATGTCTGACCCTGCTAAGTATAGAACTAAAGAGGAATTAGAAGAGTATAAAGGAAAAGATCCTATAGAGCAAGTGAGAAAAACCATACTGGATAATAAATATGCCAGCGAGGATGAAATCTCAGCTATAGAAAAGAAAGTAAAAGATGAAGTAGCAGAATGTGTGAAATTTGCTGATGAGTCTGACTACCCTAAACAGGAAGAAGCTTTCAGAGATGTTTATGCTCAAGAAGATTATCCTTTCGTAACTGACTAAGGAAACAATACTTATAAAAGAAGAAACAGGATTTTTTAAATTCCTGTTTCTTATGTTTAAAGTTATTACTAGCTTTGCAGCCTTTAAATTTTTTCGCAAATGGCAGACAAAAAGAAAAATAATACTACCGAACATCACAATGAGCTATTAGAAAATCCTGAAGCTCTTGCAGATCAGTTAACCAAAACTGAAGAATTCCTAGAAAGGAATAAAACCATTGTGCTCGCTATACTAGCCATTTTTGTGGTAGGGGTAGCAGGATATTTCGGTTTTAAGTATTATAAAAGCTCTCAAAATGATAAAGCACAAAATGAAATGTTTCAGGCTGTGTACTATTTTGAAAGCGACAGTTTAGATTTAGCTCTAAATGGCGATGGTAATCGTTTAGGCTTTTTAGACATAATTGATGAGTATAGCATTACCAACGCGGCTAATCTGTCTCATTACTATGTAGGAGCAGCTTACCTTAAACAAGGTAAATTTGACGATGCTATTTCTCATTTAAAAGAGTTTAGTGCCGATGATCTTCTCATACAGGCACGTGCTTATAGCTTAATAGGAGATGCTTACATGGAAAAAGGAGAATTTGATAGTGCTGCCAGCTATTTCCAAAAAGCCGCTGACTATAAGCCTAATAAGTACTTTACTCCAGAATATTTAATGAAAGCAGCTTTAGCTTACGAAAAACTGAACCAAGTTGACGATGCTAAAGAATCTTATAACAAGATCATTGATAAATACTGGGACTCTAACTTAGTACAAACTGCTAAGAAATATAAGGCAAGACTTGGTGCATAACACACCAGAAAAGCAATAGCTTAAAAGAAATTGAAAGGGATAAGGTATAAAATCTTTATCCCTTTTTTATTTTTGAATAAAATTAAAAATACACATGGCTTCATCTCAAAAGAACTTAAGTGATTACAGTTCGAAGAATATTCAAGATATCAGTAATAAGAAATTTGCGATAGTAGTTTCTGAATGGAATGACGAGGTAACAGAAGCTCTTTATTCCGGAGCCTATGAGACCTTAATAACAAATGGTGCTGATAGAAATAATATCATCAGAAAAAATGTACCTGGCAGCTTTGAGTTAACCCTTGGAGCTCACTGGATGGCTGCAGAAGATGATATTGATGCAGTAATATGCCTCGGGTGCGTTATTCAGGGTGAAACAAGGCACTTTGACTTTATATGTGATGCTGTAGCTCACGGTATTACTAATGTCAATCTTAAATTTGCCAAGCCTGTAATATTCGGAGTACTCACTACCGATAATCAAAAACAAGCCTTAGATAGAGCTGGAGGTAAGCATGGGAACAAAGGTGATGAAGCAGCCATCACTGCCATAAAGATGCTAGGATTTTAAAACAAAAAGGCTGTCTAAGAAATAAGATTTAAGTGAGACAGAGGTACTCGAAATCCTCATTATAATGAATAATAGAACATTTCGAGTACTTCAATGTGAAATCTACTAATCTATTTACTACTTTTTAGACAGCTCCTTTCTTCTCTATTTATTAGAATGTATACCTTAGTCCGAGCTGCATCTGCCACCTAGAAATAAGTCCGGTATCTGTAACAAAAGTACTATTTAACGCTTCATTAAAGTTATAGGTAGGCTCACCTGAAGCATCTACCTCCACTACACTAACAGGCTGCACACTACGCGGCATTTGTCTTACACCCCAGTCTGAGCTCAATAGATTACCCGCATTTAACACATCTAAGCTAAACTGGATAGTATTTCCATTATTCAATTTATAGTCCTGTAAAAGCCTAAAATCAAAGCGAGAATACCATGGGCTGAGTGCTCCATACCTTTCAGCATAGTCTCCACGGTTATCACTTAAATAATCATCATTTCCAATATAACTTCTATAGGCTTCTCTATTTTGTGCCGATACAAAGTTCATTTCATCTAACTCAGCATCAGTAGGAATATAAAGTAGATCATTTAAAACTGAACCATCACCATTTAAATCTCCAGCATAAGTGTAGCTGTATCTTCCTCCTTTTGCATATTCCAAGAATAACGATAAGGTGGTAGCCCAATGGTCATTTCCATACTTAAAGGTCTTATTAACATTACCGACAAAGCGGTGCTTATTACCGTATATAGATGGAGATAAAACCGCTCTATTAGCATTACCTACCACGGGATTAATAGAGAAGGCATCACTAGAAATTTCAGCTTCTATTGAAGAAACAGTTTTAGCATCTAAATAATTATAAGCCAGACTAGCATATAACCCATTATCCC
Organism: Fulvivirga maritima; assembly: GCF_021389955.1. NCBI lineage: Bacteria > Pseudomonadati > Bacteroidota > Cytophagia > Cytophagales > Fulvivirgaceae > Fulvivirga > Fulvivirga maritima. Next base: position 1,208,964 of record NZ_CP089980.1, read on the forward strand.
ATTTTTTCTTTACCTCGAGCGTTAAATTAAAGCTTCGCCCTTCATCTGTATTAGTGAAAACATAGTTAGAAGCTACTCCGCCGTTAAATGTAACAATATCTTCTGGCTGATATCTACCTCTGTTATCTACGCCACTTAACTGACCTGATGGCGTCCTCAAGCTATAATCTCTTACCATCATAGCATTAATATCTTTTGTATAACTGAGGTCTACAGTAGCTACTAATCCTTTGGATATTACTTTATCCACCCCTAAAGAAGATCTCCATACCTGAGGAAATTTAAAATCTGGAGCCGTAACATTTAAAAAGCCAGTAAACGGGTTAGCCACCTGGTTTCCTATCCATACAAAAGGTAAACGACCAGTAAACACGCCACTACCTCCTCTTAGCTGTAGTGTCCCGTCTTTGTTCACATCCCAATTAAAACCGACTCTAGGAGAGGCCAAAATAGTAGCATCTGGCAGCTTGGTATTATCGAAAGTTACAGGTTGATTATTTTCGTCGAAATAAACTACGTCATCAGTGTTTGGAGTAATGTTATCAGAAGTATTGAAATACAAAGGCTTATCGAACCTTACTCCTAAGGTCAAGGTGAAATTATCACTCATTAACCACTTATCTTGAGCATAAAAGGCTAGCTGCCCGATCTCAGATTCGGCCATTGCCCAGCCATCATTGGCATTATTAAAATCAAATGTGGCTCTTGCCTCTGCCACGGTAGCATCCCATTCACCATTATTAACCTGAGTAATAAAATCTTCTATGTTAGTAGAAGAAAATATGCTTGGGCCATAGCCAGTTAGGTTAAAGGAGTTTTCAAACATAAATTTCTCGAAAGAAACGCCTACCGTGAAGGTATGGTCTCCCACATACATTTCGAAGTTATCACTAGCCTGAAATACCTGCTGCTCCAGGGTGTTATTTATTGAAAAAGGCTCATGCCCCACAATTATGTAGTTACTTCCATCTTTAGTGAGGTTTACCGGAGGGAAAGGAGTACTAAATGGATCTCTATAATCATCAAAATAAGTGTAGCCTAATTGAAGTTTATTAGAAAACTTGTTACTAAAAAGCGACCTCAACTCTACCAACCATGAGTCAATATTATTATTCATTTGGTAGCCTGAGTTTTTAAATTGAAGTGTATTGGCGTCAGGCCCTCTCCTACCAATAGCTGTTGGATGTGCTGGTTTTTCTTTTGTAGCTCTCAAAAAATTATAAGTTGCGGTAAGCGTGTGATTATTATTGATATTATAATCTAGCTTCACTATCCCTTTTTGGTTTCTGGTATCGAGGGTAAAACCTTCATAAGGCCCTGTTTCATATCCAAATCTATCATATAAAAGAGAGCTTATTCTTTCCAGATCTGTAGCTAGTACCCGTGACTCATTAACTGCACCAGTACCTCTGTTAGCCACAAAGCTAGAGCCTAAATCCTCTCTTCTGTCAAGTTCAAAATTGGTAAAGAAAAAAAGCTTACTCTTTATTATTGGGCCACCTAAACTAAAACCTGCTTGCACCTGCCTAAGATCTGCTTCCAGCACATCTTCTCCTTCCACCTTGCTACCGAGTAAGTCCTGATTTCTAAAAAAACCAAATACAGTACCATGGAAATCATTAGTACCACTTTTCGTAACTGCATTTATAGAGGCTCCTGTAAAACCTGACTGCGTAACATCATAAGGAGCCACCGACACCTGTATTTGTTCAATCGCATCTAAAGAAATAGGCTGGGCATCTGATTGACCTCCCGGAGTGGCGGCATCTAAACCAAAAGGGTTATTAAAAATAGATCCATCTAATGAGAAATTATTATACTGATCATTTCTTCCTCCGAAAGAATTCCCGTCAGAGGATGGTGTAAGCCGGTAAATATCACTAGCTGATCTGGTAATGGTAGGCAGCTTTTTAATTTGGTCGTTAGAAAAGGCTATTTCTGCACCGGTACGATCACTGTTAAACGTATCATCGCCAGCACCTGAAACCACTACTTCTTGCAAAGTAGTAACATCCGGATCTAATGAAATATTTAAGACAAAGGTCTCTCCTAATACAAGCTCAATTCCCTTGAACTCCTGAGGATGGTGCCCCACATAACTGACTTTGACGATATAAGGTCCGCCAACCTTTAAATTAGGGAGAGTATACTTCCCGTCCAATCTGGTAGAGGTGCCATACTCCACCCCTGTTGGCTCATGAATGGCAATCACATTAGCTCCTGGTAGTGTAGCGCCGGTTTCATCCGTTATTGTTCCTCTCATGCTGGCTGTAGTCACCCCCTGGGCTAGTATTTTTTGACATGACAGCAACATTATCATTGCAAAAAGCAAGACTGATCTCTTCATAGGTTTAAGTAGATTATTTAGGTTAAATTTTACCCCAAATTAGCCCTTTCCCTATAATAAGATCAAATTATTGCATCAATTTTAAACATAAGATCACCAAAAAATCACTTTTTCATCCTAACATGACTTATTATCCCCCTCCAAAACACTAACATATATTCGGAATTCCTATCCGTATTCCAAAACAGAAAGGGGCTGTATCAAAAGCAGTCACTTGATTAGTGAATGTCAGGTTGTGGTACTCGAAGTGTCTTCCTATTTAAAAAGAGAAAGATTACGAGAGCCAGAGTCTGACTTAAAACTTACTTTTGATACAGCCCCTATAAAATATTGTAAATGCTAAGCTTAGATTAAGCTATCTATCACTGCATTTAGCGTAGAGCTAGGTCTCATAGCCTGTGAAGTAGTCTGGTAATCAGGGTTATAATAACCACCGATATCCTGAGCTTCTCCCTGCACCCCGTTTAATTCATCTACGATCTGTGTTTCTTTTTCACTTAATTCAGAATACACTTTTTCGAAAGTTGCTTTTAAGGTTTCATTTTCTGACTGTGCTGCTAATGCTTCAGCCCAGTATAATGCCAGGTAAAAATGACTACCTCTATTATCTAACTCACCTACTTTACGTGATGGTGATTTTTTATTTTCCAATAACTTACCTGTAGCTTTATCAAGTGCATCCGCCAAGATCTGTGCTCCGTTATTATTATAGGCATCACTCAAATGCTCCAAAGAAGCTGCCAAAGCAAGGAATTCTCCTAAAGAATCCCATCTCAAATGGTTTTCTTCAATGAACTGTTGCACGTGCTTAGGGGCTGAACCTCCTGCACCTGTTTCGAACAATCCACCACCATTCATTAATGGCACGATAGAAAGCATTTTAGCACTTGTTCCAAGCTCCAGAATAGGGAATAAATCAGTTAAGTAATCTCTCAACACATTACCTGTTACTGAGATAGTGTCTTTTCCTTCTTTTACTCTTTTCAAAGTAAATTCTGTAGCTTCTACCGGTGACATGATTTGAATATCAAGCCCTTCAGTATCGTGCTCAGGAAGATATTTATTTACTTTTTCGATTAATTCAGCATCATGAGCTCTGTTTTTGTCTAGCCAGAAAATAGCAGGAGTATCAGTAGCTCTGGCTCTGTTTACTGCTAGTTTAATCCAGTCTTGAATAGGAGCATCTTTAGCCTGACACATTCTCCAGATATCACCAGCTTCTACCGTATGTTCGATAATAGTCTCTCCTGCATTATTGATTACCTTAACAGTACCATCAGCAGGTATTTCAAAAGTTTTATCATGAGAGCCATACTCTTCTGCCTTTTGAGCCATAAGACCTACGTTAGGCACTGTACCCATAGTAGTAGGATCAAATGCGCCATTCTTTTTACAGAACTCAATGGTAGCATCATATACACCAGCATAACTGCTATCAGGTATTACCGCCTTAGCATCTTGCTGCTGACCTTCTTTGTTCCACATCTGGCCTGATGTTCTGATCATAGCAGGCATAGATGCATCTATAATTACATCACTAGGTACATGCAGGTTGGTAATTCCTTTATCAGAATTTACCATAGCTACATCTGGTCCTTCAGCTAATGCTTTTTCAATATCAGCTTCTACTTCAGCTCTTTTATCATCAGGAAGGGTTTTAATTCTGGCTATAACATCTCCTAATCCATTATTAGCATCAGCACCTACTGATTTTAAAGCTTCACCATGTTTTTCAAAAACATCAGCAAAGAATACTTTTACAGCATGTCCGAAAATGATAGGGTCAGAAACCTTCATCATAGTGGCTTTCATGTGTAGAGAGAACAATACTCCTTTAGCTTTAGCATCAGCTATTTCTGCTTTAAGGAATTCTATCAGTTTATTTTTGCTCATTACAGTAGCATCAATTACTTCACCAGCAAGCAAAGCTACTTTTTCTTTAAGCATCTGAGATTTTCCTTCTTTATCTACAAATTCGATTTTCACACTACCATCAGCTGGTACTGTAACTGACTTTTCATTGGCTCTGAAATCTCCTTCAGCCATAGTAGCCACGTGAGATTTAGAATCAGAAGACCATGCCCCCATGCTGTGAGGGTTATTTTTAGCATATTGCTTTACAGATCCTGGAGCTCTTCTGTCAGAGTTACCTTCTCTAAGCACAGGGTTAACTGCACTACCTTTGATCTTATCATACCTGGATTTTATATCCTTTTCCTCGTCATTTTTCGGTTCTTCAGGATAATCAGGCAATGCGTATCCTTGTGCCTGCAATTCTTTAATAGCAGCTACCAACTGAGGTACAGAAGCACTGATATTTGGTAATTTAATGATGTTAGCTTCAGGGTTTTTAGCCAAATCACCTAGTTCAGAAAGGGCATCAGCTATCTTTTGCTCATCAGTAAGCTTTTCAGGGAAGTTAGCTATGATTCTTCCTGCCAAAGAAATATCTCTGGTTTCGATGTTTACGCCGCTTTGTCCGGCAAATGCCTTTATTATTGGTAAGAATGAATGAGTTGCCAGGGCGGGGGCCTCATCAGTTATGGTATAAATTATTTTAGCTGTGTTTTCACTCATGATCTCTTATGCCATTTTTGATTATTGAATATGTCTTAAACCTTATTTAAAGGGCTGCTAAATTAACAATTTTAAAGGTGGTATCTAAATGTCGAATTAGATTAATGTGTTACCATTAATGAACTTAATTTTTAGGTAATCTGTAGTATCTTTAAGCAAATATATTCTCAAATAGTTATGTCATTTCTCTTTTTTATTCACTTGATTTTATTGCCTTTTTCCACTCCCAGCACAGCAGATGTTGATGTTTGTATAAGTTCGGAAGAAAAAAAAGTTATATGAAATAATAAACGAATACCGCAAGGAAAAGAAGCTTGCTCCTCTTCCATTTTCATCTAAGCTCACTGCTGTAGCTCAAGCTCATGCTAAAGATCTTTCTGAAAACTATGCCTTTGACCCCAAGGGAAAATGCAACCCTCACAGCTGGTCAAAAGAGGGTGCTTGGACACCCTGCTGCTACACAAACGACCACAAGCAAGCTCAATGCATGTGGGATAAGCCTAAAGAAATAGCTGGCTATGAAGGTTCAGGCTATGAAATAGCCTATTACAATAGTGGTGGCGCCAAAGCTGATAAAGGACTGGAAGGTTGGAAAAAAAGCCCCGCACACAACCCTTTAATTATTAATTCAGGAATGTGGGAAAAAGCCCATTGGCAAGGAGTAGGAATAGGGATTTATAAAGAGTATGCAGTAGTGTGGTTTGGAGAAGTTGCAGACGAGCAAAATCAGATCATCACCTGCAACCTCAACTAAGCTACTAGAGATTAGTAGCTTTCATCTTCATTAGGGAAATCTCCAGCCTTCACATCATTAACATAATTGGCTGCAGCCTCAGTCATAATGGTCTGTAAGTCTGCATAACGTCTCAAAAACTTAGGTTTAAAGTCTTTGTTCATGCCCATCATATCATGAACTACAAGCACCTGACCATCTACATTGCCACCGGCACCAATACCAATGATAGGTACAGACACCTGCTCAGCCACTGTTTTGGCCAAAGCCGCAGGCACCTTTTCTAATACAATAGCAAAACAACCTAGCTCTTCAAGAAGCTTAGCATCACTAATTAATTTATTAGCTTCTGCTTCTTCTTTTGCTCTTACAGAGAAGGTTCCAAATTTATTAATAGACTGTGGTGTAAGCCCTAGGTGCCCCATAATAGGAATACCTGCACTTAATATTCTTTTCACAGACTCTTCTATTTCTGCCCCTCCTTCAATTTTTATTCCGTGAGCTCCAGTTTCTTTCATTACTCTCACTGCAGAACGAATGGCTGTTTCCGGATCTCCCTGATAAGTACCAAAAGGCAAATCAACTATAACCATAGCTCTCTTACTAGCTCTCACCACAGAAGCCGCATAATAAATCATGTGATCAAGAGAAATAGGAAGGGTAGTTTCATACCCAGCCATGACATTAGCTGCCGAATCACCAACTAAAAGCATCTCTACACCGGCTTCATCAAGAATACGAGCCATGGTATAATCATAGGCGGTGAGCATTGATATTTTCTCGCCGTTATTCTTCATTTCCCGAAGACGCTGAATGGTAATCTTCTTTATATCACTTTTATGTACAGACATGTAATTTTTATTTTGTATTTGGAATCACAAACTTAAAATTTGTTCCTTCCAATTCCTCACTTCTCACCTGAATTTCAGCATTAAGCTTGTCAGCCACCTTTTTCACTATATAAAGCCCCAAACCTGAGCCTTCACTTTTTTCAGTAGCTCTATAAAACATGTCAAATATATGAGGCAGCTTAGAGGCTTCTATTCCCTCTCCATTATCCTCAATCTCCAGTACAGCCTTTTCCTCATCTACCTGCACATCTACCTTAATATAAGAATAATCTTTATGCTTTGAGCGATATTTAATGGCATTAGAAATCAGGTTGTTAAGTATGATCCTGATTCTTGTTAAGTCAGAATAAAACTCTATCGGTTGGTGTACATTGGTTACAATTTCTAGCCCTTCATTATCTCGAGTGTAATAGTAACTGGTAATGCTACTATTTATTTCCACCATAAAGTTAATAGACATATGAGGATCATTGATCCGGTCATTTCTGGATATGCTGAGCAAGTCTATCACTAGTGCATCTAGCCGCTTAACACTAGATTCTATTTTAGCTATACACTCTGCTTTTACCTTTTCATTTTTTTCCAAACGAAAAACATCTATTAAGCCCAAGATGGATCTAAGCGGAGACCTTAAATCATGAGAAGAATGGTATATAAAGCTATCCAGCTCAAAATTAACTTTTTGAAGCTCTATCAGGCTAGACTTGGTTTCTGTAATATCTTTAATGATACAATCTACCACTCCTTCTTCTTCATAAAGAATGGCTCCGAAGGAAATCCATAAAGATGAACGCCCCCAACCCTTTATTTCAAGTTCGAGATCATCTATACTACCCCCCTCTTTTAAGAGTTGATATATTATTTTGGAGTTTTTTTCTCCAATTATATCCTGGCATTTAGTCCTATGCCTTTCATCTACAGTAATGAAAAACAGGTCCCAAAACTTTTCATTAGCTTCTAAAATAATTCCTGTGGTAAGGTCATTCCTCACCATGGCTATCATAGAGTTTTGAAACAGATTTCTATATTTATCACCTCCCAGCTTAGTATACCCCTTTTGCTCTTTTAAGGCAGTAACATCAGTATAATACGCTTTCGCCCATATGGCCTCTCCCTCAGCATTTCTTTTGAGAGTAGCCTCTGATTTCATCCATAAATATTTACCTGTAACAGGCCGAACACGAAATATCTGCTCATAGGTAGTGATTATACCATTAATAAAATCTACCAGGTGATTAATGACCTTATTTAAATCTTCGGGGTGGATGTGTTTGCGCCACAGGCCATCCATAGGTATAACTTCATCCGGTGAATACCCGAACAACTGGCGCATTTGAGGGGAAAAATAAAGCCTATTGTTTTCAAAGTCCCATTCCCAAAATATAGCTTTTCCCTCTTGCTTAAGGTCAGCTCCCTCTCCTTGTCGTATGACAAAGTCTGGCTTATCCAGCCGCTCCAGAAGATCTGTAACTTGAACAAATTTCAATGTTTTATAAGAAAAAGGTTATTTAAAAAATAAGTTATGCTTTGAACACAACAGGCTAAAAATTACTTAAAATTATTGTAAGTATACAACCTTTTTGTTTTTGTCTAACTCTACCGCTACATGATCATTAATAGTAGTAGCAAGCTCATAGCCAGCATACTTGGTGGAGATAGGAAACTGAGTATGACTTCTGTTTACTAATACAGCCGTTTCTATTTTCTTCACTTTTACATTAAGAAATGCTTTAAGACTGTATGCCATAGTTCTTCCAGTATTCATAACATCATCGATCAGTACAATACACTTATTCTTTAGCGAGGCATTATCACAATCTAAACTGATATCACTTTGAGTAGGAGCAAATTTATCCAGGTTTAAACCTATTAATTTCACTTTAAAACTTGCTATAACCTCCAGATCATTTTGTAATAACTTAGCCAACTCATACCCTTGAGAGTGTATTCCTGCTAATATTATTTCTTTCTCCTGAAAATTGTTTTCATATATTTCATACGCCATTCTTTTTATTTTTTGGCGTACCTGATCATCCGTTAGTATTAAACTCTTCTCTTCCATAGCTTAAGGTATAGGCATTACTTTACTGTCCTTAAATGTAGAAAGAATTACAAGAGATTGCATGTTATCTACTACTTCTATATTCGTTACTCTTTCTAACATCAGCTTTTGGTAAGCAGCTATATCCTCAGCAATAATCTTCAAAATAAAATCTCCCGATCCTGTAACATGATGACACTCTATAATCTCATCTATCTCGCTAATACTTTGAGTAAATAACTCAATATTATCCTTATTATGTCCTTTCAGAGTAACCATCACAAAAGTACTTACTCCCAACCCAACCTTTTGAGTATTCAGTTTTGCATGATAGCTTTTTATAATGCCCGACGTTTCCAATTTCTTCACACGTTCCAAAGTAGGGGCAGGGGAAAGTCCTATCTCTTGAGCCAGTTGTGCATTTGTAATTTTAGCATTGGCCTGCAAAATCCTTAGTATCTTAAGGTCTATCCTGTCTAATTTTACTTTATCCTTCATTGATTTACCAAATAATATTTGGTGCGAAGATAGCCAGAAATTGTAAGGATATTGAACTAAGTCTGCAATATTGCAAAATAGTTTTTCAATGTTTAACCGTTAATCTAAATGCTTTTTGGTCGTCTCCAACTTTAGATTTCAACACATAAAGGCCATTATTTAAGTCGCTAACCTTAAATTCTATCAGTTGATATCCATTTAGGCTAGAAAAATCATATTGCTTTACGACCTGACCTCTTATGTCATATAAAAAGAAGCTCCCTGAGGTTTCTTCTGCTGTCACCACTCTTAAGAAAACAGCGTCAGGCGAAGGATTGGGCCTAGGCGGTAATACTACAATATCTGATGCTCCACTACTTTGAACACATTGTGTATTATTACTCAAATTTGTATCAGCAACCCCCCTTACCAAACCAAAGGCTGAAATACACAAATACTCAGCATTTAATCGATTAATAGTGAAATCTAAGGTAATGTTTCTTTGCTGACCAGGTAATAGTTCAAGAGGAATAATTCGTTCGATAATCACCTCATTCCCCATATCTACATCAAGCCTGATGCTATCTAATGAGATGGTTCCATTATTTCTAAGATTAAGAATTATGGCATCGTTCTGATAAAAAACGTTAGCCAGCTCTAATTCAAGATTAGGATCTAATACGCTAATAATCTGGGATGTAGTATCTGTACACTGCTCAGCACTGAAAGCAACCAGATCCACCCAGTAATCGGCCTCCTCTACAAATGTATAAGACACATTTTCATCTGTACTCTCTGCCACATCTCCAAAATACCATCTATAGCTCTCTGCTCCAATTGATTCATTAGTAAAATCAACATCTAAAGGAGGGGCTCCAAAAGTGATAGATGGGCTAAACTGAGCAATAGGAGCTTCATAAATTGCCAAATCGGATTCGCCTTCATAGGTACAACCATTTTGGGTATCAACTAACAAGCTAAGCTCATAGGTACCTGCATTATCAAAAGCATAATAAATAGATGAGTCAGACCCAATCACTACATTTGAATAACTCCACTCACGCACAGATGCGGCATCAGTACCGTAATCTGTAAGATCATAAATATGAGTCTCTGAATTATCACAATTAAACTCTGAAGCAAATGATAAATTGGGTACTGGGTTAACTGTAATAGTTTTGTATTCTGTAGCCGAACATAAATTCTCAGAAGTTACGGTTAAACCTATGTTATAGTTTATGGGGTATTCAAATGTAATACTTGGATTTTGCTCACCACTGTAAACTCCACCAAGATCCCAAGCCCAAGAGATATTATCAAACCCCAGTACGGGTTCGCTCAAATCTGTAAATTCTACTTCTTCATTTAAGCAAAGCTTATCATAGCTAAAATCCACTTCAGGAGCCGGGTTAACCACCACTCTTTGTTGGAGGGAATCTTTACAGCCATTAGTCGTGGTTACCGCTAACTGCACATCATATCTACCATCCTCTGTAAAATTATGGGTAGGGTTTCTCTCCGTTGAGAATTCACCATCGTCAAACTCCCAATTCCAGGCTTGTAGGTTAGCATCACCAACTTGGGTAGCATCAATAAACTGAGTAAGCGAGCCCTCGCAAGCCAATTCATTACTAAACTGAACGTTAGGCAACTGGTAAACACTCACACTCCTGGTTAAGTCTGACTCACAACCAACATCATTGGTCACATTAAGCGTAACATCAAAAGTACCGGGGTCTCCATATTCAAAAAGTGGATTTTCCAGGCTAGAGGTATATCCATTGCCAAAATCCCAATCATAATCCGTGATATTTCCCTCCGACTGGTTACTAAACTGCATCGGGGTGCCTACACAGTCATCATTCACCTGAAAAGCAGGAACGGGACCTTCATTTATATTGGTAAGCACATCAGTAGCTTCTGCAGCACAGCCAGGAATACTGGCGATTAGTTTTATTTCCTTATCACCCCCACTAGGAAACTCATAATTAAGGTTTTGGGTATTATTAACAGAGTCACCATTTACCTGCCACTCCCACGACAAATTACCTTCAAAAGTATCTTCTGTGGTATTAGTAAAAGTATAAACATCATTGGTGCAAACCAGCCCAGTAGGTAGATCAAAAGAGGGAACCGGCTCATCATATATCGTAATGTCCTTCTCAACAAAATTGCTACAGCCATTAGCGCTTTCAACTGATAAGTTAACCGTATAATCCCCTGAAGCAGCATATTGATTACTCGGATTTGCCTCAGCAGACGTGTTAGAATCTCCGAAAGACCAGTCGTAGGAGGTGATATCCCCTGAGTTGTTAATATTAGAGAATTCTACTGGGGAGGTGGAGCAGATGGTTTCGTTATTGAAGTTGATGTCTGGGGCTGCCTCTAGCTTAACCTTCACAAAGTCACTGAATCTAAGTATATCTTCGCCTAAAGACTTCGTTAATGTTATAGTATATCTACCTGAGGTATTATAATTTATAACATTTAACGCATTCTCTGAAATAGGAACCGAAGAATTACAAAAATCATCAAATGTAACTTTCAAAATATTATTTGTATTAAATTTTGTAAAAAAACCTACCAATCTAGATCTGTTAGTCTTTATAACATTAAGTGACCAACTTGCATTAGATCCTGTAGCTCCCAAGGAAGATACTTGAGCTTCCTTTTCAAAGGCCTCTCCAAAATCAAGTGAATACATAGCTCCATTTCTTGTAACTACTAGTGCAGAGTAAACTCCTCCCTCAAATAATATTTTTGGGCCCGTAGGTTGTGTTATGGTGCCATCAATATATATTATTTCTTCGATCACAGCACTCAGATTATCCTTATCAAAGTCTATTCTAAATAGCCCCTGTAAGGACCCCGCCAATATAATCCAATGATCATTTTTAGCAATCATATCAAAGCTTGCCAACTGAGAGGCTCCGCTTATTGTAATATCTTGGTTTGTAACCGGAATGGATATATCAAGAACAGAATAACTTAAATAAGTTATTTTGTTGTTAGCAAAATTGGATATAAACAAATTAACCTTATTGTCATAGACCTTTGCCTTAATACAGTTAGGATTACTTAGAATTGCAGATCCCAAATCCAGCCTCTCTACTACAGGAGAGTTTGAGATTTGAGCACCAAAATTTAATTTCAAGATGCTATTGGATGAAAAGCCTACTAAATAACCAATATAGTTTCCATCCAAATTTATTAGATCAAATGAAATAGGTTCCTGAATTATTCCTTCAGGAAGTATTACCTCTTCTCTTTGCCCCAAAAGATTCATTTCATCATCAAGCTCAATAAAAAAAAGCTTGCCATTACCTCTATTAGGTATAAATAAGTAGTTATCTGCAAAGGAAAAACAACGAGCTTCAAAAGGAAGAGATAAAGACGACAATGATAGAGTAGAAAAATTTGGAATTAATTCGCTAACCTTTTCTGAACAATAATCCCAATCATACGATTCTCCTTCCACTTCGTTATGTGTGCTTATTAAAAAATTTTCGCCCTTACAGACACTATCAGAAAGAATAATACCTTGAGCAAGACATTGCAGTGATGTACTAATTAAAATTATTGATATGACGATAAATTTCATTTAAACTTTAGCTCTTAAAAATTATTCATCTTGTTGGCAAAAAATAAACAGAAAACACAACCACTAAATAGCAAATAATCAATTAAAGGGTAGCATATTTCTATTCCAAAAAACTTACTATCATACATTTTTTCAGTCAAATAAATTCTACCAAAGATGTCTAATAATAGATTCACCAATAAAAAAATTGAACTTCACTTTTTTAAAAGATATCTGTAAGTCAACTTTTGTTATCTAAATAGCTATAAACTGTCTAGAATTCAATGTTTAATTTTTTATTCACAGCCAAGTAATTTGAAGTCAAAAGTATTTCGTATCTAGGGTCATAATCTATTTTACTAATACCATCATTTATCACTCTATAGATATCAAAATCAGCTAATAATTCAAAAAAGTCTTTTAGATACGTCTTTGAATTATAATTGGCAAAACTGAATTCAAATTGGATAAAGTATATGTAAGGTAACATATTTTTTGAACCGTGAAAGACTTCAAGTTCAAATCCTTCAACATCTGCTTTTAAAAAATCAATTTGACGAATATCATTCTCATAGCAGAAATCATCAAGAGAAGTAAGTGTGATTTCCTCTGATTTGTCTAATTTTTGATTAAAACCTGTATCCATTCTTTCAAATACAGAGGCCCAACCTGACCCCTCCGTATCAAAATATAGCTTTCTTCGTTCTTTATTAGCACCAAGACCTAAATTCTGCAAATGAACTTCATTAATATTTCCCAGCTTAGAATTTAGTTGTTTAAAAGTGAACCTTGACGGTTCAAAACAATAAATATCCTTCTCAAAAGAAAATTATTTCAATAAGATGTCGGTATACTTTCCATTATTAGCACCTATATCAAAGATCACCTTTTTCCCTTCTGAGTTTATAAGTTGATTTGCAATTAATTTAACAAGGTTAATCTCACCACTTGATTCAATCATCCCACCCAACCCATAATTCATTCCCCTCAAGCTTATTCTGTACAACCTCTCAAAAAGTGGTTGCATTATTTTTTTACCAACAAAGAAATCTTTTATACTCATAAATAAAACCTCCTAATGTATAAACTTCACTTGTCTTAAATACTAACAGAACTCTTAGCACAATTCTATACTCCCGTTTTATAAGGGTAATTTTCATACTTCCAGACTCAGTCTGGTTTCTAATAAAATAAAACTAAGGTAAAATTCTCAAGCCATGCAGTATATATTTAACCAATTTCTTAACATAGCTTTGCTTAGGATTATTCGCGAAACACACATTTTCAAACACTCTATTTACACTATCAAATGCTTCCAAACCCTCCGCCTTCTTTAAGTAATATTCTTGCCATGTTTCTTGTTCCCAATGCTGAAAATATTGCCCGCCTCTTTCCTTTGTTTTTCTCCTAGTAAGCCATCTCAAATGTATTTGATTTGCAGATCTTAATGGATAATGTTTAATCTCAATTGTGTTTTCACACACAATCCCCATGTGAGTAGGCCAGATCTTATCCTTCTCCCATTTCAAATTTTTCCTATGCTTGATCATACGAGGCTCACTCCATGCATAAGGACTAAAATGCGTAATATGCTTTAAATCAACCTCAAAATCCCCTGTAAATCGAATATCTTCAGTCTTATTTAAATCAAAGCTAAAATCCACCTTTTTACCATTAATATAATGAAAACAACCTATTTGCTCACTAATAAACTTTCTAGGATTACCTCTGTAAATTTCATCAGAATCTTGAATGCCCCACCAATCACCATCAACCCATTCATTTTTAAATGAATTAAATATTTCTGCTCTCACCCCATCTGCATATGGCTCATTATCATGCTTAAATGGAACAATTTTAGAATTTGATAGTGCAAGTTCTTTTACATTTCCCCATGTACCATTAGTACTCTCATTATCGTATATTATGACTTTGTCTGCCCACTTACTTGCCAGGTTAAGTGAAGGCAACAATATCCCTTTCATTCTTAATTACTGTTGTGGCATAGATTTTAAAGCTTCTCATGCATTCAATATTTTATCATAGAGATTCTCCACTACTTCAAATGATCTATATTTCAACGCATTTTTCACAAAATATCCATGATCTCTGATTTCGACAATTTTATTTATTTTATCCATTTTAGATTTAAAATAGGTATCTTCATCCATCATATGGATATTTAATGTTACTCCCAAATGATTTCTTTCTAAATAATTCATTTCATCTCCAACTCCTTCAGTAATCAACACAGGAAGTCCTGCGGCAAGGTATTCACCAACCTTAACAGGAGATAAATATTTTGACACTTTTGTTTTCCTATAAGGGGCAACAGCAAAATCGGCAGCACTTAGATAAGCATTAACTTCTTCATGTGGAACAAATAACTTTTTCACATTATTGCTAGAAATAGCATATAAAAAGCATTTTTTTCTAAATTCTTCTTCTTCAATATTAGAAAGTATAATAACAAATAAGTTGTCATTATAATATGATAGCATTTTTTTCAGCAATATAAATATCTCATCACCATAATATATACCTCCAAATTTACCTACATAAATAGCTACCTTTGTTCCACTAGGAATATTCAAGTTTTTTCTAACATCTTGGCTTTTATAAGGGTCGTAGAAAAATTTTTTTATATTTACCCCACAAGGAGCTGTAAACACCTTATCTGGGGCTACCCCCTCCTTCTTCAAAAAAGATTCATAATTTTCACTTACAGTTAAAATGAACTTGGCTTTCTTTTTTATTTTTCCCTCCCAGTGCTTCTGTGCAATAAATCTAGGGTCATATTTACTCCAGGTACCGGTTTCTAGCATATAATCTGCGTGGGGTTCAAAAGATTCTACAACGAAAGGTAAGTCATTTTTATTCGTTACCAATAGTGCAAGGGCCCCAGCAGGTGCCCCTCTGGCAATAATTAAATCAACAGAATTGTCTTGGCAAATTTTTAATATTTTCTTTGGAAATGTAACAAAGTCTATAATCTTTGTAATCAATGTTAGATGATAATTTTGACTCAATAATGGGTAGTATACAATACCACTCTCTTTTAAGTAATTAACCTTTTCGACACTTCCCATTTCTCTCTGCGTATTTGTAAATATTAATGAATTAACCCTATCATGCTTACTTAGAATAGAGAGGTGTGGAAATATAGTAGCAGAAGTAAGAGGATCATCAAGATTCCAATACCCTATAAAAAGTACATTCATTTTTTTCATTAAACAATATTGATCTTCACAAAAGTTATTTAATAGCAATCTTAAGCGCTTTACATACTTGCCATTTACTCAAGTAAGACTTAAACATTATTGATTTAATTTTTCGTTTAAACCTTAGCAAATCACAATCAGATAACTTCATTTTTTTCAACTCTTCATATATTTTAAAATATCCACTTTCAAGTGAGTTAATATTTGACATGGCTGATTCATGGCCGGACCTATATTGATAAATAACACTTGTAGTAAAAGAATAAAGCCCTGATTCACCAATTGAAATATAAAACAACAAATCTTCCCCATGAGTAAGATTCTCTAAAAATTGATACTTCTTTGCTCTTCTTCTCTTTATCATCCAAGTTGGTCCAAAAAAACATTTTCCTGAAAGTGATATTAGCTCCCTGAATGGCAATCCCTGAAATTCAGGGCAAAACAAACGTTCAGGGACAGTACTAGCATTGTTGAAAACCTGCACTTTTCCATCTACAAATTCAATGTCAGGATTATGATTGAATATACATAACCTATCAATCAAACTGTTTTGAGGGAGAATATCATCGCTATCAAGAAAACAAAAGAAATCTCCCCTCATGTTTTCCAAACCAACATTCCTAGCGGCACTCACACCTCTATTTTTTTGTTTAAAATAATAAATACGGCTATCAGAATAAGAATGAATAATTTCTTCGGAATTATCGCATGAACCATCATTTATAATTAACAACTCCCATTTCACATATTCCTGATTAATTACTGAATTAATACTATCGACTAAATACTTACCACTATTAAATACTGGCATTATAATAGAAACTAAGGGGTCATTTGTAAGCATCTTTCTATTTGTTGAATCTTTTTTTCGTAAGAATTATTTGAGGCTATCGTCTTTCTCTTATTAACCTTCTCCTTAGAACTGCAACTGCCCAAGTTCTTACTGACCTCATCAAGTAGTTGTATCCATTCTATTGAAGAAGATGCCATATAAATTAATTCAACAATTGGCAGATATTCTTTAGAGAAGGAAGTTATAATTGGCTTCCCAGAAGAAAGGTATTCCCAGAATTTATGAGGAGAGGCATAATTAAAATAGTACTCGTCCTTGTAGGCGATTAGCAACATATCGGCTGCCTCAAAATAAATGCTTAATTCTTTTGCTGGAACTGCGTTGAGGGCAAACACATTCTGATTTAATAAAAGATGATCTGGCACAGACTCCTTATTACTTCCCAAAAAAATAAAATCAACATTTGAATTATTTTCTACTGCCAGAGTTAGTAACTCCCAGTCAATAAACGACATGGCGAGATTTCCAACATACAACGCCTTAATACTATTATTACCAGGAAGAATTATTTTTTTTTTGGAACGCTCAAGAAAATTAACTCCATGAGTAATAAGATGAGTATTCTTATTAAATCGACCAAGTCTTGCAACTATATCTTGAATAACACCTATGCAAAGGTCTGCCGTTTTAGCAGCCAGTTTTGTATTATAATCCTGATTCAAATCCACAATATGTGATATACTCATGACACGTTCAGGCAAGGCGTCAAAATCAAAAAATACGGAATTATCAAACGACCATACAATATCAAAATTAACAGCACATAGCTTCTGTAAATTCAAAAACTCACGCTGTATAATGAATCTACGTAAGAACTTTGGATAAAACCGAAGCCCCTTCGGAAAGCCCTTATAAGAAACAGTAGTTACTCCATCAAAATCAGTAGTTGAAACTTTAGAAATATTAGTTGGGGGGTTGAGAAAAAAAACATTATTTCCTCTTCTAGCCAAATAGATAGCATAGTGATGCTTGGAAACAAAAATATGAGACCAAGATTCCGGAGATATCAATAAAATAGTCTTGTCAACTAATTTGTTATCTGTCATTAAATCTGACTATTTATAAGTTTTAAAAGCTTAGTAGGGTCAACTTTTAAATCAAATTTTTGATTTCTAATATAATTGAATTCCTCACATTTTAAAAAGGTATATTTAACACCTATTGCAGCAGCCAATAAATAATATAAACTGTACCAATATCCTTCATTTAAAAATAAAAGTTCAATCACTTTACTTTTTTCACTCATGAAAATAAGGTTAGTCATTGAAGCACCATGAGGGGATATTATGACATCAGCATTGTAAAAAAGATTAACTTGATCGCTGAAAGACATATCTTCTAAGTAATATTTAAAAAAGCCTTTAGCACTAAGCATTTCATCAATTTCGGCTTCATTAACAACTTTCCTAAATGAATTTTTTGATCTGGAGATATAAACCTTAGTGTGGTATCTTGGGGTCAAATCTACGCCTCGAAAGATACTATTACGCAACCAGTTGATAGCTAAAGGCGAAAACAAATCATCTAAATCTGAAGTAACCCTCCTAAATTGAGGAACAATCAATTCCTTAATTAATGCTTTTTCATAATTCCATTCCATAATATTTTCCTTTGCAACACCTAAAAGCTGTAAAGAATCAATTTGAAATTGTTTTGGATTTTTATTTATAATTACAATGACATTTCCCAAATCATGTTGTACAGCTTGTAAAAGCGGCAAACAATCAACCACCCAGTGAAAATAGTTATAATAAGGTGCCTGCACATATATATTAACTAATGATATTGCTTTAGGTATGATTCTTTCATTCTTTATTAACTTATAGCGGATTAACTTTCGTGGATTAGCCTTACTAAGAAGCTCTTTCTTTGTAAAAACTGTTTCCGTATAAATTCTACCCTCTGAATCTATTGGAATAGCTTGCTCTCCTATTAAAAATGATTTTCTTAAAAGAAAAAAATATTGTTCTGGCAAAACAAAAGTTCCCTTTCCAATAAAATATGAATGCTGACTTCCTATTTCATTAAGTCCGTTTTTACTAAACTCAACAATCTCCTGTGTGGTATATTTCACTTTAGAAGTTTGTATGGAATTTCTATTAGTAGGAAGTACAATATCACGTTCTGCTTTCAACCTCTCATTCCATGCTCTATAAAATATTTTTTTTAACAAGAACCTAGTTATACTATTTCCATAAACTAATTTCCTTAAGAATCTTACCATACTGCTCTCCAATCTTCTTCGTAGAAAAGTTTTCATATTCATTTATTGCGGCATCCTTCAATCCAGCATTTAAACATTTAGTTAATGCTTGAAGCCAACATTCAACTGTGTTAAATTCAACAAGAACATCATCTTTAGTAAGACCCAATTCTACTATCCCTCCAACCTTTGATGCCAATAACTTAGAGCCACAACTTAAAGCCTCTGCACAAACAACTGAAAAAGTTTCGTATTCAGTAGGATGAAGAACCGCCTTACATTTTTTCATCTGAGCTGCAATTTCATTAGAAGAGAGAGGGCCCAACAACTTAATACAATCATCAGCCTCATTCTCGATAATCCAACTTCTCATGCTCTCATAGAGTGGCCCATGTCCGGCTATTCTAAGTTGATATTTTCTATTATTCTTTTCCGTAAAATAATTAAATGCTTTCATGGCAATAAGTGGCATTTTAGGCCATTTCCATTGGCTCACCATGAAAAAATAATTTGATTCTGAAATATCTGTATCTCCGCCGAAAAACTCATCATCAACGATATTTGGGAGTATATACACTTTTAAACTTGTTTTACTAAACTCCTCAATATCCCGAGCCAATGATCTAGAAACGGTTATTAGAGGTATCTTATGAGAAAATACTCTTTCAATTCGTGGAAGCCTATAAGGTACTCCAAAGTTATAATGATAGGCGCTCCAATGCTCTGAAATAACTACCGGTTTTGAAATAAAAGGCTTGATAAATTTCCAGTAGGTCAACAGGGGGTATGCAATATGAACATTTATTATATCAAAATTTCGACTCTTTCTCAATATCACTAATTGAGAAAATAACCACATGAAATATAGTAGCTCGTTAAAGCGCCAAAATTCAAATGGCAAGCCAATGAGAAGCTGACTTATATTTCCCCCCCTCCTAAACGAAAAAAATAATTTCCTTTTAAAAATTTCAAAATGAAGTACCCTACATATAAAATCACCTGATAGACTGTCAACATGTCGTTTAATCCACAGTGCCTCTTTAGGAAAAAGCTTATTAGGATACCAGTTGGTTACATGTAATACTCTCAAAACTTAAAAATCGTTTTCCTTATACAGTATTGCAAAGTCCTCCAATTCACTCCCCTAAATGGGTTTAAGATTACAGCTATGAGCATCAATTTAATAGCTCTAAAATTCATTTTACAATGCATAAAAAACTCTGCACGCTCCCTATGATAAAGCGTAATGTCAGCTAAATAAGGCTTAGAAAATTCATCCTCCATCTGTCTTATTTTTCGTAAATCATATTGCTGCAATGAATCATGCCCAAACTGTGCCCTCTCTTTAGCTAGAAACTGGGTTACCTTTTGAGTTATCAATTTTTTGTACGAATTATCGCCTTTTGAAATAGAACTGGAAACATTCCTATAATAGTAAAGGACTTCCGGCACATTTGTAGTCTTATACCTTTCTATTATCCTAAGAGCCAAATCGTAATCCATATTATTTTTAAAGTATGGCCTAAAAACTTGTCCAATGCTATCCAAAACGTCTCTTCTAATAAACATAGATGCATCTCCATCAGTATTTGCATACCTCATATTCTCCTTAATTAAAGTAAAATCCGTTTCTTTATTTCTAAATACTCCCAAAGGCCTACCAGACTCAGACATCCGCTCCATTGAATGACCACTCATATATATGTCTGGTCTAGAATTTAATAAACTTATCATCTTTGCAAAGCGGTTTGGTGTACTTATATCATCGGCATCATGAATAGTGATGATTTCTCCAATGGACTTTTCAAATAACTTTTGAACAGTGACAGGCTTATGATAATTATGCTCGTTATGAAATGTCTTAATTCTTTTATCTGAATAAGAATCAATAATATATTTAGTGCTGTCAGTAGACCCATCATCTGCAATTAATAACTCAAAATCAGTAAATTTTTGAGCTAAGATCGAATCAATTGACTCTTTTATAAACCTCTCAGCATTATATGCTGACATTAAAACTGACAGTTTGCACATTTAACATTAACTTAAAATATTATTTAATTTTTGGATCTGCTCCATCAAATTCAATCGTTTGGTATTTTCAAAATTAAAATTATACCCACTAGCGACTTTTAATAGGTTTTCACTCATCTCAAGCACATCCCCTTCCTCGCTTAGAAATCCATTAACACCATGTTTAACAATTTCTGGTATCCCTGAGTGATTAGTAGATATAACTGGTTTCCTTAGAGAAAGAGCTTCTATAATCGCTACAGGAAGTCCTTCGGAATCCCCATCACTTGCCACCATTGAATGCTGTATAAAACCCTGGCAACCAGTCATTAATCCTAAAACCTTATCATGTTCAAGGGCTCCTTTAAATTCTATTATAGATGAAAGTCCAAGACCTCGAACAATTAATTTGCATAAAGACAAGTATTCCCCATCCCCTACCATTATTAATTTAAGCTTATTATTGCTCCTATAAGCCTCATGAAAAGCCATAATCGTTAAAAATGGAGCCTTCTTCTCTACAAACCTACCTACAGCCAAGAAATAACTTGATTTTTCACAATTCAAACCATCTTTCTTATAAAGAAAATCCGTTCCACATGGAATTATTTTAATTTTATCAAGTTCAGCACCTAAACTTAATAGTTGTTTTTTCATATGAGCAGATACCACTATCAAATTAGATGCATAATTTAGAACATCTTCGTAAAATTCTCTAGTTGCATACTTAAATTTGTAGGCATCATGTCCGTGAAAATGTATGGTATAAGGAATATTAGCATTCACACAGGCCCTATAACAGACTTTTGCAGTAACGCCATATTCAATTAGGACATGCGTTACTCTTCTTTTAAGAAGATAATTTGCTAAAATCCTCTGTTGTTGAGAGTAGAAGGATTCCTTCAAAAGGATACGTTTAGCATACCTGATAAGACGAATAAAGAAACTGTGATTCCCAATATATACTGAATTCTCATTCGAGAGTACTCCATTGTTAATTGTAATCAAGACTTTTTCTCCATCCAGATACTTAACATGATTAGCAATAAAGGTCTCTGAATATTTCCCTAAACTAGGTGCAACAATTGCCAATACTTTCATAAAAATCTCTTAATGGATAATTTAGCACTCTGAACAGCTGACAGCTTAGGCAAATAATCTGCTGAATTTGGCATTTTTTTTAGGAAAGAGTATTTTTCATAAAAGTTGGAGAGCCTAATATCTGATTTATTAATCGTCTCTCTTCGAATTGCACCCACGCATAATTCAGCAATAAAATAATCGTGAGGATTCCATATGCTCATGCATTCAAAATAACTTATTTCTCCGTTAATTCCATCTGCAAAACATTGAAGCACTTCAATATCAACATCCTCATCTATGGGTTGGAGTCCATCTGGTTTATTTTTCCTCAAATGCTCTTGATGTCTCACTGTTGGGCAGGTTAATATGACTTGTCCATCTGGGTTAAGACAATTACATATATTTTCATAGAATTTCTCACGGTTTCCCTTTGCAATATGCTCAAACACATCTAGCAAAATGACAACATCAAATTTCCCTGAAGGAAAGTCTGATGTCAAATCCATACTATAGTAGTTTAGATTAGAGTTTTCAAAAATGCAACTAGCTATAGAATGCAGATGACTACTGATATCATAAGCCTCTACTTTTGCCTTTGGAAAATGCTTGCTAAATTCATAAGAGCTCCACCCTAGTCCATAGCCCAGATCAAGAATTCTACTTGTACCTTTTGGAATTCTTCGAATAGTTCTAAAAATAGCATTTTCAATTCTCTTATTAGGTTTAAAAAAATCTTGTATTAATTTATCTGAAAAATCATCATAAAACCTCTTAATATCCTTTTCATCTAACATGAACCACAATTTTAATTAATATCAATACTCTTATTCATTGTAATTAAACGACTTTATAAAATCTTCATTTACCCTTTCAATTATTTTTATACTTTCAGGATTCAAATCAACCTTATAACGTGCTTGCCCCGTAATTTTGCTTGACCATCTTTTCCTATATTGAATATCCAATTCATTTTCAATTTCATTAATATCAAATTTCAATTCACAGAAATCGGCTATCCCCTTTAAAACACTCCCTTTATCATTTAAAAAATCCTCGTATCTTATAATTTTAACTTCATCTGGATGCTGGGACTTATACTCTAAACATAATTGTAAATACTTATTCCACCGGTAAGACAAAGTCTCTACTATATTTCTGGGAGAACATCGCAACCAAGCAACATTCAGAAACAAGCCATTAAAATCATATTCAAGCCTTTCCAAAATTGACGCGACATTATCTCTTGGATCCCTTATAACGTATATCACTCTAAACTTAAACAAAGAAATATATCTTAAGTATGGCAAAATAGTTGCAAATCCAGGTACTTTAACAATGTAATATTTATTAATATCAACAAACAATCTCAAAGAAAAAGTAAATTTTTGAAGAAAAATGATAGGATACAAATACCATGTATACTCTGGGTCATCTAAAATGTTTTTTTTTGTTGCTCTAGCTAAAAGATTACTAATAGCACTTGTTCCCGAACGTTCGCAACCAACAACTAACACTTTCATTCGTAAGAAAAATAATGTTCAACTAATACTCCATCATTGAGTTTTGGCAATTCTCCTGAGCCAAAATAATCTCCACTATCAACATAAAAACTAACAACATCAACATAATCAGAAAGTATTGACCTATCAACAGATGCAATTCTTATATCAATTGAATAATTTCCATCGAACAATGGTAATTTGTTCAACGTACAAGATATTGAGTTTATCCCGTTATGTATAATTAAAGAATGAGAAGTAAATTGATTATTGCACAAGAACTTGGTATTTCCATATTTATCCTTGAACAATAACCTTATTAAACCTTCAAATGATTCCCCGACATACTGAATTCCTATCTCAATTTTTAGTTTCACACCACTTGCAATAACATTATTGGGGTGTGATGAATAAAAATTAATATTCTTAATCATCAGGTTAGATTTATCCTTTATTATGGATAAATTTAAAGTATCGTTATCCTTTTTAGATAAATTGGTATATAATCCTACTATAGAGGAAATATTACCTTGGGATTCTAGTTGTCCACCGTTAAGTAAGACTCCAAATCCACATAATTTCTCAACAGCAAGAATATTATGACTCACAAACAAAACCGTCCTTCCTTCATTCTTGCTCACCTCATCCATCTTACCCAGACATTTCTTTTGAAACTCGGCATCGCCTACAGCTAGTACTTCATCGACGATTAAGATCTCTGGTTCTAAATGAGCTGCTACGCTAAATGCCAGACGGACTTTCATGCCTGAGCTATAGTGTTTCACAGGGGTGTCAATGAATTTCTCAACACCACTAAAGGCCACTATCTCATCAAACTTGGCTTTTATCTCAGCTCGTTTCATGCCCAGGATAGTACCATTTAGGTAAATATTTTCCCTACCACTAAGCTCCATATGGAAGCCTGTACCTACTTCAAGTAGTGAAGACACACGGCCATTGATTTCAAACCTACCTGTAGTTGGTTCTGTAATCCTGCTAAGGATTTTCAAAAGGGTGCTTTTACCGGCTCCATTTCTGCCAATAATGCCTACTGCCTCGCCCTTTTTTATTTCAAAATCAATATCCTTCAGCGCCCAAAAATCTTCTTTTGTATTACTGGTCTTACCTAGTAATTTTGACAATTTGGCACCGAAAGCATTTCTGAGATCGCCCTCCTTTTTATGGCCAATCTCATATTTTTTACCTAGTCCTTCGACTTTTATTGCTACATCTCCCATCTTTAGACTACATCTGCCATTATACGCTCTACCTTTTTAAAGTAGAAAAGCGACGATATAAACAAAATAATTATTATTGAAAAAGAAATCAAGCTATATACTGATGGAGGTTGCTGTCCTAGTAAAGTCCACCGAAATCCTTCGATCACTCCGACCATCGGGTTAAGGTAATATAGTACATTAGCCCAATCAGGAAGATTATTCATAACTAGTGATGAAGGGTATCCTACTGGAGTGGCATATAACCCAAATTGAACCAAAAATGGAACAACATGCTTAAAATCACGAAAGCGAATGGTTAGTGCACTCATCCATATACCTACCGCCAGGGCAGATATCATGGCCATAATTAAAAACAAAGGAAAATAAATGATATTAATTGAAGGGGTAAATCCGTAAATCATCATTAATACCACCACCAGAAATAACCCAATAGAAAAATCTACCAGCCCTACTACGGCTTTAGATAAAGGAATTACTAACCTGGGGAAGTAAATTTTCTTAACCATTTCCTGAGCAGAAATGATAGAATCTCCTGCTTGCGCTAATACAAAAGAAAAATAACTCCATGCAGCCATTCCTGATATCGCAAAAAGAGGATATGGAACATCACCAGTATCTACTTTTATAGCTCTACCAAAAACCATAATAAATATTAACAAAGTAGCTAATGGCTGAATGAAAACCCATATCAGACCCAATGCTGTCTGAGCATACCTCACTCTCAAGTCTCGGTAGGCTAGAATTAAAAATAAGTCTTTATATTGAAATAATTCCTTAAGATTTAGGCGTAAACCTTTTTTATTTGCATCAACTACTAACTTATGCATTCTAAGTCTATACTTTTTATCACTCCCTATCCTCCCGGAGAAGCTCCGAGTCAACGCTTTCGATTTGAACAGTATTTAATGTTATTAAAAAACGAAGGCTTTAGCATTGATTTTCAGCCATTTCTAACCGAAAGAGGATGGTTTACTCTTTACAAAGATGGTAAATTCATCCTCAAACTTTATCATTTTACTAAAGGATTTGTAACCCGTTTTTTCACTTTATTTAAAATATACAATTACGATTTTATTTTTATTCACCGGGAAGCATCTCCCGCCGGACCACCTGTTTTTGAGTGGTTTATATCTAAAATATTAAATAAAAAGATAATTTACGATTTTGATGATGCTATTTGGCTAGAAGATCCTGACGAAAGTGGCTCTTTTAAAAGTAAAGTGAAATGGAAAAGTAAGGTGAAGCGTATTTGCCAATGGAGTTGGAAGGTAAGTGCCGGCAATCAATTTCTAGCTGATTTTGCTTCAAATTATTGTAAAAACGTAGTTATTACTCCTACTACTATTGACACGGAACATCAGCACACACCAACTTTAAAAGAATCTTCTCCTTCCCAAAAATTAGTTATTGGCTGGACAGGCACACACAGTACGCTACAGTACCTCACTCCTCTTATTCCTATAATTGAGGTGCTAGAAAAAGAATATGAATTTGACTTTCTAGTGATCTCCAACAAAAAACCTGGTTTTCCATTAAAATCATTAAAATTCATTCCCTGGAATAAAAAAAGTGAAATTGCTGACTTACAAAAAATAGACATAGGCGTAATGCCTTTAAGTGATGACCTGTGGTCACAAGGTAAATGTGGCTTTAAAGCGCTTCAATATATGGCTCTTAAAATTCCTGCTCTGGCTTCTCCTGTAGGAGTAAACACTCAAATAATTGACAATGGAATTAATGGCTATCTGTGTAAGACAGATAATGATTGGCTGAAGTATTTAAGAGAATTACTTAAAGATTCAGAAAAAAGGCAAAGAATGGGGGAACAAGCCAGGGTTAAAATCGAGAGTAACTATTCGGTCTCTGCCGTCTCTTCTAAATTCTTATCTTTATTTAAAGTGGAGTAATAGTAAATAATGATTAAACCCACCAAATAGAACGGCATAAGAGGAATTTTATAACGGGAAAGCGTACCGAAATTATAGGATGAGATACCTACTGCAAAGGCGAATACTACCGAAAATGTAATGCAAAATAATACATCTGGTTGAAATAAGTATTGGAAAAAGTTCCTTACCCCAAATTTCCACATCATCCATAGTGTTAAAAACAAAAAGCCCATGGCTTCTAAAGAGGATAGTAACATCAATGGGTTACGCACTTCCCAAAGATAGGGCCTGAATAAAGATACATTCACTGCCGAAGGAAATAGCTTTATCATACTCCCAAAAGAACCATCAAGCTCTCCTAGCGTATATCCGGAATTCTCTCCTTGTCTGGCTCCCCAGCCATACCGAATATCATAAGCTGTTACTTGAGCTGTGGTGGCAATATTTTCTAATGCATATTTAGAATTTTGTTCACCGACCTTATCAATAGCAAAATAGCCGACTCCAAGTGCAACCAATAGTAAAAATGGAGCTAACATAAACTTCAATGCTATGGATTGGATTTGCTCAATTTTACTAACAAAGTACCATAGAATAAGTGCCGGAAGGAAACAAAGCAATATGTAGACTTTAATTTGCAATATCAAAAATGAGCAGAACGCAAGAATGACAATATTAACAATATTCCAACTACGTCTTAAAAAGAGCTGATCAAAGCTATAGGTAATCCACGCTATTGCGCCTAATGTTACTGTATCCTTCAATATACCAGACCCCCAAAAGAACACAGAAGGCACAAATAATATTGCTAAAGCCAGCCAATTGTTCATTACCGGATATTTAGTACTAAAAGTCATGTACATAGCCCACATACCAGAAAAGCTTAGTGCTGCAAAAATTACAGCAGTAGCAGAATAGGTAGAAAAGGTTATCAAATCGATAAGGGAGACTATTTTTATTAAAAAGTAAGAGTGCTCATCTCTAAAGTACCAGATATGTGAAGCATAGGTATATACTCCCTCATAATTACCATCTGCAGTGAGCATTTTATATCCTGTAGAAAAAGAATCATTAAAGGCCTTCCAAACCCAACGACTACCATGGGTATGGTAAGCAAACGTATCTCCTCCTCCATAATAAAACTGATATACCATTCCTATGGCAATGGCCCCTACTATTTTTACGCTAAGACCTGGAATGAAATACTTCATAGTGCTTTCATTACTCACATATGGCCTAATGATGTACGCCAAAACATACACCACTATCAGCACAATAGGAGTTACTATAAAGTCTTTTAATTCCATTGATATGATCTAAAAATCACGAAGCTTTTCACGAGCTTTTCTATGGACATCATCTTTGCGCTTAGCTTGCTTTTTCACTAGCTTATAATAGCGCTTAGACTCACGGTCATTACCTTCCTGTTTATAGATATCTCCCAAGGCCAACAGTGAATAATGATAATAACCTGTGTCTGTAGCCTCAATCTCTTCAGAAAAGTTTTTTGCTCTTATATAATAATACTTTGCCTTTTCATTATTATGCTCAGATTCATAAATCTGTCCTAGAAAAAAAGCAGCATAACGACCACTGGTTCCTTCATAGCCTATCATGTCATCATCTATTCGCTTAATGATTTGCTCTGCCACTGGCTTAGCAGCACTAAATCTGCCAGAAGAATATAGCAACCGGGCATAATACCTATGAAAATAAGGATTATCAGGGTAAGTAGTATGAAGGTACTCCCCTATTTGTAATGCTTTAGGTCTATTATTTTCATAGCTATTGAGTATTCTCATGAGAAACACCATAGCTTCAATTCTGGTATAAAAGGCATTGTAAGAAACTTCCGTTAACTGTTTAATACCTAACTTCTTATCTCCTTTAGGGAAAAATGCGATTATTGGCTTAAGCAACGGATAATTCTCTGGCACCCAAACAGAAAAGTAATTATATAAGGCCTTACCAAAAAGCAGCTCGGGGCTCAAGTCAGCATCATCTTCAATCTCATTCATGTAATTAAGAGCACTTTTACCTACCACTGCAGATTTAGCCCACTTGCTCCGCTCTTCTGTAGAGTACAGCCTGCCTTCAAAACCATAAGCGGCGGCAAGAAAAAAGGAGGCTTCTACCTTATGTTTAGGTTTATCATACATCTTTTTAGATATAGTAATAACCGTATCCATGTAAGCTAGAAAGGTCTCATCATGACTGGTATTATCCATGTCCGGCATAATTTTCCACCACTCACTAAGGCCTAGTAAAAAGTATGGCAAAGGATGGCCAGGATGCTTTTGTTTTAGCCATCGAAATTGTTGCTCAGCTTTGGCAAACTTGAAATTATAAAGATCGTTCATCGCCTGATTAATTTCTATCTGAAGTTGCATATCAGATAGCAATATCACCTGCTTATCTTCCTCATTATCGCTCTGAGCAAAAGAGAAAGATAGTACTGAACAATGGAATAATAATATTAAAAACCACCTCATAATTAGTTGCATAAAGATATATCTTTATTTTTTCTTTGCCTTATGATATTAATAATCCTTGTCATAAACGGTTAAAAGGTATCCTATGGTTCTAAGCGGCAGAAGAAAAAATATATGTTTCGCTTAATTTGCATCAATGAACAAAAACAACACCACAAATAGCTCCTTCTTTGATATCAACAAATGGGCTGCTTTTGCCCTGATCTGTGCTGCCACTCTTGTACTCTTAGTAGCTAAAAAAGTTTTAGTAGAAAACAATACTGCTGCATTTGAAGTATTGGAATCTAGAGGAGAAATAGGCGTTTTTCAGCTTCTAAACACGCTCCAATACCTTTCCGTTCCTATAATCTATCTAATCAAATTTACCTCTATAGCCTTCGTATTATGGGTAGGGTCATTTATGTTTGGTTACAAAATCACTTTTGGACAAGTATGGCAGGTAGTTGCCATTTCAGAGCTTGTTTTCTTAATACCAGAAGTACTCAAAATACTTTGGTTCACCACCATTAAAACGGATCCTAACTTATTTGAAATCAAATCATTCTACCCTTTTTCCTTAATCACATTATTTGATCCTTATGAGCTACCCAAAAAATGGTTTTACCCATTAAAAGCCTTAAATGTTTTCGAAGTAGTATATTGGTTCATACTTGTAAGTGGCATTCATCATATGGCAGGAAAAAGAAAGAAAATTGCTTTCAGTATTGTATTTTCCTCTTACTGTCTTTTCTTTCTGCTTTGGCTGGGCTTTTACCTGATCGTTTATAAGTGATTAAAGCCATTGATAAAATTGTTCATCTATAAAGTTTCTTATTGGCATACTAATTACGCCTTAATATGGTTAATTGTGCATAGTTCCTTATTTTCGCTTTCTAATTAAATAATTTAACATCCTAATGGAATTTAAAAGAGTCAACAATATTGCTGGTTGGATCGTATTCACCATAGCTACCATTGTCTATCTATTAACCTTAGAGCGCACGGGCAGCTACTGGGATTGCGGTGAATTCATTGCAGTATCTTACAAATTGATGGTTCCACACCCTCCCGGAGCCCCCTTCTTCTTACTTATTGGCAGAATATTCTCCTTCCTTGCCTTTGGTGATGGCACTCAGGTAGCTTACTGGATTAACGTTTCCAGTGCTCTCAGCAGTGGCTTTACCATACTTTTCCTTTTCTGGACTATCTCTATGTTCTCCAGAAAAATGCTTAAAATAAAATTAAACGAGAAACTATCTTCAGAGCAAACCTGGTTGATAATTGGCGCCAGCGCAGTAGGCTCTCTTGCATATACCTTTTCTGACTCTTTCTGGTTTTCAGCAGTTGAAGCTGAAGTATATGCCATGTCATCTTTCTTTACTGCTTTTGTTGTATGGGCTATTTTGAAATGGGATCTTATTGAAGACGAAAGCAGAGCTAACAGATGGTTGATACTTATTGCTTATATGATGGGGCTATCCATTGGCGTTCACTTGCTGAACCTGGTAACTATCCCTGCTTTAGGACTTATCTATTACTTCAAAAAATACAAGCCAACCCAATGGGGATTAATAGCTACTATGGCTATTAGTGGCGGACTTATTATTTTAATTAACAACCTCATTATCCCTGGCTTACCAAGCTTAGCAGGTAATTTTGAAATCTTTTTTGTTAATACACTAGGCCTGCCATTTGGATCTGGAGCCATATTCGTAGGGGCTCTTGTTATTGCTGGTCTTATAATAGGAATAAGATATTCGCTTACCCATCAGAAAGCTTTACTGAACACTGCTCTTTTAGGGCTTACGTTCATTCTAATAGGTTATTCTTCTTACGCCATAGTAGTAATTCGCTCTAACTATGACACGCCTATTGACGAAAACAATCCTGAAGACGTAATGTCTTTCGTAAAATACCTTAAGCGTGAGCAATATGGAAGTCGTCCGCTTTTATATGGTCAGTACTATACCGCTCAGGTTACAGGCACTAAAGAAGGAGCTCCCCAGTATGTAAAAGGAGACCATAAATATGAAATAGCAGATAGAAAGTTTTCTTATGAGTATGATCCTACGCAAATGACTTTCTTTCCGAGAATGTACAGCAATGATCCAAGACATATTCAGAGATACCTCGAGGTAGCTGACTTAGCTGAAGGTGAAGTACCCAGCTTTGTAGATAACGTAGAGTTTATGCTAAAACACCAGTTAGGCTGGATGTACATGCGATACTTCATGTGGAACTTTGCAGGAAGAGAAAGTGACATTCAAGATGCTGACTGGCTAAGACCTTCTGACTGGTTTAAGGATGTACCAGAAGAATTAGCCACCAACAAAGCCAGGAATAACTTCTTCATGATTCCTCTCATATTAGGACTTGTAGGGCTTGTATTCCAACTTATAAAAGACAAAAAGAATTTCGCAGTAGTAACTATGCTGTTTTTCTTAACAGGTATAGCTTTGATTTTATATCTGAATTCACCGCCTATAGAACCTAGAGAAAGAGATTATATATATGCAGGTTCATTCTATGCCTTTGCTATATGGATCGGCTTCTCGGTACTGGCAATAGCAGAATTATTAAAGAAATATACAGGTGGCAAGCTAGCTGCTATGATCGCTACTATTTTATGCCTTACCGGCCCAGCTATTATGGCGCAACAAGGTTGGGATGATCATGATAGAGATGACCGTTATTTCTCTGTAGATTCTGCTAAGAACTTCTTAGCCTCTACAGCACCAAATGCCATTCTTTATACTGGTGGTGATAATGACACTTTCCCATTATGGTATGCTCAAGAAGTTGAGGGCTTTAGAACAGATGTAAGAGTAGTAGTATTAAGTTATTACAATACTGACTGGTACATTGCCCAAACCATGAGGCAGGTATATGAATCCGAACCGTTCCCTTATACTTTAACTTTTGAAAACTATAAGCAAAACGGCCCTAACGACTACTTACCTTATGATGACATGGGGTTAAAAGTTATTGACTTAAAGCAGTTTTTAACTCTCTTAAAAAACAATGACAAGCGTTTAAGAGCTAAATATAGATCTGCTAACGTAGTACCTAGTCGCACTTTCTCTCTCAATGTGGATAAAGATAAAGTGAGAAAGCTAGGAATAGTACCTAAAGGCATGGATAGCTTGCTTGTAGACAAAATGGTATTTAGTCTGAAAAGAGGTAAAAATGCATTAGAGAAAAAGGACTTAGCTATACTAGATGTTATTGCTTCGGCAGACTGGGAGCGCCCTATTTATCTTAACAACACTTCTATTCAGCAATTTAACATTGACATTAGCCAATACGCTATTCAGGAAGGTAACGCTTACCGCATTTTACCGGTGAAAAACCCTAACCCTGATACTGATTTTGTAGATACAGAAACTATGTACGATAACTTGATGAATAATTTCTATTATCGTGAGTTAGATAATCCAGATGTTTATTACAATCAGGACTACAGAAACTTTGTATTAAACCACCGCACCAGCTTTAACACATTGGCGGCGGCACTTATTAATGAAGGCAAAACAGAGAAAGCAAGAAAAGCCTTATTGTTTAGCCTGGAAACAATGCCTGACGAAGCCGTTCCTTATGACTATACGGCCACTCGTACTTTAGCATTATTATTTGAGGTGGGAGAGAAAGAAAAAGCTGTAGAAATAGCTAAAATTATTGGAGACAGAGCCATAGAAATGGTTGATTACCTAATCGCTGAAAATGCAGATCTTGGTATGGAACTCCAAAGAAATTTACTGGTACTACATGAGTTACAAAGAACACTTAACCGAACTGGAGAAGGTGAACTGGCTCAGAAATATGAAGAGGCTTACAACAAAGCTCTTGGCAACCTTCAGATAGATAGACGAAGGATGTAAAAGTCACAAGACATAAAAAAAGCGGGTTGAAGCCCGCTTTTTTTATGTCTTATTTTCAAATGTTTTATTTCTCCATAATACAGAATAAATCAAGAGCTCCATCTGCCTGATCTGTAAGCAAATAGTCAGTATGATGTATTTGGTTAACCAAACTATCATTACTGGTTTTTAGTTTATTCCTGTTCATTCTGTTCAGTAAATCATAAGGAATTCTTAATAAAGGTGCTGGTAATCTATATTGAAGATTTAAAATATCAAATCTGGTAATCTTCTCCACACTCTTCTTATTCATTTCATAGTACTCCATAACCTTATCATTTCCGGCTACACCTTTCATTTCTACTTTAGGAAATACGGTTTTTGCCAAATTTTCCAGCTCTGTAGCTTTATACTCACGTATATGCCAAGGGTTTCTGGTAAGTGTTTTTTTAATATTTGGAGTAGTAATAAGCGCTTTTCCTCCAGGCTTCAGCACTCTATGAATCTCCTGAAGGTATAACTTATCATTTTTAATGTGCTCTATCACCTGAAAGCTAATGATCACATCAAAAGAATTATCTGCAATGCCTTCAAAAGGAGGTATATTTCCTTGAATCAGTTTTACATCTGGGTATTTCTCTTGAAGATCATCTATTACTTCCTGAATCTTATCTATTGCAGTATAGCTGGTACATTTATCCTTTAGCAAGGCTATGCCCCTACCTTCTCCACAACCTATTTCAAATAAATCACCATGCATGTACTCTTCAGCCAAATAATAGGCTTTTAATAGTCTTTGGTGAATAGGGTTGTCAGAGGCAATTTTATCAGAAGCAATCTCGGTAGTATAAACACTCATTATATTTATTATTTACAACAAAGTAAACGAATTAAAACAAATACCTTTTAATGGTTTTTTATTTTAAACGGCAAAACATGTAACTTCCACCCACCAACTAACATCTAAACTGCACGTTATTAATCATTATGCGTTTATTTTCAATTTTACTTCTCACAGTTTTTGCTTGGGTTCAGAGCTACGCTCAAAGTTCGTTATCAAAAGTGAATTTCGCCTATAAGTATGATCCTGATAGCGAAATTGAAATCTCCCAGAAAGCATACATTAAGCAAGATTATATTGAATACAACTTACTGTTAAAAGTAAACAAAACGTATTCTTCTATTAAAGATTATGATATTAGTTTTTTTTCTACTCCATCTATTAATGCTGATTTAACCGCCATTCCTAATCTTCATATAGATACTTTAAACATTAATGCGCTTAGCAATAGTTATAGCTATCAACTGACTTTCCCTAAAGAAATTGAAAGTGAAATTATAGTCGCTCAGGTTTTAAGCAAGTCTTCGGGTTTCACCTACTATTCATATGTGAGACCCTCTGATGATGTACCTTTCAAAAGATTTATGCCTGGCCAGGCTTTCAAAGATTGGCTTCCTACAGGACTTTACACCGTTAATTACCCTGATAATCTTTTCGCCTTCTATTATGATAATGATTTCCCTCCGGCACTGCCACCCATGCCATCTAACTCATCAGAACCTCAAAAGGCCATGGAAATTGACTCCATTATTAGCATTAACTCTAACCAGCTTTTATTAGGAGAAAAAGGTTTATATTTAATTCAACAGGACACTACTTCTGCCATAGCAGTTAGCTTTAGGGTAGAAGATAAGTATTTTCCTAAAATGGTGAGAATAGAAGATCTGATCACCCCCTTAAGATACATCACTACTAAAGAAGAGTATGAAGCCCTGCTTCAGGTGGAGGGTGATAAGAAAAAGTTTGATCAGTTTTGGCTAGACCTCACTAATTCACCCGAAAGGGCAAAATTGATTATAAAAAAGTATTACAAGCGGGCGCAGTATGCTAATCAATTCTTCACTAGTTATAAAGAAGGCTGGAAAACCGATATGGGTATGATCTATATTATCTACGGCATGCCAGATGAAGTAGAAGTAACTAATGATGGAGAAGAGTGGCTATACAAGGCTACCCCACAGCTTCCTAGCCTGACTTTTAAGTTCATAAATGCCCAAAATATATTCAGTGATAAAAATTTTGTACTAATTAGAGAGCGAAAACATGCGGCAAATTGGTACAGAGCTATAGATTTGTGGCGAAAAGGGAGATTTTAATTTATATGGCTGACAATAAAGAATACATATTTGGCACCAGAGCAGTTCTGGAAAGCATTCATGCAGGTAAAGAGATTGATAAACTACTGGTACAAAAAGGCCTGTTTAATGACCTCACTAAAGAGCTCATGAAAGAAGCCAAGGCACATCATATACCGGTTTCTCAGGTGCCTTTAGAAAAGCTTAACCGCATTACCAGGAAAAACCACCAGGGCGCTATCGCCTTTATAGCAGCGGTAAACTATGCCTCTCTTGATAATGTAATCAATGAGGTGTATCAAAAAGGGAAAGAGCCTTTTTTCTTAATTCTTGATCGTGTAACTGATGTGAGAAATTTTGGAGCCATAGCCAGAACGGCAGAATGCTCCGGGGTAGATGCCATCATAATACCCAGTAAAGGAAGTGCCGCTATTAATAACGATGCCATGAAAACTTCTGCTGGGGCGCTCAACTATATACCTGTATGCAGAGAAGACAATCTTAAAACTACTATTAAATTCCTTCAGGAAAGCGGTATTCAAATAGTAGCATGTACTGAAAAAACAGATAGTTATATCTATAATATAGATTTTAAACAGCCAGTAGCCATACTTTTAGGATCAGAAGAAAACGGTATTTCGCCAGAATATCTTAAAATGTGTGACTTTAGGGGCAAAATACCTATGACAGGAAATATAGCCTCACTAAATGTATCCGTATCTGCGGCAATAGCTATTTATGAGGCTGTAAGGCAAAAAGGAGCTGAGAGTTTATAAAAACTCAGCTCCCTTTTTATCTTTTACATCTGCCACAAAGTCACGGAACTTCGCTTCCTGATCCTTTTTGCAGATTAATAATACATTATCACATTCGGCCACCAGGTATCCTTCCAGGCCTTGTGCTATTATCAATTTATCTTTAGGGCCTTTTAAAATACTGTTATTAGTATCGTAAAGCAGCGCATTGGCCTGCACTACATTATTTTCACCTTCCTTATCTGAGAGTTCATGTAGTGAGTTCCATGATCCCAAATCTGACCAGCCAAACTCGCCAAGCACTACAAATACATTATCGGCTTTTTCCATGACACCATAGTCAATAGAAATATTGCCACATTGAGCATAAGTAGTTTGCAAAGCACTTTCTTCTGTTTCAGTATAAAAGTCCTTCTCCATCTCTTCAAAGAGCTCCGCCATTTCAGGTAAATTCTGATTAAAGGCCTCCTGAATGGCTGCTACGCTCCAAACAAAAATCCCAGAATTCCACACAAAATCACCACTCTCCAAAAACTTCTCAGCTAAAGCTCTCTCTGGCTTTTCTGTAAAAGTTTTCACCTTTTTCACATCATCATCAGAGTGAATATATTGAATGTAACCAAAACCAGTTTCAGGCCTATTAGGCTTAAGACCAATAGTAATAAGCTTATCCTTATCTGCTGCTGCCTGCATGCCAATATTAATTACGGACCTGAATGAGTCTTCATTAAAAATAACATGATCAGCGGGTGCTACAGTAATTACAGCCTCAGGATCTTTCTGAGCTATTTTATAGCAAGCATAAGCTATACAAGGGGCCGTATTTCTACGTAAAGGCTCTTTTAGTATCTGATCATTAGAAAGCTCTGGAAGTTGCTCCTTCACCTGATCCGCATATATTCCGTTGGTAACAATAAAAATTCTTTCCTTAGCTATTAAAGGTAAAAAACGATCATAGGTCATTTGTAAAAGAGACCTGCCTGTACCTAAAATATCTAGAAACTGTTTAGGGCGGCTATTACGGCTGTAGGGCCAAAATCGACTTCCTATCCCTCCGGCCATTATCACCAAATACTTGTTTTCCATCTGCGGTTATTATGTTAGTGTTTACTATTCTTATTAAATAATTCCTTCTCTTAGCAAATCATGAAGGTGCACAAACCCCTCTACTTTACCTTCTGCCAGAACAATTATTTGACTAATACTATTTTGCTGCATAATGTTTAGCGCCTTCACCGCAAAATCTCCTTTTTTCATAGTTTTAGCCCCGGTAGACATAATTTCAGAAGCCTTATTTTTTTCAATATTAATGCCTCGCTCTATGGCTCTTCTTAAATCTCCATCAGTAATTATGCCCTGCAGCTCCTTATTGTCATTAACTACTGCAGCGGCCCCAAGCCTCTTAGAAGAAATCTCAATAATTACATCTTTCACTAAGGTATCCCCTTTTACTAAAGGAAGCTCATTATTTTCATAAATATCATCTACTTTTAGGTAAAGTTGCTTGCCTAAAGACCCTCCCGGGTGGTATTTAGCAAAATCTTCACTTGAAAACTCTCGCAATTCCAATAAGCATATAGCCAGAGCATCTCCTATAGCCAGGTGTGCTGTAGTGCTGGTAGTAGGTGCGAGATTGTTAGGACAGGCCTCTTCATCTATGGTAGCATTTAGCACATGATCTGCCTGCTGAGCCAAGTAAGAATTCATATTACTCACTAAGGCCACCAGTTTGGCTCCCGTTCGCTTTATTAGTGGCACTAAAACTTTTATCTCTGGTGTATTACCACTTTTAGATAAACAGAGTACCAAATCCTCTTTCTGAATCATACCTAAATCGCCGTGAATAGCGTCCGCAGCGTGCATAAATAATGCAGGTGTACCAGTTGAGTTAAAAGTTGCAACAATTTTATTAGCTATGATAGCGCTCTTACCGACACCGGTAACTACCACCCTACCGTTTAAATCAAATATTGTCCGCACACACTCTTCAAAATCGTTGTCAACAAAATCAACCAGCTTTTTGACTGCCTCAGCCTCATTTAGAAGTACCTTTTCGGCAATTTTTTGAATATTTTTTACTACCTTCAATTTCCTTTTGCATTATTGGTGAATAAAACTCACCAAAGATAAAAAAATCATGAATAAATGCCCACGTGGGTTTCTAAGGTCCTTTGAACCGAATATAGAGTATATCTATTGAACAATATTTTTAAAACATTGATGATTTATTAAATTTTATCAAAGATTATGACGCTGGTTGAAGAGAAGGAAAATTTAAGGAGTAAGCTAAAAGAAGTTTTTGGCTATAGTCAATTCAGGGGGAACCAGGAGGCCATTATCGAAAATATTTTACAAGGAAAAAATACTTTCGTTATTATGCCTACTGGAGCGGGGAAGTCTTTATGCTATCAGCTACCTGCCTTAATAACAGATGGCTTGGCCATCGTAATTTCGCCGCTTATCGCACTGATGAAAAATCAGGTGGATCAGCTAAATGCATTTGGCATTAATGCGCAGTTCCTAAATTCTACCCTTTCTAAAGGTGAGATCAACAGGGTAAAGCGGGAGTGCCTCGATGGCTCTATCAAGCTATTATACGTAGCTCCTGAGTCTTTAACCAAAGAGGAAAATATCGCTTTTCTACAAAAGGCTAACGTCTCTTTTGTAGCAGTAGATGAAGCCCACTGTATCTCAGAATGGGGACATGATTTCAGACCTGAATACAGAAGAATAAAAGAAATAATAGGGTTATTAGGTAACTTACCTATCATAGCCCTAACTGCTACGGCTACACCTAAAGTGCAGCTAGACATCCAGAAAAACCTGCAAATGGAAAATGCGGATGTCTTCAAATCATCTTTTAACCGAACGAACTTATTCTACACGGTAAAACCGAAAAAGCACGCCAAGAAGCAACTGGTGCAGTTTTTACAGGTTCATAAAG
This sequence comes from Fulvivirga maritima, assembly GCF_021389955.1. Lineage (NCBI taxonomy): Bacteria > Pseudomonadati > Bacteroidota > Cytophagia > Cytophagales > Fulvivirgaceae > Fulvivirga > Fulvivirga maritima. The sequence goes on from NZ_CP089980.1 coordinate 1,247,735, forward strand.
GTAAAAGCGGCATTATTTACTGCCTGAGCAGAAAAAAAGTAGCTGAAATAGCAGAGTTGCTTAATGTAAACGGATTCCGTGCAGCACCTTACCATGCTGGTCTGGAGCCCGCCGTAAGAGAAAAAAATCAGGACGACTTCCTGAATGAAAATATTGACATAGTAGTAGCTACCATTGCTTTTGGTATGGGTATAGACAAACCAGATGTAAGATTTGTGGTACATTATGATGTTCCTAAATCGCTGGAAGGCTACTATCAGGAGACAGGACGTGCCGGACGAGACGGGCTGGAAGGCGAATGTCTCATGTTCTATTCACACAATGACATTAACAAACTGGAGAAGTTTAATAAAGACAAACCAGTGCAAGAGCGCGATAACGCCAGAATACTCTTGCAAGAAATGTCATATTATGCAGAGTCTCCCGTTTGTAGGAGAAGGCAGCTACTCCACTATTTCGGAGAAGAATACGAAGTAGAAAACTGCGGTGGCTGCGATAACTGTGTACACCCTAAAGAAAGATATGAAGCCAAAGAGTATGCTCAAATCGCTATTGAAGCAGCTATGGCTACTGAAGAAAGATTTGGCTTAAACCATCTGGTAGACGTGATCAGAGGGGTTGCCAATCAGTATGTAAATTCATATAACCATGACCAACTAGCGGTTTATGGCAAAGGCAGTGAAGAAACAAAAGATTTCTGGAAATCAGTAGTGAGGCAATCACTCATATATGAATTACTTCAGAAAGACATTGACAATATTGGCGTTCTAAAAGTGAGCGATAGAGGAAGAGAATTCCTTAAAAAGCCACATTCCATTCTTTTCGCTAAAGATCATGAATATGTAGACGCCGGAGATGAGGAAGAAGAAAGCGAAAGAGTAACTAACACTTCTAAGGCATATGATGAAAATCTCTTCAACATATTAAAAAGCCTCAGAAAGACCATTGCTCAACAAAAAGAGCTACCTCCTTATGTTATCTTTCAGGATCCTTCTTTAGAAGAAATGGCCACTATCTACCCTACTAACGAGGCTGAGCTGGCACAGATCAATGGAGTAGGCATGGGTAAAGTGCAGAAATTCGGTAAAGAATTTCTCAAAACTATTACCAAGTATGTAGAAGATAACGACATAGTTACTGCCAGCGAAGTGGTGGTAAAATCATCGGTAAATAAGTCTAAGATGAAGATTTTCATCATTCAGCAGATAGACCGAAAGATAGATCTGGAAGAAATAGCTGAGACCAAAGGTATTGCTTTTGATGAGCTGCTAGATGAAATTGAGCACATCTGCTACTCTGGCACTAAGCTCAATCTGGATTATTATATTGATGATATTCTGGATGAAGAAAGACAAGACGATCTTTATGATTACTTCCTCAATGCAGAAACAGACAGCATAGCTACTGCATTGGAAGATGAAGATAATGAAGACTATTCTGAAGAAGAATTGAGATTAATGAGAATTAAGTTTCTCTCAGAATATGCTAATTAATCCTTGAAAAACCCGAAGAAAAGGCCGCATTTATGTGGCCTTTTTTGTTTTTCAGGACATTTAGGTTTTAAAGGTTACTATTGCCCTGAATAATTTCATAATTTTGCTTCAATTTAAACCTGTAAATATGAACGTACTAATTCTTGGTAGCGGAGGGCGTGAATACACCCTGGCATGGAAAGTTTCTCAAAGTGTAGACTGTGACACTGTATTTGTAGCCCCTGGCAACGCAGGTACTTTACAGTTTGCTAATAATGTAGATATAGATGTAAATGATTTTGATGCTATTGGCCAATTTGTTTTAGCCAATAACATAGAGCTTGTAATAGTAGGCCCAGAAGATCCTTTAGTTAAGGGCATAAGAAATTACTTCGAAGCCAATGATGCGCTTAAAAGCATTGGCTTTATAGGACCAGATGCTGCAGGCGCTCAGTTGGAGGGTAGTAAAGATTTTTCCAAAACCTTTATGGAAAACAACAATATCCCTACTGCTAAATCAAAAACCTTTACCATTGATACTTTAGAGGAAGGCCTGTCTTACCTGGAAAACTGTGATTTCCCCATTGTACTCAAAGCCGATGGATTAGCCGCAGGAAAAGGAGTACTCATTTGCCAAAGCTTGCAAGAAGCTCAGGAGTCATTAAAAACTATGCTGCAAGAAAAGCAATTTGGTGCTGCTAGCGAAAAAGTACTTATAGAGCAGTTTCTTGATGGCATTGAACTATCAGTATTTGTGCTTACAGACGGAGAAAATTATGTTTTACTGCCAGAAGCAAAAGACTATAAACGCATTGGTGAAAAAGATACAGGTTTAAACACCGGCGGTATGGGAGCAGTATCTCCTGTAAGTTTTGCAGATGAAAGCTTCTTAGAAAAAGTAAAAGAAAAAGTAATAGCTCCTACCCTAAGCGGCCTTAAAAAGGAATCTATAGATTATAAAGGATTTATTTTCATAGGCCTTATGAAGGTAAATGACGAGCCTTATGTAATTGAATATAATGTACGTATGGGAGACCCTGAAACACAAGTGGTATTCCCTCGCATTAAAAGTGATGTACTCGATCTTTTTACAGCTGCAGCAGAAGGCAACCTAAACCACTACAAACTGGAGGTTGACCCTAACTATGCCACTACAGTGGTTTTAGTAGCAGGAGGATACCCCGGCAGCTATGAAAAAGGCATTGAGATTAAAGGACTAGCTGATGTTCCTGATGCATTAGTTATACATGCGGGCACTAAACAAGACGGTTACAAAGTTCTAACTAATGGAGGTAGAGTAATGGCAGTAACTGGTCAGGGCAAAACCTTAGAAGATGCTTTAGATGAATCATATACAACCATCAAGCATATCACTTGGAAAGATATGTACTATAGAAAAGACATCGGAAAAGATATTTTAGCCCTTCGAATAGATTAGTATGCTATATTCTTTATCTTTAGTGTGCACAAAAGAATATAAAAAGTAAGCTATGGCGGGATGTAGTTCTTGTGGAACCAGCGGAAAAGCAGCAGGATGTAACAATAACGGAGGCTGCCAAACCGGAGGTTGCAATAAAATGAACGTATTTGACTGGCTATCTAACATGGATTTGCCAGTAGTAGATAAATTTGATATAGTAGAAGTAAGGTTTAAAGGCGGAAGAAAAGATTTTTTCCAAAATGCCGAAAACCTGGAACTTCACACTGGTGATGCTGTGGTAGTAGACGTACCTAATGGTCACCATCTGGGATATGTATCACTGCAAGGCGAGCTGGTTCGCCTGCAGATGCAAAAAAAGAAAGTAGCCCAGGATGAAATCAGGAAGATATACAGACTGGCTCATCAAAAAGATCTGGAGAAATACGAAGATGTACAAAAGAGGGAAATGCCTACGCTCTACCGCACCAGGCAGATTATACATGACCTCAAGCTAGAGATGAAGCTCTCTGACATCGAGTATCAGGCTGATAATAGCAAGGCCACCTTTTACTACTCTGCAGATGATAGAGTAGACTTTAGGGAGCTGATAAAAATATTAGCTGGTGAGTTTAAGATCAGGGTAGAGATGCGCCAGATCAGCCTAAGACAGGAAGCCGGAAGGCTTGGAGGTATCGGCTCTTGCGGAAGAGAGCTATGCTGCTCTACCTGGCTGAGCGATTTCAAGAGTGTTTCTACCAGTGCGGCCAGGTATCAGAACCTGTCATTAAACCCCAGTAAACTTTCTGGTCAGTGTGGTCGATTAAAGTGCTGCCTCAATTATGAGCTAGACACTTACATGGACGCTCTAAAAGATATTCCTGAGTTAGAAAAACCCCTTTTAACTGAAAAAGGCGTAGCTAAACTGCAAAAAACGGACATCTTCAGAAAAATCATGTGGTTTGGCTATGACGATGAAAACACTTGGCACCCTATTGACGTTGAGAGAGTTAATGAGATAGTAACGCTCAATAGCAAAGGTAAAAAGCCTGCCTCTTTGCTCGAAGACGATGTTCCTGGTCAGGGCGAATTCAACAGCCTCAATAGTGACCTGGAAAAAATGGACAAAAAGTTCAATCAAAAAGCTGGCAACAACAAGAGAAAGAAAAGAAACAAAAACAAAAGAAGGAAAGGCCGCAAGCCTAGCAACAACACTAATAAATGACACGAATTGCATTTATCATTATAATTGCTTTTTTAGGAGCATTAGCAGCCTGTGATGAGAACAGGATTTACGAGAAAAATAAAACTTTTGAAAATAAGGAATGGTTAGCTGATTCAACTCAGGCTTTTGACTTTAAAATCAAAGACACTACACTGACCTATAATTTATATTACAATATTAGAAATACTATTTCTTACCCTTTTCAAAACATTTATGTGCAGTATACTCTTAAAGATAGCACTGATAAGGAATTAGATTCTCAACTGATCAATAATGATCTGTTTGACCCAAAAACCGGAAAACCATACGGCGACGGCCTGGGTGATGTTTTCGACCATCAGTTTCCTATCCTTAAAAATTATAGTTTTGACCAAGCAGGTAAATATACTATCACCTTGCAGCAGTTTATGAGAAGAGACACACTGCCTGATATTATTGCTACCGGAATCAGATTAGAAAAAGTAACAGAGGATAATATAGCAGAACAATGAGAATAATTATTGCCGGTGCCGGTGATGTAGGTTTCCACCTTGCCAAACTCCTGGCCTATGAAGAACAAGACATTATTCTCATAGACATGGACGGAGCCAGGCTAAGACAAGCCTCCAGCAACCTCGATGTAGGCACCATAAAAGGCAGTAGCACCTCATATTCTGTTTTGGAAGAAGCCGATGTAGCTAACGCAGATTTGCTTATAGCTGTAACCTCTTCTGAAGAAACCAATATTACCACCACCATTATTGGCAAGCACCTCGGAGCTAAAAAAACTATAGCCAGAATTCAAAATGTAGAATACCTACTCAATAAAGAGAAGCTAAACCTACAGGATCTGGGTATAGATGAAATCATCTCTCCCGAATCTCTGGCAGCAAAGGAAATAAAAAGGCTTCTCAAGGAAATTGCGCTTACTGACACTTTTGATTTCGATGAAGGCCGCCTCTCATTAGTAGGAGTAACTGTAGACGAAAACAGCAAACTCAAAAACAAAACACTAATAGAAGCTGCTCATCTCAACCCGAATCAAAACTTTGTTACCGTAGCTATTCTTAGAGACAGCCAAACTATAATCCCTCATGGAGATAATAAATTTATAGAGGGCGATCATGCCTATTTTATAGCTCAGCCAAACGGCATAAATACTGTTTTAGAGCTATCAGGCAAAAGAAAGCAAGAGATAAAAAACATTATGATACTGGGAGGCAGCAAAGTAGGATTTCATGCTGCCAAAAGGCTTAGTCGTAAGTTTAATGTAAAACTCATTGAGCGTGACCGCGAAAAATGTCATGAACTGGCCGATCAGCTTAAAGACGTAATGGTTATCTGTGGAGATGGTAGAGATGTAGACCTGCTCCAAGAAGAAGCCATTGAAGAAATGGATGCCTTCATAGCCGTAACAGGCAACTCAGAAACCAATATCATTTCCTGTCTTGTAGCGAAAAATAATAATGTTAAAAAAACCATTTCGTTGGTAGAAAACATTGATTATATCCACCTATCTCAAAATATAGGGGTAGATACCATGATCAATAAAAAACTGATAGCTGCCAACTTCATTTTCAGGTATATCAGAAAAGGAGACGTTATATCACTCACCAGTATTCACGGGGTGGATGCAGAAATCCTTGAATTTATAGTAAAAGCTGGCTCTAAAATCACAACCAGAGAGATTAAAGAGCTCGATTTCCCTAAAGGGGCTATAATAGGAGGAGTAGTGAGAAATGGAGTGGGTTATACTACCATGGGAGATTTCCAGTTTAGACCCAAAGACAGAGCCGTAGTACTATGCCGGCCAGAATGCATTCATGTAGTTGAGGAATTTTTCAAATAAAAGCCCTCAGCTGCTTTCATGAACTCACTAAACCACAAATTCACACCTCCTCTTCTCGGCACGCTCCCCTCACTCAGAAGCACATTAGCATTACCGATCTTTTCTGCCGCATCTGTCGCCCCTACCTCTGCAATAATCTTTATCAGTGAAGATGATGAGTTTATAAATAAAGAAATTTCTTGTAACATTCGGCGGCTTCTTATCCTTTACCTTTCAGTGTTTGTTGTTAACGCATTAGGCCTCTCTTTATCAGATAGAGATATTGCCGTTATACATCAGTCAAATATTGATACCAGACTTGGTGATCTCGGTCCTGTTAATAATTTTGCAGGCTTAATTGAATTCAGCAAACCTTCGATATTAGAAAAATTGCTCGGAGTCCTTTAAAACCATTTACTTAATTAGCCTGGAAACCGTCTTATTTTTGAAGAAGCTAACCTCCAGTAAATAAAATATATTATATTAACAACGAAAGACATTTAGATGCGGTTTAATTTTAAATTAATACTAAATATACTCGGAATACTATTGATTTTCAATGGCATTTTCATGCTTCTATGTCTTCCTTTTTCTCTCTACTACCGAGAAACATGGTGGCACCTGGCCGCATCTGGTGGCATCACAGCCCTGGCAGGTGGCATTATTACAGCCTCCACCAGAAAGAATGCTAACAAAGAATTAAAGAAAAAAGATGGCTATCTCATTGTAACCATGGGCTGGCTTATCATGTCCTTTTTCGGCACCATCCCTTACCTACTTTCAGGTTCCATTCCAGACCTGACTAATGCCTTTTTTGAAACCATATCAGGCTATACCACTACAGGGGCATCTATCATTAATAACATAGAAGGTGTACCAAAAGGCATATTATTTTGGAGAAGCCTTACCCAATGGATTGGCGGTATGGGAATAATAGTACTAGCAGTAGCTATACTACCGATATTAGGTATTGGAGGAATGCAGCTCTTCGTAGCGGAAGCTCCTGGCATTTCACCAGACAAAATGAAGCCGCGAATAAAAGAAGTAGCCAAAAGACTATGGTTTATGTACCTAGGCCTTACCGTGGCCGAAACCATTTTATTAATGTTTGGTGGCATGACTTTTTTCGATGCTATCAACCATTCGCTCACCACCATGGCTACCGGTGGCTTTTCTACTAAAAATGCCAGTGTAGCCTACTATGAATCTGCATATATTCAGTATGTAATTATTGTATTCATGTTCCTGGCAGGTACTAACTTTACTATCACCTACTTTGGCCTTAAAGGAAAATTCAGAAAAGCCTGGGATAATGAGGAGTTTAGAAATTATTTCTTCATAACCCTGATCCTTTCCATTTGCATTTCCTTCTTTGTATTTTCTTCCAAATGGGAAAGCTTCGAAAAGTCGTTCAGAGATTCTCTATTTCAAGTAGTGAGCGTTATCACTACCACAGGCTTTGTTACCGCAGACTACACCGCCTGGGCTCCATTCTTAACTATAATCTTTTTCTTACTTATGTTCATGGGAGCTTCCGCCGGTTCTACCGCAGGAGGCATTAAAGTAGTACGCCATACATTACTATTCAAAAACTCATTCCTGGAAATGAAGCGGCAACTACACCCATCAGCTATTATTCCTGTACGCCTAAACGGCATAGCAGTAAGCCGAGACATCACCTATAATGTGCTAGCCTTTATCATGATTTACCTTCTGGTATATGGAGTAGGTGTATTTTTATTATCGTTTACCGGAGAAGAATTTGATACTGCACTGGGTGCCGTAGCCACCTGCTTAGGCAATATTGGCCCTGGACTAGGCGCCGTAGGACCAGTAAATAACTTTCATGAAATAACAGGCTTCGGAAAATGGCTACTCTCCTTCCTTATGCTCCTAGGCCGACTAGAGCTATTTACCGTTTTAATGTTGTTCAACAGAAATTTCTGGCAGAAGATTTAAGCAAGCCATGAATGCTCATCTTTTCAGATGAGTTAAAAGTACATTTTATATTTTCAGGGTAGTTATGAATTAACGAGTATTTCGGCTTATCTGAGATTCCCATTGAGATAATCTTCAGAAATAAAATGAAGTGTCTGAAATTTGATTGAGAAAATTATTTCCTTCAGCACACTTTAATATCTAGAATTTCAGCTAATCCCTTCAACCATCTCTAAAATATAAAGCATAAAAAAAGCCGATTATTTTTCAATAACCGGCTTTTCACTTAGTAGCGGGAGCTGGACTCGAACCAGCGACCTTCGGGTTATGAGCCCGACGAGCTACCAACTGCTCCATCCCGCGATGTATCGTTAATATTAAAATATATCGCTTTTTGTATGTTAAAAACTTATCTTTTTAAGTTTCTTACCCCTCTCTTTCTTAAAAGGAATACAAATGTAGTGTTCTGATTTTACAAAGTCAAGAGGTGGCGTAAAAAAAATTCATTTATTTTAAAATTCTCTTCCTGAAGATAACTAAAAGAAGCATTTTGAATTAAAAGACTACCTTTGCAAAAAATTAGAAGCATGACTGAAAAATCTCATAAAGCTGGTTTCGTCAGTATAATAGGAAAACCTAATGTAGGTAAGTCCACTCTTATGAATCAGATGGTAGGAGAAAGATTATCTATTATTACCTCTAAGGCACAAACTACCCGCCATAGAATAATGGGTATAATCAGTGGTGAGGACTTTCAGGTCATTTATTCTGATACTCCTGGCATTATAAAACCTGAGTATGAATTACACAACTCCATGATGAAGTTTGTCTATTCTTCTCTGGAAGATGCCGATGTGGTGCTATTTGTTACTGACATTTATGAAAAATTTGATGAGCAGCTGGAAGAACAATTAAAAAAGATCAATCAGCCTTTAATATTTATTCTTAATAAAATAGATCAGGCAAAAGGTACGCAGGCCAATGACAAGCTAGATTACTGGAAAGAAAATATAAAGGCAGATGCCTATCTGGCCGTATCAGCTTTGGAAGGCTTAAATGTAGATACTATTTTTAACACTATTGTAGAGCTACTGCCTGAGCACCCGGCCTATTTCCCAAAAGATGAGCTTACTGATAAGCCGGAAAAGTTTTTTGTGGAAGAAATAATCAGAGAGAAAATATTTCTGAACTACAAAAAGGAGGTGCCTTACAGTACTGAAGTGGTGGTTACTGAATTTAAAGAAGATGAAACCATTATTAGAATAAGGGCTGAGATATATGTGGAGAGAAAAAGCCAAAAAGGCATTATAATAGGTAAAGGTGGCGAAGCATTAAAAAAAGTGGGGATAGCCTCCAGAACAGAACTAGAACAATTTTTCGGTAAACAAATTCACCTTGAAACCTTTGTTAAGGTAGCAGAGAACTGGCGAAAAAAAGAGATTAGCCTTAAGAGGTTTGGGTATCGATCTTAATTTCCTTTAGAAAAAATTAAACATGGCAAATATATTAGCAATTGTAGGCAGACCAAACGTTGGTAAATCAACGCTTTTCAACAGGCTTATTGAAAAGAAAAAGGCCATTATGGATGATGAAAGCGGAGTGACCCGTGACCGTCATTATGGCTATGCCGAATGGACTGGCAAGCACTTCACTGTAATAGATACCGGAGGGTATGTTACAGGCTCAGAAGATAAATTTGAGTCTCAAATAAGAACTCAGGTAGAACTAGCCCTTGACGAAGCCACCGTAATTTTATTTATGGTAGACAGTTACATGGGACTCACTGATCTGGATAAGGATTTTGCCAATGTTTTACGATCATCATCTAAGCCTATTTATTTGGTAGCCAATAAGGCAGATACTACTGAACGTATTCATATGGCTAACGAATTCTATGCTTTAGGCATGGGAGAAGTTATTCCTATTTCTTCTGCTAGTGGATCAGGTACGGGTGAGTTACTAGATGTAATAGTAGAGCATTTTGACGAGGGAGATGAAGATCCCGACGAAGGAGTGCCCAAACTAGCCATATTAGGTAGACCAAACGTAGGTAAATCTTCTTTCCTTAATTCACTGTTAGGGGTAGATCGCACTATAGTTACTGATGAAGCCGGCACTACCAGAGATGCTATCAATACCCGCTACACCATGTATGGTAAAGATTTTATTCTTACTGATACGGCGGGGATAAGGAAAAAATCTAAAGTAAAGGAAGATATTGAGTTTTACTCAGTACTTAGATCTATCCAAGCACTGCAAGATAGTGATGTGTGTATCATTTTAGTAGATGCTGAAAGAGGCTTAGAAGCTCAGGATATGAGTATAATCTCTTTGGCCATTAAGTATAATAAAGGTATTATGATAATGGTCAATAAATGGGACTTAATAGAAAAAGACACTAAAACAGCTGATGTTTATAAAAAGAGCATTCAGCAAAAGTTAGGTCAATTAGATTTTATTCCGATTATTTTTACTTCGGTAACTAAGAAGCAAAGAATTTTTCAGGCAATAGAAAAAGCCATAGAAGTATATGATAACAAAACGGCAAAAATCTCTACTTCTGAGCTTAATGACACCCTACTTCCAGAGATAGAAAGATACCCTCCACCAGCTTTAAAAGGTAAATATATCAAAATTAAGTACGTTACACAGCTTCCTAGTCAAGTTCCTACCTTCGCTTTTTTCTGTAACCTTCCACAGTACATAAAAGCGCCATACGAGCGTTTTTTGGAGAATAAAATCAGAAAAAGCTTCGGTTTAGAAGGTGTACCAATCAGGTTATTTTTTAGAAAAAAATAACTTCTATTTGACAGGTATCAAGATTGTATATATATTAGAGCCAAATTCAAAACCTGAAACATATGAGAAAACTATTAACATTCTTATTGGCTTTTACATTTTCGTTAGCATTTGTAGCCTGTGACAACAAAGCAAAAGAAGAATCTGCTTCAGAAGAAGTAGAAGAAACAGTTGAAGAAGCTGGCGACAGCATGGAAGAGGCTGCTGAAGATGTAGAAGAATCAGTAGAAGAAGCTGCTGATGAAGTAGAAGAAGAAGTTGATTCAGTAGAAGTAGAAACTCCTGCTGAATAAAAATATCTTTTATTAGAAAAAGGCTTTAGGGAGTTTCTCTAAAGCCTTTTTTTTTGATTTATATTTGCAGGGGATGACAAGTTCTGAAAAGAAATTTAAAGAAGCACTAAAAAAATACCTGCCAGAAAAATCCATTGACTATTGCCACTGGCTTTGGCATGAAAATGATTTTTCTCTAAGAATAAAGAAAAGAAGGGCCTCCAAACTTGGTGATTATAGGTTTGACCCTGCTACGGGCAGGCAAAGCATTTCTGTTAATAATAACCTTAACCCCTACTCATTTCTGATTACTTACATTCACGAAGTGGCTCATTTGGTGACTTACTCCATTCATAAAAGAACAGTAAAACCTCACGGGGCAGAGTGGAAGAAAAATTTTCGTAAACTGATGACTCCCATGCTTACTACGGAGATATTTCCGCAATCTGTACTGCAGCCTCTAAAAGAATATCTAAAAAACCCGAAAGCCTCCTCTTGTAATGACCATACTCTTATGGCTGCATTAAGGCTGCATGACGCACATGGGAGCCTCCAGCTGAGTGATATACCTACTGGAGAGCTATTTAAATTTAAAAACCGGGTTTTCAGAAAGGAAAGTTTACGTAGATCACGCTATGTCTGCTGCGAAGTAAGCTCAAACTTAAAATACCTTATCTCCAAAATGGCGGAGGTAGAAAAGGTATAACTAAATAGTAAGTCGCCTTTGTATGAGCTGGTCTACCAAAGAATAGAAACGCTTTGGCGCCATAGTTCGCCATTTATCTATCTGTAGGCTCCCTCCCATATTAATGTACATATCTACATTATAATTTTTAAGTTCGTCTTGCACAAACTCCGGAAAATTAACCGCTGCCACCCAGCCGTCCTCCACATCTTCAAACCACTCCTCATAGTAACTATCATCTGAGCCATGATAATTAAAAATATTCTCACCTATGAGGATATACTTATTAATGCCGTGGTGTGCATAGTTTTCAATAATATTACGCTTCAGATGCATAATATCATTGTTGATAGCATCATTCCACTCTCCTATAAATTCCATGATAGCAAATCCCTCATGGTAATCTGCATACAGAACTTTTATATAAAGCGTTTCTGATCCTATAAAATCCCAGGCAGGGTCTATGTAGTAACCATAAATATTTTCCGAATAAAGATCATGGTTATATTCCTTTCCATAAAAAGGAGAAAGACTATCTTCTGCCGGGTTATAAAGGTGTAGCCACCTGTAATATGGTTCTATTTCGTGCATTCTATCTTACGTTATCAATCACATTCCTCACAGAGCCGTGTTGCTTCAAAAGCTTTTCCGCCTCTTCTCTGCTAATAGACAGCTCTTCCATAAGCATACGTGTACCTCTATCTACAAGTTTATTATTGCTTAACTGCATATCAACCATCTTGTTACCCTTTACGCGGCCTAACTGAATCATTACAGAAGTAGAAATCATATTTAGAACTAACTTTTGTGCTGTTCCCGCCTTCATTCTGGTACTACCGGTAACAAACTCAGGCCCTACTATGGCCTCCACAGGAAATTTTGCCACGGCTGCTAACGGGGAGTTAGCATTGCATGTAATACAACCAGTAACTAATCCTTGCTCATTAGCTCTTTCCAATCCTCCTATCACATAGGGCGTGGTTCCTGAGGCGGCTATACCTATTACCACATCACCATTATTAATATCAAACACCTCCATATCTTTCCAAGCCTGATGTTCATCATCTTCAGCAAATTCCACAGCCTTTCTTATGGCACCATCTCCACCAGCAATAAGACCAATTACTTTATTATGAGGCATGCCATAAGTAGGCGGAATCTCAGAGGCATCTAATATACCTAACCGGCCGCTGGTACCGGCTCCGATGTAAAACAAGCGGCCTCCTTCCTTCATTTTTAGGACTATCTCCGCCACTAAAGCTTCTATTTGAGGGATGGCTTTCTCTACTGCCTGGGGTACGCTGGCATCTTCTTTATTTATATTCTGAAGCAATTCCTTTATGCTCATTTGCTCCAGGTTATCAAAATTAGAACTTGACTCGGTTGTACTCATCTTTCTATAATACTGTTTTGGTGGAACAATGTTAAACCAGCAATAGGACTTTCAATAACAAGTTTCAATATTATTCCCTGCTCTGCGGCTACCTGCCTTAAAATATTATTATAGTAAAAAGCTATAGAACCTGTAAAGTGTACCGGCAACTGATCGAAGTTTTCGTACTTTTTCACATTCTTCTCCATAAAAAGCGTAAAACCTCTATGCACTAGTGCACTTACGTAAGGGTGATGAACATGGTGAAATAAAAATCTGCTGAATTTGGCCAGATATCGGTTAGGCATGGGCCTTTTATAAACATTTTCCAGCACCACATCTTTAGTTATCTCGTATTGCTTCACCAGCTTATCCGCCAGGTCAGAGTCCATATCCCCTCGCAAAAAGTCAGACACCAAATTAATCCCCAGCCAGGCACCACTCCCTTCGTCGCCTAATGCATAGCCCAGAGAAGGCACATTACTAATTATGTCTCTGCCATCATACAAACAAGAGTTAGTACCCGTACCCAATATGCAGGCTATGCCTGCCTCATGACCGCAAAGTGCTCTGGCTGCTCCCATGAGATCATGATTCACTCTCACTATCGCATTAGGAAAAGCCTCTGTAAACACTCGCTCTAAGGAAGCTATATTGTCTTTAGATGAACAGCCCGCTCCATAAAAGAATACCTGATGCACCTCATGATTTATCTGTGGTTTTAAAGACTCCATAATCTCAGCTCGTATATCTTCTTCCTTTTGCTGGTATGGGTTTATTCCTGCTGACTTATATTGCTCTACAGCTCCTTCCGAATCTATAAGACGCCAGTCTGTTTTGGTACTACCACTGTCGGCTATTAATATCATAAATCTTTAAATGGCTTATTTTTCGTATATTAAGTAATAAAGTTATGTGATTATGAATTTAAAATGCGCAGCTGTACTGATATGTTTATTAATATTTGCCACCAGCGCTTGTAATGATGATGATACTGCTCAACCGAATACAAGCACGTTACAGCCGGTAGGAGCATCTTCTCACGATTTTCTTTCTGATGAAAATTATGAAAGCCTAAATATAGAAATACAATATATGACCGGCTACGAACCTTCATCTGCTGTTTTAAATAGTTTAGAAAGCTTTCTTTCAACGATATTGAATAAACCAGCAGGAATAGTATTCATTAAAAATGAAATAGTTGCTGAAGGAAAAACCACTTACAGCGCAGCTGATATTAGAGCCCTGGAGCAAATTAAGCGTACCCAATACACCAGTAATAAGAATATTGCAGCTTATTTTATTTTCCTGGATGGTGGGTATAGTGAAGATTCGTCTTCTTCAAAAGTATTGGGCATAGCTTACCAAAATAGTTCCATGGCCATATTTCAAAAAACCATTGAAAGCCTGAGCGGCGGCATTGGCCAACCCAGCACCAATCTCTTAAGCTCTACGGTAACTCAGCATGAATTTGGTCATATTCTCGGGCTGGTAAATAATGGCACTGACATGGTTGCCCAGCATCAGGATGTGCCCCATGGCAAACATTGTGATGATGCTGACTGCCTTATGTACTGGACTGTAGAAAACAGTAATAACTTGGCTGATCTATTAGGCATGAGTAGCCCACCTTCCTTAGATACCAATTGTCTTGCAGACTTAAAAGCTAACGGTGGCAAATAACTATTTTTTCAACTGTCCCACTACCTTAAACTTATCAAATACATTCTCGTTATGAGGTGCATCTACCAGCTCTGGCGTAAGGTCTTGTCCGGCCCAGTGTTCATAATGCTGACCATTGCGCCATAGCCTTGAGCTGGTTACATCATAAATCTTACCCTGATAAGCTACCCAAATATCATCTTTATCTTGCCCGTTTCTAAGCGCCAGCTGGCCGATTGTATAAGTGGGAATATCATTTTCATTCATAAAAATGTCTTAGATCAAAAATTTGTATTTTTTTAGATTATAAAAATGTGGAATTTTATGCTCAAATAAATCAAGTCTGGCAAATATGAGAAATTTAAGATTGCTATTCTTCATGATGATTCCTATTGCTGCTTGCAATCAGGGATATTCCAAAAAAAGAAGATAGCACTAATGACAACCAGTTAAAGATCAGAGCTCAAGAGCTGGCCTTGAACTACACATTGGTAGATACACATGTAGATTTACCCTACCGATTAAAGCACAGCCATTTTAACATAGAGGAAGATCAGCAAGAGTTAATCTCCACTAAAAAAGGTGATTTTGACTTTGAAAGAGCTAAAATTGGAGGCCTTGACGCTCCTTTTATGTCTATTTACATCCCTTCTGACTATCAGGTTAAAGGTGGGGCACCGGCATTGGCCGATTCACTAATAGACATGGTAAACAGCATAGCCACGGCACTACCTGAAAAATTTGAGGTGGCCACTTCTCCTGCTGATGTAGAAAGAATAGGCTCCGAAGGAAAAATAGCCCTGCCTATGGGAATAGAAAACGGAGCCGCCATTGAAGATAGCCTGGGCTATCTGACTCACTTCAAAGAGAGAGGTATTAGCTATATCACACTTACTCATGCTAAAGACAATCTCATTTGCGATTCATCTTATGACACCGCTTACACGTGGAATGGTCTCAGCAAATTTGGCGAACAAGTGGTTCTGGAAATGAATCAATTGGGAATAATGGTTGATGTATCTCACATTTCTGATAGCGCTTTTTATGATGTAATGAGAATTTCAAAAACTCCGGTAATTGCTTCTCATTCTTCTTGCAGGCATTTTACGTCTGGCTTTGAAAGAAATATGTCTGATGACATGATTACCCTTTTAGCTAAAAAAGGAGGAGTGATCCAAATTAATTTCGGGTCTACCTTTGTAGATGATGTGTCTCGCGAAAAAAGTGATGCTGCGGAAAAATACATGAAAGACCATAACCTTACAGAAAGTGACAGCCTATTCATCACCTACCTTACTCAAAACCCTATTTACAGTAACCTTGATAAAGTGGCCGATCATATTGACCACATAGTGCAGCTCGTAGGTATTGATTATGTAGGTCTGGGTTCTGATTTTGATGGCGTAGGAGATACTTTGCCTACAGAGCTAAAAGATGTCTCTAATTATCCCAACCTTATTTATACTTTATTAAAAAGAGGATATTCTGAATCAGACATAGAAAAAATATGCTCTAAAAACATTTTCAGAGTTTGGCAAGAAGTCATTGATTACGCTGAAGACATAGCCACTCCTTAAGAATAATGGCAAAAGGCTGTCTTCAAAAGTAGTTGCTTTAGAAGACAGCCTTTTGTTTGATAACGCCTAAAAAGCACCGAACTTAAATGTAATCACATAGTTTAGGCTCTCGAAATCACTGCTTTTGGTCAAAAGCAAATCCATGTCTTTAGTAAACCTTTTGGTTACGCCTAGGGCCAATCTAAAATTTCTGGTTACGTTTACTTCTGCAGTAACCCCTGGCTCCAGGTACCAAAATACATCATCATCAATTAGGTCATCCAGATCGTCATCAGTATCATCATTTCCATCCAAATCATCATGATAGCCTAACCACCCTGCTCCTGAAGCTATGGGAAAAGTAACATGCACCACCTCATCAGAAAAAATGATGGGTTCTATAAATAAACCTCCATATCCTCCTAAAAGCACTACATCATTATAAAAATAAATATCTGAGTACTCAGTAGAAGGAATTACTCCGTAAGCTTCAATCCCGAGAGCCACCGTACTGTTTATAATCCAGCCGCCACGTACGCCTGCCATCATAAGGGCTTTATCTCTAAACTCCCCTGCTTTAAAAGACAGCGCCCCAAAACCTCCGGAATGAAAACCTCCGCCAGACAGCGTTTTTTCGCCTTTGTGATAATGATAAGAATTATATTTTTTCACCACATCATCTGTATTGTCAATAGTCTGAGCATATATCACACTCACTAAAAATGAAAAAGTTAAAGTAAAGATTAGATTTTTCATGATTGATAGCCGTTTTACAAAAAAGACAATACGAATATGTCTACGTTTCCAAAACTGGATTTTTTATATCACCGCTTATCTCAGTTTTTAGCCAATCTCCATTAATCATCCTTAAAGCAGTAATATATTCGTTTGTATAGGTATGGAAATAACAAAACGCTATTATAAAGTAATTACACTCAGCATTTTGCTGATGTTGGTTGCCTCCGTTTATTCCTGTCAAAAAATGGTGCACAAATACTGGGTTGAGGCATCGGCGATAAAGGAAGTATCATTAAGATCTGAAACACCTTCATTTAGAAAGCATGTAACTTCTACCTTAATTAATAATCTAATAAAGCTGGAAAGAAAAGCATTGAGCAAGATCCAACATTAAGAGCATCCCTCTCAAAAATAATTTGTGTATTTTTGAGGTTACTATCATGTTTGGATTATTCAAAAAGAAAAGAGACGAGCAAAAGCTTCCGCAGTTACTTGATTTAAACGGCGAAGCTTTGCAAGAGGGTGATTTGGTAAAAGCACTGCGATATGAGCTGGGCGAAGCCAAGCTCATTTTGGAAGAAAATACTTACTACTATGAGTCCATTAATAGTGGAGAGAAAGTAATATGGCTTAAAATGATAGATGCCTACACAGAAAATCAAAAAGTGCTAAAAAAATCATAGCACTATTCTTCCACCTCTTCCCATTCAAGGGTATCTACTAATGCCGCCACCTGCTTTTCTAACTTCTTAAGAGATTCCGGTGCGCCGTGGTAATCTTTGACTTTTTTCACTTTCCCTTTATGGTTAAAAGTAAGGTAAGTCGTAGGCATGTCAGAAATATTAGCAGTATACTCCTTTTCGTATTCAAAGAACTTTCCTTCTTCAAAAGCTGAGATCAATGCACTTAGCTGGCTATCACTGATTTTAGCTTTATAATCTCCTTTAAGAGGTAAATGCTGCACGGCATGTAGCTTCGCAGTATTATCCGCAAATATTTCTAATGAATATTCCGGGCAAGTACCAAAGCATGGCGTTTTCTCCATTTTTATGATAGGATCTTCTTGTGCCTCAGTTTTTTGCGTGGTTTTACAAGAAATTATAGTTATTAAAAGAAGCAATAATAAATTTTTCATAGTTCGATATTAAAGATTTTTTGTCAAAGAGTCTTATATTGAATACTAAATGTTTTTTAATGGCAAGTGTATGAAGAAAGTTTTACCATTTATTTTGATTTCCATTTTTGTTTTCACCTCTAGCTATGAGGTCTATTCACAAAAAATGGACCAGCTCAACCAGAAGTTTGAAATTATTTGCTACGCCACTGATGTGAGTAGCGGGGTAAGAATATTACCACCTAAGGCCCCTGGCAACGCCCGGCAAAGCTCCGCCAATATAGAAGTTAACTATGGTAGCGGTTTCACCCCAGAAGCCAGAGCAGCATTCCAAAGAGCAGTAGACATTTGGGCTACTTTACTAAACTCTTCTGTTACAATAAAAATAGATGCATACTGGAGACCTTTAGGTGAGAATGTGCTAGGTAGCGCAGGATGGAATAATGCCTTTAGAAATTTTGAAGGTGCACTAAGACCAGACACTTGGTACCCTGTAGCATTGGCAGAAAAAATGGCCAATCAAGACCTGAATGATCCTGAAAGCGCTGATATAGTAGCTAACTTCAATAGCGATTTTAATTGGTACTTGGGCACAGATGGAAATCCCGCAGCAAGTCAGTATGATCTGGTGTCTGTGGTTTTACATGAAATAGGCCATGGACTAGGTTTTGTAGACTCCTTCGCCTATGAAGAAGGTATTGCAGGCTATGGTTTAGGAGGAAGTGTGGTATTCCCTTTTATTTTTGATACTTATGTAGCTAATGCCAGCATGGAATCTTTAATGGATGTTCACCCTAACTTCTCAAGTGAATTGGGAAGCGCCGTAACCAATGGTAGCGTTTATTTTAACTCTCCCATAGCTATGGCTAACCATGGAGACATAAAACTTTACGCCCCAGAAACTTGGAACCCTGGTTCCAGCATAGCTCACTTAGATGAAAGCACTTACAACAATACAGAGAATGCTCTAATGACTCCTCAAATAGGTCCGCAAGAGACTATGCAATCTCCTGGCCCTATAACTATGGATATGTTTACTGATATGGGCTGGACTTACACTTACATCAATCATACACAATTACCTAATACCGAAGATATTAATGCGGACAACTATGAAGTAGTAGCCTCCATCTCCAGTGACAATGGGTATGATGCTAATAGCGTTAAGCTCCACTATTCAAGAGATGCTTTTACCTCTGAAGATGAAGAAGTGACAATGACCCCAACCGGTAATTCCAATGAATTTTCAGCTGTAATCCCTTCACTCCAATTGCAAGGGACTTTATACAGTTACTACATCACCGTAAATGATGACTTAGACAGAACCTTCTATAAACCCTCATTAGCTCCAGATTTTTTCTATTCTTTTAGAAGTGATTATGATACTGATGCCCCTATTATAACGCATGAAGGCCCCAGCTTTGTAAGGGATACCGATAATGAACTGGTTCTTGAAGCAGTAGTAAGAGATTTCCTTCCATTAGAAGAGGTTATAGTTAACTACAATGTAAATGGAGGAGCAAACCAAACAGCAACATTTGTATTAGTTGATGAATTTGACAGCTTATACCAAGCGACAGTAAACCTTACACCTTTAAACCTACAAGAAGGAGATATTTTTAATTACAATATTTCAGCAGTAGACCAGGCAGGAACAGCAAATAGTGCGAATTACCCCGCCAGCGGAAACATCTCAATACCAGTAGTAGCTTTGGCTCCTTCAGTAGTAAAATACCGAAATGATTTCAACAGCCCTTCTGATGATTTCTTTGTTAGTAACAATTTTAGAATTAGTACTCCTTCAGGCTTCTCCAATGGCGCCATTCACTCTGATCACCCCTACCTAGATGGTACAGGAACTAATCTTGAAAGCGACTATACATACATGATGCGCGTACCCATTATTTTAAATGATCAAGATGCTACTATTACTTTTCGTGAAGTAGTGTTAGTAGAGCCTGGTGAAACTGGCTCCAGTTTTGGTGGAAGCGACTTTTATGATTATGTAGTAGTTGAAGGCTCTAATGATGGCGGTCGTACCTGGATTCCTTTTACTGATGGCTATGACAGCCGTCTTAACTCAGAATGGCTTTCAGATTATAATGCTAACATGGATGCAGACAATAATTCCACCACACAGGGAACGTCATCTATGTATTCGGAACACATTATTGACATGTTAGGTGATGGCAACTTCGAGCCCGGTGAAGAAATCCTGATTCAATTTAGACTTCATGCTGATCAATTTGCACACGGCTGGGGTTGGGCTATTGATGATTTAGAAATACAAACCGACAGCGAAGGACCAGAGATAAGACATAACTTTGAAAATTATATTTTAGAGAACTTAGGCTTTTCTGTACTCACTGAGGTTACTGATAATTATGAGGTAGATAGCGTGGCCATAGAGTTTTTTAAAGATGGAGAGCCTATCACAGTATTTCAGTTCGATGCTAATGCTGCCAATACTTATGAGGCAATATTAAACTTTGAAGGTCTGGAGCTAAATGAAACCTTTCAATATAGAATCATAGCTTTTGATAACAATGAGCCTGAAGCTAATATCTCCTACCTGCCATCAGAGGATACTTTTTTCAATGTTACCTATCTCAACTTTGGTAGCCCTGCCGCTTCCTATTCATTCAATGGCAGCTCATCGGCAGACGATTTTATTGGCAACTTCTTTGAAATTACTGATGCCGGAGACTTTAGCTCACCACTGATCCAATCCGTGCATCCTTATTACACTGGCTTTGGAATAGGAGATAGTAGTAACTTCACTTACACACTCAAGACTCCAATTACTATTGATGCCAACAGGCCACTAATTGGTTTCAAAGAAGTAGTATTGGTAGAGCCCAACTCTTCGGGCGTACCAGGAGATGCCAGCTACAGAGATTATGTGGTAATAGAAGGTTCTGCAGATGGCGGTACTACATGGCATCCGTTCGTGGAAGGGTATGATTCAAAAATTAATTCTGACTGGAGTCAGGCTTTTTCTAACTCAGCAGATGGAAGTGAATCATTATTCAAATACAGAGTGGTAAATATGACCAGATCAGGAAACTTCAGTGATGGTGATGATGTGATTATTCGATTCAGGCTGCTGTCTGACCGTGAAATAAATGGCTGGGGCTGGGCCATTGATGATTTTGAGGTGCAAACAGAAGCTATTGCATCTGTAGATGAAGAGCTCAATTTCCAAGAGCTAACTTTTTACCCTAATCCGGCTAGAAGTACACTCTCATTGTCTATAATAGATTCATTGCCTTTAGATCAATTAACATTAAAAATGTTTAATAGTAAGGGACAAAATATCTACCAAAATGAATTTGAAGGCGGAAGTTATAGCTTATCTGCTACCATTGACATCAGTAATCAGCCTTCTGGTATTTATCTGGTAAATATCTCTACCGAAAAAGGATCTGTAACCAGAAAAATAATTATTAGTCAATAAATAGCCATATAAAATAATAGAATAACAGGGGTAGGCGAAATGTGGTTTTGATTCTAAGGTTTTTGCTTTAACTTTGTGCCAATTTATACAAAAGCATATTTCGCAAACCACACAAACATTTTTAAATGCCAAGAGATAGGAGCATCAGGTCGGTTTTAATCATTGGAAGCGGACCTATTGTTATTGGACAAGCATGTGAATTCGATTATTCGGGATCACAAGCCTCTCGTTCACTAAGAGAAGAAGGTATAGAAGTCATTCTGATCAATTCCAACCCGGCAACGATTATGACTGACAAGGTCACTGCAGACCACATTTACCTCAAGCCACTCACTAAAAAATCCATTAAAGAAATCCTTGAAAAGCATAATGTTGACGCTGTACTACCCACCATGGGAGGTCAAACAGCGCTTAACCTGGCCATTGAATGCCAGAAAGCTGGACTTTGGGATCATTATGGAGTAAAAATAATCGGGGTAGACATCGATGCGATCGAAACTACAGAAGATCGTGAGAAGTTCCGATTAAAGATGAATGAACTGGGGGTTAATGTATGTAAAGGTGAAACAGCCACTTCTTTCTTACAAGGAAAGGAAATCGCACAAGAGATCGGCTTTCCTTTAGTAATAAGGCCTTCATATACCTTAGGAGGTTCTGGAGGAGGTTTTGTAAACTCACCCGACGAGTTTGAAAAAGCACTTACTCACGGGCTACATACCTCACCTATTCATGAAGTACTTATTGAGCAAAGTATCCTTGGATGGAAAGAATACGAGCTAGAGCTACTGAGAGATAATAAAGGTAATATTATCATCATCTGTTCTATCGAGAACTTTGACCCTATGGGGGTTCATACAGGAGACTCTATTACGGTAGCACCTGCCATGACCTTGCCTGACACCGTTTATCAGGAAATGCGTAACCTCGCTATTAAAATGATGAACGGAATAGGAATGTTCGCAGGAGGCTGTAACGTTCAGTTTGCTGTTAACCCTGATGATGATTCTATAATAGGAATTGAAATCAACCCAAGGGTATCAAGATCATCAGCACTGGCATCTAAAGCTACTGGTTATCCTATTGCTAAAATAGCGGCTAAACTGGCTATTGGCTATAACCTGGATGAACTAAGCAATGCCATTACAGGCACTACTTCTGCTTACTTTGAGCCAGCATTAGATTATGTAATTGTAAAAATACCTAGATGGAACTTTGATAAGTTCCAGGGTTCTGACAGACACTTAGGTCTCTCTATGAAATCTGTAGGAGAGGTTATGGGTATTGGAAGAAACTTCCAGGAAGCCCTTCAGAAAGCCTGTCAGTCATTAGAAATAAAAAGAAATGGTCTGGGAGCGGATGGCAAAGAGCTTACAGATCAAAAAGCAATATTAGAAAGTCTGGAGCACCCTAGCTGGAACAGACTATTCCATATCTATGACGCCTTTAAATTGGGGGTTTCTTTCAAAACCATTGAAAAACTCACCAAAATAGACAAATGGTTCCTCAACCAGATTGAAGAACTTATTCTGCTAGAAGACGAAATAGAGAAACATACCATAGATACACTTCCTTTTGACCTGCTTAAAGAAGCTAAAGAAAAAGGATACGCTGACAGACAACTTGGTCATTTGATGAGATGCCTGGAAAGTGAAGTATTTAACAAGCGTAAAGAGCTTGGCCTTAACAGAGTTTACAAACTTGTAGACACCTGTGCTGCCGAGTTTGAAGCTCAAACACCATATTATTACTCTACTTTCGATCAGGAAAACGAATCTAAGGTTTCTGATAAAAAGAAAGTAATTGTACTAGGTTCAGGACCAAACAGAATTGGTCAGGGTATAGAGTTTGACTATTCATGTGTACACGGAATCCTGGCTGCTAAAGAATGTGGCTATGAAACCATCATGATCAACTGTAACCCTGAAACAGTATCTACTGATTTCGATGTGGCCGATAAGCTATATTTCGAGCCTGTATTCTGGGAGCATATCTATGAAATCATTCTTCAGGAAAATCCTGTAGGAGTAATAGTACAGCTCGGCGGACAAACCGCTCTGAAACTGGCTGAAAAGCTTGAGAAATATGGAATTAAAATACTAGGTACTAACTTCGAGTCTCTGGATTTAGCTGAAGACAGAGGTAGTTTCTCTAATATTTTGAAAGAGAATGACATTCCTTACCCAGAATTTGGAGTAGCGGAAGATGCAGAAACAGCCATTGAGTTATCAAAAGATATCGGATTCCCGCTATTGGTAAGACCATCTTATGTATTAGGAGGTCAAAGCATGAAAATTGTGATCAATGAAACAGAGCTGGAATCACACATAGTAGACATATTAAGAAACATCCCTGGTAACAAAGTATTACTAGACCACTTCCTGGATGGCGCTATAGAAGCTGAAGCTGATGCCATTTGTGATGGTGAAGATGTTTATATAATAGGTATTATGCAGCACATAGAGCCTGCTGGTATTCACTCCGGAGACTCATACGCTGTATTACCACCGTATAACTTGGGTGATTTGGTAATAGCTCAAATAGAAGCTTTTACTAAAAAAATAGCCCTGGCACTTAATACAGTAGGTCTTATAAACATACAGTTCGCTATAAAAGATGATAAAGTGTACATTATAGAAGCTAACCCTAGAGCTTCTCGTACGGTACCATTCATTTGTAAAGCGTATGACGAACCTTATGTGAATTATGCCGTTAAAGTAATGTTAGGGGAGAAAAAAGTAAAAGACTTTACTTTCAGCCCTATGAAAAAAGGATATGCTATAAAAGAGCCGGTGTTCTCATTTGAGAAGTTCCCTAACGTAAATAAAGAGTTAGGACCTGAAATGAAATCTACCGGAGAGGCTATCTACTTTATTGAAGATCTTATGGATGATTTCTTCCTAAAGATCTATTCAGAAAGAAACCTATATTTAAGTAAATAGGTTGTTACTTTAAATAGAAAGCATATGGGATTTTTAAAAACTGTAATAATTGCTTGTCTTATCATCTACCTTATCAATAAGGTATTTGGTATGATCATAAAGTTTTTAGCTGGTGGGTCTACTGCCAACCAGCGCAGTGGAAATGGAAACAGAAGCTATAACCACACACAATCAGCCAATTACAGGCAAAACGGTGATGTTAATATTGATTATGTTCCAAAAAATAATTCCCATAAAGACGTAAATGACTTCAAAGGAGGAGAATACGTAGATTACGAAGAGGTAAAAGAATAAGTTATTTATAGATAATTTTAGTAATTTATACCCCGTTTTGTCTCCTCAAAGGAGATAAGAACGGGGTTTTTTAATTTTTAGACATTATGACATCAATTGATTTTTATAAATACCAGGCCACAGGTAATGATTTTATTCTTATAGACAACCGTGATCCTCAGCTGGAACTCACTAAAGAAGAGATCGTTTTCTTGTGCGACCGTAAGTTTGGTATTGGCTCAGACGGCCTTATACTCATCCAAAATCATGAAGAATATGACTTTGAGATGGTTTTTTACAACCCTGACAGTAGCCAGAGTCTCTGTGGTAACGGTAGCCGCTGTGCGGTTAACTTCGCTAAATTCTTGGGAATTATAGATTCTACCACTAACTTCCTGGCTTTCGATGGAGCCCATTTTGCTGAGATACTTGATAATGGAGAAGTCAGACTAAAAATGTCTGATGTACAAAATGTCAGGCTTATGGCAGATGGTATATTTGTTGATACAGGTTCCCCGCATCTTATTAAGTATGTAATCAATATTGATAACTACAGAGTATATGATGAAGGCAAGGCCATAAGAAACGGAGGCCTCTTCAAATCTGCTGGCGTAAATGTAAACTTTGTAGAAATTACCGGTGCTGATGAAATATTTGTAAGAACATATGAAAGAGGAGTAGAAAACGAAACCTTATCATGTGGTACCGGTGTTACAGCAGCTGCGCTTGCCTCTAGCACCAAAGAGCTCAACTCTCCTATCAAGGTAAACACCAAAGGTGGTAATTTAAGCGTTGAGTTTAATAAAAATGAAGATATGAGCTTCTCCGATGTTTATCTTTTAGGCCCAGCCAAAGAGGTTTTTAAAGGCTCTATTGAATTGGATAAATAATTTAATAAATAATTAGTATAAAAGGCCTTAACTTTAGGCACAGAAAATATTGTAACTAAGAGCAAGTATGTTAAAGTTTATAACAAAAGTGTTTGGTGGTACCAAGTCCGAAAAGGATATTAAGAAATTGATACCAATAGTTGAAGAAGTCAACAAAGAATATGCTCAGCTAACGAATATAAGTGATGATGAACTGAGAGGAAAAACCAGAGAAGTTCAGGATAAAATCGACTCCTCTCTTAAATCTATAGATGATCAGATAGCAGACCTTCATCAGCAGACTGAAGATAATCCTGACTTGGATATTCACACCAAAGAAGAAATTTTCTCCAAAATTGACAAACTGGAGGAAGACAGAAATAAGGATCTTGAAAAAGTATTGAAGACTGTACTTCCTACTGCTTTTGCTATAATCAAAGAGACTGCTCGTAGGTTTAAAGAAAACGGCAAAATGGAAGTAACAGCTACTATGCTGGATAAATCCATTTCTGCCAAAAAGAAAAACGTAGAAATTCAGGGCGAAACGGCTATCTGGCATAACAAGTGGATGGCAGCTGGCAATGAAATCACCTGGGATATGCTACACTATGATGTGCAAATCATAGGTGGTATAGTGCTACATGAAGGTAAAATAGCTGAGATGGCTACTGGTGAAGGTAAAACTTTAGTAGCAACCCTCCCCGCCTTCTTAAATGCATTGGCAAAAAGAGGCGTTCACATAGTTACGGTAAACGATTACCTGGCTAAGCGTGATAGCGAATGGATGGCTCCTATTTTTGAATTCCATGGATTAACCGTAGACTGTGTTGACAGGCATGAGCCTAACTCTGATGAAAGAAGGGAGGCATATCATGCAGACATCACTTATGGTACCAATAATGAGTTTGGCTTCGACTACCTACGTGACAATATGTCTCGTGACCCTAAAGAACTAGTTCAGAGAAAACACCACTATGCTATGGTGGATGAGGTAGATTCAGTACTTATTGATGAAGCCAGAACACCTTTGATCATTTCCGGGCCGGTACCTAAAGGAGATGAGCACGAGTTTTATGACCTAAAACCACGTATTGGCAAACTAGTAGAGGCTCAAAGAAAACTAGTATCTCAGTATTTAATTGAGGCTAAAAGACTGATAAGTGAAGGAGATGAAAAAGCAGGCGGATTATCATTATTCCGTGCTTACAGAGGTCTTCCTAAACATAAACCTCTTATTAAATATTTAAGTGAAACTGGTGTTCGTCAGATTTTACAAAAAACTGAGAACTATTACCTTCAGGATAATCAAAAAATGATGCCTGAGGCGGATGATCCTTTGTTCTTCACTATTGATGAAAAGCATAACAGTATAGAACTTACTGAAAAAGGTATTGACCTGATTACAGGTGAAGGTGAAGATCCTAACTTCTTCATCATGCCTGATATAGGTACTGAAATAGCTGACCTTGAAAAAGATGAAGTTCTTTCTGATGAAGATAAAGTAAGCAAGAAAGATTCACTGATTAAGGACTACGCTGAGAAATCTCAAAGGATCCACTCAGTGAACCAATTATTAAAAGCATATACGCTCTTCGAAAAAGACACAGAGTACATCATAGTAGATGGAAAAGTAAAAATTGTAGATGAGCAAACTGGTCGTGTAATGGACGGAAGAAGATACTCTGACGGATTACACCAAGCCATAGAAGCAAAGGAAAATGTGAAGGTAGAAGATGCCACACAGACCTACGCTACCATTACATTACAAAACTATTTCCGTATGTACCACAAATTAGCTGGTATGACGGGTACTGCAGAAACAGAAGCTGGTGAGTTCTGGGAAATTTATGAGTTGGACGTAGTAGTAATACCTACAAACAAACCAATAGCCCGAGCCGACAGGCAAGATATGGTGTATAAAACCATCAGAGAAAAATTCAATGCTGTAGTAGATGAAATAGTTGTACTCACCGAAGCAGGGCGTCCTGTACTGGTAGGTACTACCTCGGTAGAGATATCTGAGTTACTAAGTCGTATGCTTAATATGCGTAAGATTAAACACCAGGTACTCAACGCCAAGCAGCACCAGAGAGAAGCAGAAGTGGTAGCCGAAGCGGGTAAACCAGGTACCGTAACCATAGCTACAAACATGGCTGGTAGAGGTACTGACATTAAGTTATCAGCAGAGTCTAAAGCTGCTGGTGGTTTAGCTATTATCGGTACAGAAAGACATGAATCAAGAAGGGTAGACAGACAGCTTAGAGGTAGATCTGGTAGACAAGGAGACCCTGGTTCTTCTCAATTCTTCGTATCTCTGGAAGACAACCTGATGAGGATGTTTATGCCTGAGAGAATAGCTAAAGTGATGGACCGCTTAGGCCTGGAAGAAGGAGAAGTAATCTCTCACTCCATGGTAACTAAATCCATTGAAAGAGCTCAGAAAAAAGTTGAAGAAAATAACTTTGGTATACGTAAAAGATTGCTGGAATATGATGATGTAATGAACTCTCAAAGAGAGGTAATCTACACCAGAAGGAAAAACGCCCTTTTCGGAGAAAGATTACAGTTAGACATCATGAACATGCTGTACGATACCTGCGAAGATATTGTACTCAATACCAAGGGAGCTGGTAACTATGAAAGCTTTAAACTTACCGTGCTAGGTGTTTTAAGCATTGATTTTGAAATCAGCAAAGAAGAGTTTGAGAAAGTATCATCAGAAAAACTGGCTGATGACCTTTATAACCAGGCTTTAGAGCATTACAAAAGGAAAAACCAAGAGACTGCTAAAAGGTCCTTCCCTATCATACAGGATATTGAAGAAACAAGAGGAGCAACTATTGAAAATATTTTGGTTCCTTTTACTGATGGCAAAAGACAAATCGGAGTATCTTCTAACCTTAAAAAGTGTGTTGCTACTGAAAACAGAGAGCTGATTCGCTCAATGGAAAAAATGGTAACACTAGCCCTTATTGACCAGCTTTGGAAAGATCATTTAAGAGAAATGGATGATCTGAAACAAAGTGTTCAGAATGCGGTATACGAGCAAAAAGATCCTTTATTGATTTATAAATTCGAAGGATTTGAATTATTCAAAAGGTTCATTGCTAAGGTAAATGAAGACACCATTTCATTCCTTCTTAAGGCAGATCTTCCTGTTCAGGAGGCTCAAGACGTGCAAGAAGCCAGAGCTCAGAGAAAGCAAAAACTGAAGGAGCAAAAAGATGAATCTAAATCCTTATTAAGTGGAGGCAGCAATGCTCAGGCTCAAGCCAGCGCTAACAGACCTCCTGCCGAAAAAACTATGCCTATTAAAGCAGAAAGAACTGTAGGTAGAAATGATAAGGTAACGGTTCAATATATGGATGGAAGCATTGTTAAAGATGTGAAATTCAAAAAAGTAGAAGAAGACATCAAAAATAATAAGTGCGTACTGGTTGAGGAATAAGCAATAACTATGAAAAAAACTGTTCTTTACTGCTTGGTTGGCTTTGCCTTGCTATCAGCATGTAGTCCTAAGACAAGCACCTCTTCGTCATCAGGAGAGGTGTATAAAGAGGATTTAAAAGCCTATAGGCCTGTCTATGAAAAGCCTGTAGAAAAGCATGACACCATCGCTCAGGCTAATGAAAGCTATGCTGATGTAGACATTGAGCCCACAAATGATGTAACTGAACCTCTAAACAATGTTTTAGATGAGATTGATGGTCTCAGAAGTAACACCAGATATATAGATGGTTTTACAATTCAGGTATACTCAGGCACCAATAGAGAAGATGCCAGACTGGCCAGAGGTAAGGTTTTTTCTGTACTACCAGAGGCTAACCCTTCTTTAAAATTCGATGAGCCTAATTTCAAGGTAAAAGTAGGCAAGTATTACTCTAAACTTGAAGCTCAGAAACCCTATGCTCAATTAAGAAAGAAATTCCCCGGAGCATTAATTATTCCTGAAAGAATATATATACAGTAAATGTCATTAAAAGAAAAAGTTAAGGAACTGGCAAAGCAAAATGTGCAGGATGTAATAAGCATCAGACGGCACCTACATGCTAACCCGGAGCTTTCCTATCAGGAGTTTAACACGGCTAAATATGTAGCTGCTCAGTTAAAGGAAATGGGCATCACGCCTAAAGAGGGCATTGCTGGCACCGGCCTTGCCGCTGTTATAGAAGGTAAGAATCCTTCTAAAAAAGTAATAGCCCTACGTGCAGACATGGATGCTCTCCCTATTAAGGAGGCTAATGACATTGATTATAAATCTCAAAATGAGGGAGTAATGCATGCTTGTGGTCATGATGCGCATACCGCTTCATTACTGGGAGTTGCTAAAATACTTACTCAGCTCAAAGATGAGTTTGAAGGATCTGTGAAGCTTATCTTCCAACCAGGAGAAGAGAAAAACCCTGGTGGCGCCTCTTTAATGATAAAAGACGGTGTTTTGAAAGATCCTGCACCTGTGAATATTCATGGTCAGCACGTTATGCCTCTCATACCTGTAGGTAAAGTAGGCTTTCGTGAAGGCATGTATATGGCCAGCTGTGACGAAATATATTTAAAGGTAATAGGAAAGGGAGGCCATGGCGCTGTTCCTGAACTGGCAGTAGATCCTGTGCTCATTACTTCTCACATTATTGTAGCACTGCAGCAGGTGATAAGCAGAAATGCCAGCCCCAAAACGCCTACCGTACTCACATTTGGTAAAGTAATAGCTGATGGAGCTACTAACATCATTCCTAACGAGGTAAATGTAGAAGGCACCTTTAGAGCTATGGATGAAACATGGCGAGCTGATGCTCATGAAAAAATAATTAAAATGGCCAGCGGCATAGCCGAATCTATGGGCGGCTCCTGTGAAGTAGAAATTTCAAAAGGATACCCTTACCTGGAAAATGATCCTGAGTTAACTAAAAAGTCAAGAACGGCTGCTGAGGAGTACTTAGGAGAAGAAAATGTAGTAGACCTTGATCTATGGATGGGAGCAGAAGATTTTTCGTTTTACACACACGAAATACCTGCTTGCTTTTATAGGTTAGGCACAAGAAATGAAGCCAAAGGCATCACTTCTTATGTGCATACACCTACTTTTAATATTGATGAAGACGCCTTAGAAATAGGCGCCGGGCTTATGGCCTGGTTAGCATTAAAAGAGCTAGCAGAATAACTGCTAGCTTTCATCTTCTTCATCTCTGGCCAGCTCGCCAGTAA
Source organism: Fulvivirga maritima (assembly GCF_021389955.1). Lineage (NCBI taxonomy): Bacteria > Pseudomonadati > Bacteroidota > Cytophagia > Cytophagales > Fulvivirgaceae > Fulvivirga > Fulvivirga maritima. The sequence continues at coordinate 1,278,535 of NZ_CP089980.1, forward strand.
TAGCTTCAGATACGTTTATGATATGATCACCAACCCTTTCTATAAGGTTATATAAGTCGGCATATACTATTCCGCTCATCACATCATAATCTCCCTTCTCAATATTCTTTAAATGCTTTTTCCTTAGCTTATCACGCTTCTTGTTGATAGCAGCTTCTTTTTCTATAGCCTGGTTCAAGGTCACTTTAGAGTAATCTATATTCAGGTTATTGATCATTATATCAAAAGCCTCATCAACCAGCTCCAGCATACCTGCCAAATTTTCTATTTGTCCGTCTGAGAACCAGTTTTTACCATCACTCTTTCTTTCAATTGTTAATGACATCTGGTAAAAAAGATCTCCTATTCTTTCCAAATCATTTATGATAGAAAGCATTCCCCTAAGGCGGAGTGAAGCCTCATTACTAAGATTAGAGGTAGATAATTTAGATAGATAATCAGCTATTTCAACCTCAACTCTATCTGTAATTTCCTCATACTTCTTAATCTTACGCATCATCTTGCCTCGCTCCTTGTTCTTCTTTTTCTTAAGAAGGTTCTGAGCATAACCAGACATTCTCTTAGTAAGATCAGCAAACTTGGCTATTTCCTTTCTGGCTTCTTCCAGAGATATTTCCGGTGTTGATAATAAAGGGGTAGAAATATATTCTAGTCTAAACTCTTCTCCATCTCCTTTTGATTTCACCATTCGGGTAACCAAATCAGCTATTTTATTTACAAAGCCTATAAGTAGTAATACGTTGATAAGGTTAAACGTAGTATGGAAATAAGATAGTGCTAAAGGTACTGATTCAGGATCATTAAAAGGTGAAGTTCCTCCCCTTACATCTACCATAAACCATTCTATTCCACTCAAAAACCCCCTAAAAGTGCAGAGCATCCAGATGACCCCAAATATATTAAATATAAAGTGAGCTCGTGCTGCTCGCTTAGCATGCACATTAGCTACCATAGCGGCTAAGTTAGCAGTAATAGTAGTACCAATATTCTCTCCTAGCACCATAGCTGCAGCCAGATCAAATGAAATCCAACCTTGGTTAGCCATTACTAAAGTGAGAGCCATAGTAGCACTAGAAGACTGTACAATTACAGTAAGGATAGTACCTATAACCACAAAGAGTAAAATAGAGAAGTAGTTACCATTTGTATATTGCGCCAAAAATTCCAGCACCTCTGGGTTAGACTTCAAGTCAGGAACAGCATCTTTTAATGCTTCAAGTCCCATGAATAATAAAGCAAAACCAATGATAACCTCAGCCCATGATTTTAATTTAGCCTTAGAGGCGAATAATAACGGAGTACCTACTGCTATAATAGGTAAGGCTGCTGCCGCAATTTTCATCTTAAACCCTACCAGCGAAATAATCCAAGAAGTAATAGTGGTTCCTATATTAGCCCCCATTATCACTCCTATTGACTCTACTAATGAAAGTAAACCTGCATTCACAAAGCTTACCACCATAACTGTAGTAGCTGATGAAGACTGCACTAATCCGGTAAGCAGAAAACCCGTAAATACCCCCGCCCATCTGTGCGATGTCATAGCTCTCAGGATATCCCTCATGCGGCCACCTGCCACCTTCTGTATCCCCTCACTCATTACCTTCATACCATATATGAAGAAACCAAGCGATCCTAAAAGAGTAAGGAAATCAAAAAAATTATACTCCATGTTGTTAAATTTTGCCGCGCAAAGTTAGTTAACTCAAGTGGTTAAAAACTTATCGAATATTAAGTTTATGTTAAGTTCAATTGTATTGATAAGCCAAAATTGCAATTTTGATGGAATTTAACCAGTAATTAGCTCCATATTTATGAATATCAATGCTTAAGCGCTTCCAAGAATTAACAATACTTTTACATTCAGAATGAAGAATTCATTTTTTTAAGCCATAAATTCGCATCTTTTAAAATTTTGACTTTTGTCTCCCAATCAGCGAAAAAATATTGTAAAACAAGCCATGGTCATAATAGGTGCCATGCTTATATTTCTATTCTCCATAGATATGATGGGCGAGTCCTTCAGCCACCTGGGCCGTGGAGTAGCTGAGTCAATATTATTTGCTACCTCCAATCCTTTTATTGGTCTTTTTATAGGACTTCTAATTACTGCTATTATTCAGAGCAGCTCCACCAGCACTTCTATGATAGTAGCCCTGGTAGCCTCCGGTGCCATCACTATTGCCGAAGCAGTACCTATGATTATGGGAGCCAACATAGGCACTACGCTCACCAGCACCATAGTGTCTTTAGGGTTTATTACTAAAAAAACTGAGTTTAGAAGAGCCATAGCTGCCGGCACGGTCCACGACTTCTTTAATATACTAACCACGCTGATTCTGTTCCCCCTGGAATATTATTATGGCTTTATCTCTTCCTTGTCTCAATATATAGCCAACATGCTGGTAGAGACTAATTCCGACAGTTCTCTTAATGAATATGGCTTTAAGCTCTTCCATGCTTTCCCTATTACTCCTTATGTAGTAGAGAAAATCAACAATGGGTTTATCAGCCTGGCACTAGCCTTTATTCTGTTATTTGGCTCTATAAAAATTCTTTCTAAAGTGATCTACAAAATGATCATAGGCGAGTCTCAAGACAAGTTAAGAAATTTTGTATTCAACCGATCATTAAAATCTTTTGCCTGGGGGGTAGGCCTTACTGCAGCGGTTCAATCCAGCTCGGTAACTACTTCGTTAATGGTTCCATTTGTAGCCACGGGCAGAGTATCCTTAAAAAAAGTAACTCCTTTTATATTCGGAGCTAATGTAGGCACTACTATCACAGCCTTTATTGCTGTACTTTTTAAATCTAACGCGGTAATAAGTATTGCCATCACGCACTTATTGTTTAACCTTATTGGTGTAATTATATTTCTGCCGTTCCCTTTTATGCGCAGAATACCTATAAGGCTGGCCGTTATGTTTGGCAAACAAACCATGAAGTACCGAATTACAGGCTTCATCTATATTATCCTTACTTTCTTCCTTATTCCTTTTACACTTATTTATTTTAATAAGAATGCATCTCAGGTTAATGAGCTGACCTATTTAGTAAAAGAAAAAGATAAGAGCTACGAAAGAAAGGTGATTAGAAAGACACTGCCTAATAACCGAAATATGATTATGCCTTCAGGGGTGGAGGCTGATCCGGGAGACATCCAGCAGAGCTCTGTTTTAAATATTTATAGAAACAAAAAATTATTTTTCATCAACAACCGCTTCTTCCTTATTAATAAACCGGGGTTTTGCTGGGATGATGAAAATAAAAAAGGAAAATTTCAGACCTGCATCACCCAAATATTACCAAACTGGGACGCTGATTTTGCTAATGATTCCGTGTATGTGTACACCCGTACATTTTATGACAGAAAAGCAAGCGACTCTTCTTTATACCGCTACTACATAAGCATACCAGAGCAGCTCCTTTTAAAAACAGAAAAGGTGAACAACAAGGGACAAGTCACGCTCTCAGAGAAACTCATCAGAATTAATAAAAATTAATTACTTAGTCCATCCTAAAACCTCATAAGTTTGTTAATGACTATGATTCATTGAATTCTGGTTAACTTGCAACGCAATAAAACATCAGGGTTTTATCTATTAATTATTAATCAAATTAAAAGTGAGAGAAAAGAAAGGCTTATTAAGTTTCTTAAAAGTAGATAACCTCATAGATCATCTAACTGATTTTATAGAATCTAAAGTAGAGGTTTTTAAAATGGAGTTAAAAGAAGAGCTTGCCGCACTTCTTTCTAAAGCAATAGTAACAGTACTATTAGGGCTTACTGCATCTTTTTTTCTTCTATTTTTCAACATCGCTATTGGCTACTATTTAGGCTATCTACTGAAAAATATATTTTACGGTTTTCTAATCGTTTCACTCTTTTATTTAATAGTTTTCATTATATTTTTCTTATTAAGGAACCAACTAGGTTTAAGAGAGTTAATTGAGAAAAAACTAAACGAACTACTAAAAATTAAGAGTAAATAACCATATGGCAACTAGCATAAAGGAACATTGGGAAGAACTATCCGAAAAACACCGAGATAATTTGAAAGCAGATATTGAAGCATTTGTAGACCGAAGTAAAGACCTTGCTCTCGGCGCAGTAGTGATAGGCGGTGGCTTTGCCCTTTCTTATTATTTAATAAAAAAAATGGGAGGAGGCAAAAAAGTAAAAGTAAGTAAAAAGAAAGATTATAATGACCAAACCAGTGAAGTGACCATAGAAAAGCAACCTTCTATGTTGAGCAACGTTGGTCATGTAGTACTAACTGAAATTACGGTATTCTTATTAGCCATAGCCAAAGAGAAGCTAATTCAATACCTACAAAATATCAATACCGAAGAGGAGAATAATGAGTATACTGAGCACTCTTAATCAACGAAAAGTTACAGGACAGAAATCACTGGCCCTACTTATTGATCCGGATAATGTAGAAGAACCCGCTGATCTGGGCAATCTACTTAATCTGGCTAAAGAGTGTTATGTAGATTATATTTTTATAGGAGGCAGCTTAATTACACAAAGCAATGTAGGCAAGATTGTTAATACCATAAAAAAGGAATGCTCTATACCTACTATCCTTTTTCCTGGCAATAATATGCACATAGACCTCAGTGCGGATGCTATTTTGTTTCTCAGCCTTATTTCTGGTCGCAACCCGGAGTTCCTTATTGGTCAGCATGTGGTAGCCGCTCCTATACTTAAAAACAGCGGTATTGAAATATTGCCTACGGGCTATATGCTCATTAACTCAGACACTACCTCTGCAGTGTCTTACATGAGCAACACCTCTCCCATACCTCCGGATAAGTATTCTGTAGCGGCCTGCACAGCTATGGCAGGAGAAATGTTAGGTCTTAAGCTAATTTTCATGGATGCCGGCAGTGGAGCAAAAACAGCCATTACTCCTAAAATGATCACTCAAGTGAATAGATCTATCAACGTGCCTTTGATAGTTGGAGGGGGAATAGACACGGCCACCAAGGCAAAACAATCACTAGAAGCGGGAGCAGATATGATTGTAATAGGCAATGCAGCAGAAAAAAACCCCAATCTAATGATTGAGGTTTCTGAAAAGATTTATGACTTTAATAAGAGCTTAAACATTCATTAATGTTTCTCTCTTTCTCATTTTACCAGCAGGTATACCATACATCATCTTAAATCGTCTACAGAAATAAGCAGTATCTTTGTATCCACAGGCTTTACCTATGTCTCTGATACTCATTTTTGTAGTTCTAAGCAGGTTTACTGCATGTTCCATTCTTTGGTACTCAATGTAATCCTGAGGATTAATACCTGTAAGGGTTTTAAAGTATTGCCCTACATAGTCCTCTGATACATCAGCCACTTCTGACAACTTCTTATTAGTTAACTCACCTGAAAGGTTATCTTTAATGTACTTAAAGAGTTTAATCAAGCGAGGATCTTTGAAATAAGTACTATTAGTAGCCATTTGCTCTACGAATAGTCTGTTTTCAATAATGTGTCTGATTACTTCTACTACTAAAAGCTCAGTTTTAATCTTCACTACTCTCTGGTTTCCTTCCAGTCTATTTTCTTGCTCCTTAATAATCTCATAAATGATATTATTTACTTTGCTATTTTCTAAAGCAAAAGGAGGAATATCAAGTGCAGTAAAGAAGTTTACAGTATCAAAAACTTTTGTTTCAAAAACAATTGAAGTAAAATCAGCTACTGGTACAGCAGAAGGATCATCTACATGTGTTCTGAAGTATTCCGCCTGCTTATACCCAAACTCTTCTAAAGTTAGTTCTGGACTTCTGTCATCTACATTACCAAAAGTTAGAGGTGTATTTCTAACCGCTGGAATGAAAAGTGCATGCCCCTCTGTCAGCAACTCATCCTCGCTTCCGTAGCGTACAACGCCCTTTTTGAGGATTAGAATTGTGTTCTCTGTGTCCTGATAGTCCTTAATAGTGAAGGGGTGTAATACCTTTATATTATTGGACTTTACAAACTTAATTCCTAAGGATTCAATTATTTTATTGTAATCTTCCATCAACTTACTGTATTTTAACAATACGCAAATTTAATGAATAAAATCATCATAGCATGCACTTTTCTAAGAAATATATCACTTTTTTTATATAATCGGTGAATAACTACTTTAAAAGCTCGCGAGATATTACAATTTTCTGAATCTCAGAGGTCCCTTCGTAGATTTGAGTGATCTTCGCATCCCTCATTAAACGCTCTACATGGTACTCTTTTACAAAGCCATAACCACCATGTACTTGCACTGCTTCCACCGTTACATCCATAGCTGTTTTAGAGGCAAAAAGCTTAGCCATAGCCGCCGCTTGCACAAAATCTTTACCTTGATCTTTAAGACTAGCTGCATTTAAGCATAATAATCTGGCGGCTTCTATATGAGTAGCCATATCTGCCAGTTTAAATTGTATAGCTTGGTGCTGACTAATTTCCTTTCCAAATGCTTTTCTTTCTTTAGAGTACTTTAGTGCAAGTTCATAAGCTCCAGAGGCAATACCTAAGGCTTGAGAGGCAATACCAATTCTTCCACCATTCAACGTGGTCATAGCAAACCTGAACCCAAAGCCATCTTCTCCAATACGGTTCTCTTTAGGTACTTTCACATCTGTAAACATTAGAGAGTGAGTATCTGAGCCCCTAATGCCCAGCTTATTTTCTTTCTTACCTACCACAAAGCCATCCATCCCTTTCTCTACTATTAAAGCATTAATACCCTTATGCTTTTTCTCAGGATCAGTCTGTGCTATTACTATATAAAATTCAGCACTATTACCATTGGTAATCCAGTTTTTAGTACCATTAAGCAAATAATAATCTCCTTTATCTTCTGCTGTAGTCCGCTGGCTAGTGGCATCAGAACCGGCCTCTGGCTCTGATAGGCAGAAGGCTCCTATCACCTCACCTGAAGCTAATCTGGTCAGGTATTTCTGCTTTTGCTCTTCAGTACCATATTTTTCAAGCCCCCAACATACCAGTGAGTTATTTACTGACATAGCTACGGAACAAGAGGCATCCACTTTAGAGATCTCTTCCATAGCCAAGACATAAGAAATGGAATCCATACCCCCACCATTATATTTTGGGTCTACCATCATACCCATAAAGCCCAGCTCTCCCATTTTCTTAATCTGCTCAGCAGGAAAGATCTGTTTTTCATCCCTTTCTATCACTCCAGGAAGCAATTCATTTTGAGCAAAATCACGAGCAGCGTCCCGTACAGCTAACTGCTCTTCAGTAAATTCAAAATTCATAGTATTCAGTTTATTCATGAGAAATTATCCTACCCTCCTTTAGTGATCAAAGAACAAAAAAAGAGGGATTGTTATGCATGCATAACAATCCCTCCTAATTTACAATTATTTTGATAAACTAATTCTAACTAAAGGCCATTATCTTAAGCCTTTAAGCTTGAATTAGTCTCTATTTCCTAAGAATATACTAACATAATACAGTAATGTTACTAAAGAACCCAGCGCTGCTACCACGTAGGTCATTGCGGCCCATTTTAAGGCATCTTTAGCCATTCCATACTCATTATTATCTACTATGTGTCGGTCTTTCACCCAAGCTAGCGCCCTTTTACTGGCATCAAACTCTACAGGTAGCGTAACTAATGAAAACAGTGTCATTACTCCATAAGCACCAATGATCACCAATAATACCAGCTGTATAGGGAATGTTTGGAAAAGGAAAAATCCACCAAACAGCATCACCATCATAATAATGTTCAAAATCTTAGCACTGGCATTTTGGATTGGCACCATGGCCGATCTAAATTCTAACATGCTATATGCTGTAGCATGCTGTACGGCGTGTCCACATTCGTGAGAAGCAACAGCGGCTGCAGCTGCATTTCTTCCATGATACACCCCTTCACTTAAATTTACAGTTTTGTTACCCGGGTTATAATGATCCGACAAATGCCCTGGAACGGACACCACCTGAACATCATGAATACCATGATCTGCCAGCATAAGCTTAGCAATCTCGGCCCCAGATAAATTCTTGTTTAATGGTACCTGCGAATATTTCTTAAACTTGCTCTTAAGCCTTGACTGTACTGCAAAGCTTAGGATACCAAAGACGATAATTATTACCCAAATCATATCTTATAATGCGTTTTTAATCTTATTAACCAAACCCGTTGTGGAGTATCCATCGACAAGGTCAATGGTTTTTACCTCTCCTCCACTTTTAATAACAATATCTGAGCCAACAATATTCTCTGTCAGATAGTCACTTCCTTTTACTAAAATATCTGGCAAAATTTCAGTTATCAGTTCCAGCGGAGTATCTTCTGAGAAGTAGGTTACGGCATCTACAAAACCCAGGGCGCTGAGAAGTCTGGCTCGCGCATACTGATCGTTAAGGGGCCTTTCATCTCCTTTGAGTTTTTTCACAGAGGCATCTGTGTTAATAGCTATGATAAGTTTATCGCCTAAAGCAGCGGCTTTTTCAAGGTAATCTACATGACCTAAATGCAGGATATCAAAACAGCCATTAGTAAATACTACCTTTTCATCTTTTGCCTTCCAGGACTTTCTTAAAGCAAGAAGATCATTAAGATCAACTATTTTCTGTTCCGTTTTCACCTTTTTTCTTTGATATCTGACTTAAAAATAAAGACAATGCTCCTACTACTATAATCACAAGTGTCTGCCATCCGTGGAATATAAAGGTAAACGGGATGGCCTTTTCTTCAGGTAAATTATAAAGCAACACCAAGCCTAAGGGTACCAGTATGTGAAAACTACCAGCCCCACCAGGTAAAGGTAACGCCATGGCTATACCTCCTATAACGAAAATAGTAAGGGCAGCCAATACTCCAAGATGGGAAGTTTCTGGGAAAGCCAGCATCACCAGGTACATCATTAAATAATAACACACCCATATAAGCAGCGAGTAGAGTATAAACAGAAATCTTTTTTCTAAATGAAATATACTGGTTAAGCCACTCTTTAATCCTTGTATTATTTTCTTGGCCTTAGAAACATATCTTAAAGACAAAAATCGTCTGCTATTATATATGTACACTAATAATAACACTACAGCCACTATTAATAATAACACACCTATAATTAAAGTAGTGGAAAAACTACTTCCCCCTGCCGAGGTCAACTTCTCAATTTCATCTGATTTGAAGAAATAAATTAAATTCTCCAATTCTATAAAAAATGATGTAGTGAGTAATATAATGAGAAATATCAGGTCAATTATCCTCTCCATTATTACCGTTCCGAATGAAACATCTACCGGAGTTTTATCTATACGATACAGGTTATAGCATCTTGATACTTCGCCTCCTCTGGGTACAGCCAGGTTAATAAAATAACCCACCATTACCGACATAAAGCTATTACCTAAAGTAGGCTCATGGCCTAATGGCTTTAATAGAAGCTTCCACCGCTCAGCCCTAATTAAATGGCTGGCCACTGCGGCTAAAGCAGATAGTAGTAAAAATTTCTTATCAGCGGCTTGCCAGGTGTTCAGCAAAAAGCTCCATTTGGTCTGCCCTTCTGATACTTCTATATTTTGGAATGAGATCCATAAAAGAAATGCCGTTATACCAATCATAACGGCATATTTTAATGTATTCTTTATTCTGCTATTCATTAAAACTTAAAGCAGTTTATTATTCGCATCAGGGAATATTATTGATGGTTCAAAACTTTTAGCCTCCTCAAAATCCATATGCGCGTATGAGATAATAATAACTATATCTCCTACCTGCGCTTTACGAGCGGCGGGCCCATTAAGACAAACCATACCACTTCCTCTTTCTCCTTTTATAGTATAGGTCTCCAGTCTTTCACCATTATTTACATTTACGATCTGCACCTTTTCACCTTCTATCATATTAGCTGCTTCTAGCAAATCCTCATCTATGGTAACACTTCCCACATAATGAAGTTCCGCCTGCGTAATTTTTACACGATGAATTTTGGATTTTAAAACTTCTATATTCATTGAAATAAGATCAAAAATCTAATTTAATAATTTCATTATCAATTAATCTAACACCTTCTATATAAGCGGCTATGCATATCGCAACGGATTTATGGGCAGAAATGTTCTCTATCGGTTCCAGAGTAGCCGGCTCTACTATTTCCAGATATTCTACCTGAACACCATTCTCCTCCATCACCTTCCATGCATCTCTTTTCAATTTATCCAGGTCGGTACCATTATGCAAATATTCTTTACATAACTGTAATGCCTTATAAAGTGAGGTAGCCTGCTCCTTAGCTGCATCACTAAGTCGGCGGTTTCTGGAAGACATGGCCAGCCCTGATGCTTCTCTAAAAACAGGAACTCTCCTTAACTTCACAGAAAAAGATAGGTCACTAACCATCTGTGCAATAATCACATATTGCTGCAGGTCCTTTTGCCCAAAATAGGCGAAGTCAGGGTTAACAATATTAAACAGCTTAGAAACTACTATACCTACACCATTAAAATGGCCAGGTCTAAAGCTTCCTTCCATCACCTTTTCAAGATTTCCAAAATCAAATTTAACCACTGGAAGGGTAGCATACATCTCATCTACCGATGGGCAGAATACTGCGCTACAGCCAGCTGCTTCTAATAATTTCAGATCATCTTCTAAAGTTCTGGGATACTTATCCAGATCAGCAGCATTATTAAACTGCGTCGGATTTACAAAGACACTACACACCACTACATCAGCCTCAGCAATGGCCTCGTTTATTAATGAAAGGTGCCCTTTATGCAAGGCTCCCATAGTAGGAACAAGGCCTATTGATTTACCGCTTTTGCGGTGCTCTTGTAAGTAACTTTGTAGGGGAAAAATCTCCTTAAAAACCTCCATGAGTACATTTTGAAACGGGGGCAAAAGTAAGTTTTTAGAGATATAATATATGGAAAAACGGCAAAAATTTTGTAATTTTGTGGTCTTATTCTACGCAAACAAATCTCATACACATATGTCAAAACTTCGTATTCTTTATGTAGCCAGTGAAATCAATCCTTTCTTACAAACATCAGAAGTTGCAGAATTTGTAAGGAAATTGCCACAGGCTATGCAGGAAAAAGGGATGGAAATCAGAATACTGGTTCCGAGGTTCGGTTTAATAAATGAAAGGAAAAATCGCTTACACGAGGTAGTACGACTCTCAGGTATCAACATAGCAGTTGGTGAGGAAGAAAAACCTTTAATAATTAAGGTTGCATCTATACCTAACGCCAAGTTACAGGTATACTTTATAGACAATGAAGATTATTTCCATAGAAAGTACGTTTTCCATGATAAAGAAAATAATTTCTATGAAGACAATGACGAAAGGGCAATATTTTTCTGTAAAGGCGTTATAGAGACCGTAAGAAAATTAGGATGGACTCCTGATATTGTTCATTGCAATGACTGGATGACCAGCCTTATACCATTGTACTTAAAAACAACTTACAAAAATGATCCTTTATTTAAGGATGCAAAAACTGTTTTTTCTGTTTACAATAACAGTTTCAAGCATAAGTTTAACAATGACTTGCTTGACAAGGTAAAAATGATGGACATCGAAGATAGCATGCTTACTAATTTACAATCTGCAGATTACTACGGATTTATTAAATTAGGTATGGAGTTTTCTGATGCTGTAATTCAGACTGAAGAAGACGAATCTTTAAATGGACTTTTTGACCAGACTGAAGAAAAGAAAATAGAAACGATAGAAAAAGACGAAAATTTCACGGACTCTTATTACAACTTATATAATGAACTTGTGGGCTAGAACCAAAGGGCTGATTTTACTTTCAGCCCTAACCTTTTTTTCTTGTGAAGAAGATTTCAGTACTGTAGGCCTCCAACCGATAGATAGTTTGGGGGTTTTTTTTGCGGAAATTCCGCTAAAAGACCATATCTCTCAGATATGGCTGGACAGTATTGCTACCGGAAGTATTAACACCGGCGCACAAACAGCACTCTTAGCAGGCCAGTATCAGGATCCTGAGTTAGGACATATTGAAGCAAAAGCATTCGCGGAAATTCTTCCTTCGAGAATTAACCCCGGATCAACCTTTGACGAAAGCGCCACTTATGATTCTCTGGTTATGGAACTCAGAGTAACCTCTGCTTATGGTTTACACGATATACCATTAGAAGTCACTATTCACAGAATAACTGAATCAATTGAAATAGATTCCTCCACTTTTTATTCAACAGCCTCAGAACAGGCTACTGGTGAAATTTTAGGTCAAAGGTCTTTTACAGTGTATGCAGACTCGGCATCTATGACAGTTGAAGACACAAAATTAGATGCTCTTGACCCTGCAGATTCCACTATAATAGCCAACTTCTATGATAGCAATGGCAGATATAGATATCACCATAATGTTAGACTTGATGACAGTTTCGGAGAAGATTTCTTTAATAGACTTAAAAGTGAAGATGCAATCTTTCAAGATTCTTCTTTAACTAGTTTTATAGACTATTTTGCAGGCCTATCCATACAGTCTAATTCAGGGAATTCTATTATTACTTATTCTGTTTCAGGTGGCTCGGCTTTGAGATTTTATTATCATGAAACTAATGATGAAGGCAATGTTGAAGCTAACTCTTTAGCTTTTAATATTAGTAACCGATACTACAACAATATTTCCCCTAACAGAAATATACCTTGGTCTGGTCCAGGTGTATCATCTATCAACTCCTTTTACACCCCTTATGAACTAGGAGAAAAGGTATACGTACAAAGTGGAACAGGTTTAGTAGCGAATATTGATCTATCTTTTTTAAGAGATTTTGGCCAATCAGATTCTACCAGAAATGCTGTAATACAAAGAGCTCAGATATTCTTTAAAAACCCGGAGCTAGAAGGCACATTTGCCCCGCCGGCATCCATTGCTTATTATTCTACCAACACGGAAAATTTACTTGATGGTAGAGTAGCCTTACTAGCAGTTCCATCTGCAGCTAGCAACAGCCAGTTATCATCTACATATGATAGCACTAGAACTGAGTATAAGGCTGACATTCCACATTATTTACGCACAATAGATAGAAACTTAACAGACTATGATCGATTAACGATTTATCCTGCAGGAATGTCACAGAGTGTTAATAGATTTGCAGTAAACAAGGATGATGTTTATATTCATTTATATTACACCGTTCCTGAACCATCTGAGAACTAAAAAATAAAAAAATATGTGCGGCATTGTTGCTTACGTGGGGTCGAGACAGGCTCATGAGGTAATTATTAAAGGTTTAAAAAGGCTAGAATACCGGGGCTATGATAGCGCCGGTATCGCCTTACTTAATAATGGCCTCAATGTATATAAGAAAAAGGGAAGAGTGATGGACCTTGAAAAAACACTCTATGATGAAGATTTAAACAGCCATATAGGTATAGGTCATACCCGTTGGGCTACTCACGGTGAGCCTAATGACACTAATGCTCACCCTCACTATTCTCGCTCTAAAAACCTAGCCATTATTCATAATGGTATTATTGAAAACTACAGTGCTCTTAAGCAGGATCTTATAAAAAAAGGACACGAATTCCTAAGTGAAACAGATTCTGAAGTATTTATTCACTTCATAGAAGATATTCAAGAAAACAACAACTGCTCTCTGGAAGAGGCCGTAAGATTGGCTTTGACCAAAGTGGTAGGAGCATATGCAATCGTTATCATGTCTCAGGACAACCCTGACATGCTTATAGCTGCCAGAAAAGGAAGTCCTTTGGTTATAGGTGTAGGAAAAGACGAGTTTTTCTTAGCCTCTGATGCTACCCCAATCATTGAGTACACTAATGAAGTAGTTTATCTTAACGATTATGAAATAGCCATCATAGATAATAATGAACTTAAACTGAAGAACACTCAGGATGTGCCTAGCACACCTTATATCCAAACGCTTGACATGGAGCTTGAAGCCATTGAAAAAGGTGGTTACGAGCATTTCATGTTAAAAGAAATCTTTGAGCAGCCTCGTTCTATCGGAGATTGTATGCGTGGAAGACTCAGCGCTAACGAAGGCCGTTTGGTTCTTGGTGGCATCAGAGAATATGCAAACAAGCTGGTAAGTGCGGAGAGAATTATAATTGTAGCCTGCGGTACATCGTGGCATGCAGGTCTTGTTGCTGAATATTTCTTCGAAGAATTTTGCCGCATACCAGTAGAAGTTGAATATGCTTCGGAATTTAGATACCGTAACCCTGTAATCAATGAAGGTGATGTGGTGTTTGCCATTTCTCAATCAGGAGAAACAGCAGATACGTTAGCAGCCATTGAATTAGCAAAATCTAAAGGCGCTATTATTTTTGGTGTTTGTAACGTGGTAGGTTCTTCTATTTCAAGAATATCACATGAAGGAGCTTATACACATGCCGGACCAGAAATAGGAGTAGCCAGCACTAAAGCATTTACGGCTCAACTTACCGTGCTTAACATGATAGCTCTTAGAGTGGCTCATCAAAAAGGAACCATCACAGAGAGAAGATATCATGAGCTATTAGTGGAACTAGAAAATATTCCTGCTAAAGTAGAAAAAGCGCTTAAGCTTGATGATCAGATTAAGGCTATTTCTGAAAGATTTCAGAATGCCCGTAACTTCATCTACTTAGGAAGAGGTTATAACTTCCCTGTGGCTTTGGAAGGAGCTCTTAAGCTTAAGGAAATTTCTTATATCCATGCAGAAGGTTACCCTGCTGCAGAAATGAAGCACGGACCTATTGCTTTAATAGATGAAGAAATGCCTGTAGTATTTATTGCTACCAGAGATAGTTCTTATGACAAAGTAGTCTCTAATATTCAGGAAGTGAAAGCCAGGAAAGGTAAGGTAATAGCTGTAGTTACAGAAGGCGATGCACTTATACCTCAGATGGCTGAATTTGTAATAGAAGTACCAAAAACAGATGAAGCGCTTATGCCTATGGTATCTGTTATTCCTCTCCAGTTATTATCATACCATATAGCTGTAATGAGAGGGTGTAACGTAGACCAACCCAGGAACTTGGCCAAATCTGTTACTGTAGAATAAACATCATTACTATATATGCTGGCTTATCTGGCCAGCATATATTCTTTCTTTAGCATCGGGCATATTTTATATCGCTCCTCTTTAGTATCTTCATAAAGAGCTTCCAGCGTTTCATATACATTTTGCAGGCCTATCTTCTCTGCCCATTCAAAAGGGCCATAAGGGTAATTAGTACCCAGCTTCATGCCTTTATCAACATCTTCTTTAGTGGCAGTTCCTTCTTGCACGGTGTAATAAGCCTCATTGATAATCATAAAAATAATCCTGGGAGTAACCATTCCTACCCTATCCATTACCCATTGACAGTCTGTACCCAGCTTTTCACAAGCACTTAACACTTCAGACCGCGCCTCATCAAAAGAAGTTACTTCCATAAGCTCTCTTGATAAAAAACCAGGAATACCGGCAAATCCATACACCTGCCCTTCCGGACGCCCATAGATAAATGCCAGCTCCGTTAAAGAAACCTTCACCGTATTAATAAAAATAATGGCCTTTTCCTCCTGAGCATAAACACCAAACCGTTCAGGTGTTTCGTCTATCTGAAAGTCGAAGACATAATCATAATCACTTAAATCCGGATTTTCGACCTCATCTATATGTGTATAGGTGTGAAGATTCTTAAACTTGCTCTTAACATCATTAACATTTTCTTCGTTACCTATTATTAATAAATCCATATTTTGCAGTTTTATACAAAAATAAATAAATCACCAATTAACCGACATTATGAGTAAAACAATTGTAAATAGCTCCAATGCGCCTGCCCCTATCGGCCCTTATAGCCAAGCCGTAATGATCAAAGATACCCTTTATGTATCTGGTCAAATTGCTATTGACCAAGCTTCAGGCAATATTATTAACGATAACATAGAAGTAGAAACCGAACAGGTAATGAAAAACCTGGAGCACATTCTTACCGAAGCGGGCCTTACCTTTGATCATGTGGTGAAATGTAGCATTTTCGTAAGCGATATGAATAACTTTCAGCTGGTAAATACTATCTATGGCAAATATTTCCTTACTAACCCACCGGCCAGAGAGACTGTGGAAGTAAGCTGCCTTCCTAAAAATGTAAATGTTGAAATATCCTGCATTGCCGTTAAATGACAGTTATTCCACATAAAAGTGAGACTCTTGTTCTGCCGCTTTCGGCAGAACAAATAACCCAATCCTTACGAGCAGTAACCCATCCTGCCACCCTTATGCAGGAGAGAAACAATGACAGCATTCTGTTTATTGGTAATGTTCATCATGATAATTTCAGGATTTCTCGTAAGGTTACCTATCCCCAAAATTACCTTCCTCTTATCATCGGCCGCGTTGAAGCTTCCAGCCGCGGATGTATCATATTCTTAAGATACAACCTGTTTTTTAGCTCTTTTCTATTTCTATCTTTTTGGAGTGTATTTACTCTGTTAGTAGGCTGCTTTTTTATTTTATATCAAAAAGAGTATGGCTATGCCTGTGTGGCCTTTGCTGCCTGCCTGGCAAATTATACTGTCACTATTTTAAACTTCAACAAGCAGATAAAAATGAGTCGAAACCTGATTAACAGAACTTTAAACCTAACCCCTTAATTATTATCCTTAATTAAGTTTTTGTACTTTTGTTGGCCAGAAATCACAAAAAAAATGGACAAAGAAGTACGCGTTAGGTTCGCTCCCAGCCCTACGGGAGCGCTGCATGTAGGAGGTGTAAGAACAGCTCTATATAACTATCTGTTTGCCAAGCAGAACAAGGGTAAAATGATCCTTCGGATAGAAGATACAGACCAGGCAAGATTTGTACCCGGTGCCGAAGATTATATAAAGGAATCATTAGAGTGGATAGGCATTATCCCTGATGAGAGCCCTTATGAAGAAGGAGAGTATGGCCCTTACAGACAGTCTGAGCGCAAAGACATGTATGCGCAGTATGCACAAAAGCTAATTGACGAAGGTAATGCTTACTATGCCTTTGATACCCCTGAGGAACTAGACGCGATGAGAGAGCGCTTAAAAGCCGCCAGAGTGAACACTCCTCAGTACAATGCCATTACCAGAATGCAAATGCGCAATTCTCTGACTTTACCTGAAGAAGAGGTGAAAGAAAAAATTGCTGCAGGTGAGCCATATGTAATTCGCTTAAAGGTGCCTCTTAAAGAGGAAGTAAGGCTCAATGACATGGTAAGAGGCTGGGTTATGGTTCATTCATCAACCATAGATGACAAAGTACTTATGAAGTCAGACGGTATGCCTACCTATCACCTGGCTAACGTGGTGGATGACTACTTAATGAAAATTACCCATGTGATCCGTGGTGAGGAATGGTTGCCATCGGCTCCACTACACGTGCTTTTATATAAATTCTTAGGCTGGGAAGAAAATATGCCTCAGTTTGCCCACCTCCCACTTTTACTAAAGCCTGATGGTAACGGTAAACTAAGTAAAAGAGACGGAGATAAACTTGGTTTCCCGGTATTCCCTATCAGCGGCGTTTTCCCTGGTAAAGATGGAAACCCTGAAACTTATAGCGGCTTTAGAGAAGCTGGGTATCTGCCTGATGCCTTTGTGAACTTCCTGGCCTTCTTGGGCTGGAACCCAGGCACCGAGCAAGAGATATTTACTTTTGAAGATCTGGTACAAACTTTTGCTATTGAAAGAATAGGAAAATCAGGAGCAAAATTCGATATTGAGAAAGCCAAATGGTATAACCAGCAATATTTAAAAGCAAAATCTAACGAGGAGCTAAGTAAGTACCTCAAGAAGGAGCTTGAAGCCAATAATATTGCTTATGATGCTGATATTCTGGAGAGGGTATGCGGTGCTATGAAAGAACGTGTCACCTTCCCGCAGGAGCTTTATACTGAAGGTCAATTTTTCTTTACTCTACCTGAAGAATATGATCAGGGCGTAACCAAGAAAAAATGGACTGAGGTAGCTGTAGACGTCCTTACTGCCTATAAAGAAGAGATTTTGAAAACTGAAGAACTAACTGCAGACTCAGCTAAAGAAATACTAAATAACATATTAGAGCAAAAAGGCGTTAAACTAGGACAAGTGATGCAAGCAGTAAGACTTGCAATTACCGGTAAAGGTGGTGGTCCTGATTTGATGGAGATCATAGAAATATTAGGCGCCAAGAATGTGGCCGATCGAATTCAAAAGGCGATAGAAGAGTTACCGGTAAAACAGGTGAACTAAACTTTTAGAGCTATGGCAAAGAAAGAATCCAATAAAGACAAAAAGAAAAAGGATAAGCCTAAGGTTAATCCTGATTTAAAAGGTTTCGATATTCAAATAGATTCTTTCGGTGAAATTCAGACGAATTATAATATCGATAAGATCAATGAGTTTCTCAATAAAAATGTAGAAGACAAAAAGCTAATTGATAGAGATGACTTTGACAAGCTTAAGAAATCTGATGAAGAAGAATAAGCTTAATGGTCGATTCTAAAAATTAGAAATTATCTAAGATCGTTTTATAAGAGGGTATCAGTGCTGGTACCCTTTTTTTATAGGCTCTGTATTCATCCCCATAAATTTTGATAAGCTTCTTTTCTTCAAGGTAGATGCCTATTGGTAAATATACAAATACACAGAGCACACTAATAAGCGTAGCCAAACGAGAATCATACAGAAAAAATCCTATGAAAATTAGAATTGTGGCTGAGTACAACGGATGCCTGATATAGGATAAAATGCCCTTGGTCTTCAGTTTCCCTGACTCTTCTCTAGCCAATCCTAAAAATCCACTGGTGCTATATTGTTTAAAAGCAGAATTGATAATTATCACACCAATACCGGCGGTAAGCAGGCTAAAGTATTTAATAAAACCCATCTGAGGTATTAACTTAGGTGGAATAAGCGTGCCGTTATAAAAAAGTAATACCAAGACTCCCAGTAAAGCTATAATATTATAAAATATACGATACCCGGCTACTGACAAACCCAACTTGCTACTGACTGCTTCTTTAACCCTTACTGTTGCCAACCCGCTATGCAATACAAAGTATACCAGCCACCCCACTACCAATAGTAAATAATCTATATATAAAGGCATTTTAAAACTACTAAAAAGTAACATCACCCTTGATTATAGGCGATAAATTTTATATTTGTTAGGCAGCAATTTAACTAAACCTTTACGTTTAAAAAACATGGCAAGCACAAAGATTGGAATATTAAAAGAAGGAAAGATCCCGGTAGATCGTAGGGTACCGTTTATACCTGCACAGGCTAAAGAGGTAAAGAACACCTTTAATGTAGACCTCATCTGCCAGCGAAGTGATATCAGATGTTTTGAAAACGATGAATACAGAACTAATCAGGTTACGGTAACAGACTCTGTGGCTGATTGCGATGTGCTGATGGGCGTAAAAGAGGTGCCGATAAAAGACCTCATAGAAAATAAAACCTATTTTTTCTTCTCACATACTATAAAAGCTCAACCTTATAATCGAGCGCTGTTGCAAGCCATTTTAGAGAAAAAAATAAGGCTGATAGACTACGAAACACTTACTGATAAAACCGGTAAGCGAATAGTGGCTTTTGGAAGGTATGCGGGCATAGTAGGTGCTTATAACGCCATTTGGACCTATGGTAAGCGCTATAATTTATATCATATCAGAAGAGCCCACGAGTGTTTCGACCTGGATGATCTTAAGACCGAATATAAAAAGGTAAAACTACCTCCTATAAAAATTGCCTTAACCGGTGGTGGCAGAGTAGCTAAAGGTGCCATGGAAGTGCTCATGGGAATGGGTATAAGAAGGGTGTCTCCTGCTGAATTTCTATATAGAACTTTTGACTTCCCGGTTTTTGTACAATTAAATAGCAGAGATTACAATACCCCGAAAGATGGCTCTGACTTCGTGAGAAATGATTTCTTCCAGCATCCAGAAAACTATGAAAGCAGCTTCTTGCCCTATGCTGAGCAAGCTGATATGCTCATTGCCGGAGCATTTTGGGACCCCAGGGCGCCCGTTCTATTTAAGCGAGAAGACATTTGTACCCCAGAGTTTAAAATAAAGGTTATTGCTGACATCACTTGTGACATAGAAGGCTCTATCCCTTCTACCAAGCAGCCCAGCACTATAGATGATCCTATCTATGACTATGAACCCAGCCAAGGCATAGTAGAACAAGCGCTTACTGATGAAGGAAATATAACAGTAATGGCCGTAGATAATCTGCCTTGCGAGCTTCCCCGCAATGCCTCTCAAGATTTTGGGCGCGAGTTAATTGACAATGTACTTCCTCATTTATTAGGAGAAGACAGCGATTCGATCATAGAGAGGGCTACTATTACAAAAGATGGCGTATTAACCCAAAAATATACTTATCTTCAAGATTATGTGGAAGGCAACTGATTTTTGATCTGAAACAATATTTTTTCTACATTTAAGCTAATGTACAAGGAAACTGAACTGATTTGTAAATCAAGAGTATATACAACAGAGCTTTTAAATACTCTTCCGGAAGGATATCATTATCATAATTTAGAGCATACCAGAGATGTGGTGGAAGCAGCGGCTGACCTTTGCTCAAAGGAAAATCTTACTCCTAAAGAGACCGAATTGGTAATAATAGCAGCTTGGTTTCATGATGTAGGATATATTTGCGGGAAGGAAAAGCATGAAGAAAGTGGGTGTGGTGTTATGCGTGACAAACTCAGCGAATGGGGCATGAGTAATGAAGATATCACCGTGGTGGAGTCTCTTATTAAGGCTACTGAAATGCCACAAAATCCTGATTCCATATCAGCCCAAATTCTTTGTGACTCAGATTTATACCACCTCAGCTCTACTAAGTTCAAAAGAAGAACGGAATCCTTAAGAAAAGAACTGGCAGCTATTCATGGAGTTAATTTTTCTCATGAAGATTGGTGTCTCAGAACCCTTGAGTTTATTGATAAACATAAATATTTCACCAAATACGGCACTGAGGTCTTGGAACAACAAAAAGAAGGAAATAGGGAATGGTTAAAAGAAAACTGTGCCGACTATAAATCTGATGAAATAAAAAGACTGGAAGAAAAGCTTAAAAAGTTAAAAAGGGGAATCCCCCACCGAGCCTGAAGCGAAAAGTAAAAAAGTGAAAAAGCCAGGTAGAGGAATAGAAACTATGTTTAGAATCACCTCTAAAAATCACCTTACGCTCAGCGGCATGGCTGATAACAAGGCCAACATCATGATCTCTATTAACTCCATAATATTATCAGTGTTGGTATCATTGCTGTTTCGTAAGCTAGATGACTACCCTAACCTGATTATACCTGGAATAATGATGGTAGCTGTATGCCTTACCACCATTGTTTTTGCGGTTTTAGCTACTCGCCCTAACATTTCATCTGGTACTTTTACCAGAGAAGACATAGAGAGCAGAAAAACGAACTTGCTATTTTTCGGCAATTTTCACAGTATGGAGTTAGATAACTACATGTGGGGAATGCAGGAAATGATGAAAGACTCTGATTTTTTATATGGCAGTATGATCAAAGACATCTATTTCCTAGGCATAGTTTTGGGCAAAAAATATAGAATGCTACGTAAATCCTATACCATTTTTATGTTTGGATTTGTAGCAGCAGTTATAGCATTTATAATTGCCTTTGTGTTTTTCCCTTCTAAATAGTCTGCTCTCGCTGCTCCAGCCAATGGTGAAAATCTACTTGCGCATGGACCTTAGGTAGATCATTTTGAACACGAACATTATTCAGATCCTTATCCAGGTAGCAAGCTTTGGTATTGTCTTTAAGCTGAATTTCCAAAAGCTTGAGAATTTCCTCTTTTAACTTTTCATCAAGAATAGGAAATACCACTTCAATTCTACGGTATAGGTTGCGCTTCATCCAATCAGCAGAGCCTTGAAATAAGATATTTTCTCCATTATTATAAAAACAGAAAACTCGGGAGTGCTCCAGATACCGGTCCACTATACGCTTTACTGTTATATTCTCACTCAGCCCTTCTACTCCTGCTCTAATGCAACAGATGGCCCTAACTATCAACTCTACTTTTACTCCGGCCTGACTGGCTTCATAAAGCTTATCTATCATAATATCATCTTGCAGGTTATTTAGCTTCAAAATGATATGTCCTTTGCCTCCTTGCTTTACATTTTCTATTTCCTGATCTACTAATGCCTTAAACCTATCAGTAATATTGAACTGAGACACCAAAAGCTGTTTGAATGGCGCTATCTCTTCTCTTGTTTCCAGGTAAGTAAACACCCTGCCGAGCTCATCAGTCAACTCTTCATGATTGGTAAACAGGGCTTCATCAGCATAGATCTCTGCCGTTTTTTCGTTGAAATTGCCCGTACCGAAATACCCATACTTTATTTGCTCACCGGAAGGAAGTTGCTTAGTAACCATGGCTACTTTAGCATGCACTTTTAGCCCAGGTATGCTGTAGATAATCTTTATGCCTGCCTGTTCCATTTTCTCAGCCCAAACAAGGTTATTCTTCTCATCGAAGCGAGCTTTTATTTCTACAAAAACAGTAACCTTTTTTCCATTGTGCGCGGCACTTATAAGTGCATTACTCACAAAGGAATTAGCGGCAATTCTATAAAAAGTAGCTTTAATCTCCGTAACATCAGGATCCATAGCCGCTTCATTAAAAAAGCGGAGCACATAATCATAACTCTGATAAGGAAAATGCAGCATAAGATCCCCCTCATCTATCGCTAGAAAAACAGAGGAAGTGTTCTCTAGTTTCTGTTTCCTGATAGTCTTTAAAGGCTCATTTTCCAGTTTTGGTTTAATCGGATTAGGCAAATCGAATAGATCATACATATTATGATATCTGCCACCCGGCACTATATCATCAGCCTCTAATTGAAACTTTTTAATCAGAAAATCAAGCAGATCTTCCGGCATGTCACTATCGTATAAAAACCGGGAAGGGACACCCAAATTTCGCTTTTCTATCTGCTTTCTTATTTTTTTAACCAGATTTCCAGAGTATTCATCATCAATATTAAGGTCTGCGTCTCGGTTAAGCTTAATAGCATACACACCTCGCACTTTATAATTTTGAAACAAGAAGCCCAGATTCTCCCTAATAATATCATCTATAGCGATATAATAATAGTAGCCATTTTCTTTTGGCAACTCCACAAACCTAGGTAGGGAATCAGTAGGTATGTTTACATGTGCATATTCTATATCACCTGAGGCATTCTCTAAAATCATAGCAAAATACAACGCACGATTGTCTAAATAAGGCGTTCTGGAATTATCTCTGCTTAATATTACGGGCTGTAGGTAGGAGAGCACTTTGCTTTTAAAATAATGCTCTACTGGTTTACGATGCTCCGGAATGATGGGCTCTTCCCTATAAAGAATAATATTATGCTGCTTCAATTCAGGAATAATAACCTCTCGCTTGATCTCGCCAAATTCCTCTTGCTGTTTATGCACCTCTTCTAAGATGCTTTCTAAGATCTTCTTAGGCTTAGTATTAAACTTTTTATTGATCTTTTTCTTATCGATATCAACGATACTGCGTATTGAAGCTACTCTAACACGAAAAAACTCATCAAGATTAGATGAGTAGATCGCCAAAAATTTAATTCTCTCATAAAGCGGAACAGCCGTATCTGCCGCCTCCATAAGAACCCTTTTATTAAACGAAAGCCAGCTCAGCTCTCTATCATTATACCTTTCAGTGTCTTTCATTTGTTTATCAACAGCTGACCCTTAGATAAAGTTAGGTGAATGGGAATAAAAAAGGGCTGCTCTTATGAACAGCCCTTTTTATGCTAAAATTTTATTGTTTTATTACCTTATAAGTATGACTCCCCTTATCATCAGTAAGTGTAAGAAAATACATTCCCCTAGAAACAGTAGAAACATCTAATATATTGGTTCCATCAACATTATTAGATGCTAAAACCTTGTTCCCATTCATATCTGACAAAACGTAACTATAAGAAGATGCAAGGTCACTTTGTAAATACAAATCATTAGTAACAGGGTTCGGATAAATAGAAATTCTATCATCTAATTCATCACCCAAACCTGTAGTTAATGGTTCTTCTACCTCAATAATATCAAATTCATCCCGTGCAGATATTTGATAATCATTTTCAAACTGCCCTATTATTCCTACAATATCCACTTTTCCTATAGGTATTTCCATTCCTATTAAAGGGTGCGTACTGCCACCTATTCTGAAAGTGAAATTATTAGAACCATCCGTAAAAGCTGAGTTCCCTGATTGAAAAGTTCCAGACGTAATAAATTCCACTCCCTCAATTTTAACCAGTTCTGACTCTTCATTTTCTCCAATTTCACTAATGGTCAACACTTGTGCTTCAGGAATAGCAGCACCTGACTTAAGTAACTCAATGGTAATGGGAGACTCAGATATCTGCAATAAATTGTTATAACTGCTTAAAATACCACTTACCAAGATACTATCCCCTTCTTCATACTGCTCAGACTCATTTCCAGGATCAAAACTCCTCACCACAATACCGGCAGTGCCATCATAAATCACCCTATTATCATCATTGTTATTTCCTCGGTCTATCACTACACCTGCTATACTTACTGATTCTCCAACAGGAACTTCTCTTGCTTCTGCGATACTCAACACTTCAATTTCTCCTTCCTGCCCTGTAACACGAAGTTGGTAATTACTCATCATGGTACTATGAACAATATTTGCTGAGTACTCTTCTCCTTCAGAGGTAGGAGTAAACTTCATGTAGATAGTATTTGATTGATCTAACCCTTCTTGTGGAATTTCTAAATATTGAGTCCAGTTTTCATTATCAAGAGATACTTCAAAAGCTCCACTTGCCTCTACAGTAATGCCTCCCATCAAATTATAACTATTAAGACTATACTGTTGTACCTTGGATGAGCCAATAGGAACGAACCCAAAATCAGGATTAAAATTAGCTGTATTTCCGAATAAAAGAGGTAATGCAACATTTCCCCAGATACTGCTTACCCATTCAGGGTGATCAACAAATGGATTTCTGTTTCCTTGCCACTCAAAGACGATATTATTTCTATCAATTTCCTCTTGAGAAACAGGATCCTGCTCATGCCACTCAAGCAAAGTATAAAGTACGCCGAATTCAGGTCTTCCTGATAACGACAGTCTATCTACCAACTCAAGGTCAAGAGATGCACTATTATATCTGGTAGCCATGTAAAACATCATTCTGGCTACATCTCCCTTTATTGCATCTCTCGGCTCCCAATAATCATCATTAGTGTAGGTATCTGCAGCTTCTCCCTCCTCATTTCCAGCAGTATGTTCTACATTGTTAAAATCTTTATTACTCCTACTTGAGTTAACACTGGCATCAGAGGGCCTCAAATGATGGAAATCAGTATAAGCAGTATCACTTTCTTCAGGAAAACCATGAGACTTAGCCCAAATATGTTCCCGATTCCATGTATCTCCACTACTACCAATATTACTTGCTAGTTCTGAGCGATCACTATAAAAAAGAATGATACGGCCCTCATTTGCAGGATCGGCATCAGCTACTTCAATAAAATCTTTTACTTGCTCATATGAAAAACGCGTATGATTTCGGATAATTTCATGTAACGCCTGTTGGAGATCTTCGCCATACACACCATCTGTATCATCATAGTAACCCTCAGGAGCTTGAGAAAATGCTACTATACTAACTAACATCAAAAAAATAACTCCTAGAGTTCTGGCTATTCGCTTAATAAAAAAGTTATGGTTCATTATAAAAGGGTATTTCTAGTTCATTCAATAAATTAAGAAACAATAAACAACAAAAAGGACTACCTCATAGAAGTAGTCCTTTTTATTTATTCATTATAATTCACTAGTTCTCAAACAGAATATACTCTCCACCTGAAAGAACTACGTGCATACTTTTAAGACCGTCAGGATAGGTATCAAAAGAAACTAGTACTCTTTGCCCCTCTTCATAACCAGGGAAATTCTCTAATAGGATATAACTAAGGCCAGCTAGAATATCTTCATCACTCCAGCTATTAGTATTGAAGTTTCCATAAGAAGCTAAGTTACCTCTAGCTGATTCGCTTCCAATTTCTTCATTAGCTGCAATAGCATCATAATCGCTTCCTGAAAGGGTATATCTAATAGTGTTATCAGGAACCCAAATTCCTTCGCTTTTACCAAATTGTATGGTCCCGCCTGGTGCTTCCCAGCTACCATCGTTAAAATAAACCGGAATTAGGTAAGAACTTGCTTCACCTCCATAGTAATCAATATATACAACCTTAGTTTCACCTTCTACTGCATAAGGGAATAATGAGTTAAAATAGATAGGTAAATTATGTGTAGCCTCTCCAAAGTCATCAAAATTAGGATACGACTGTCCCAAAGCTTGATAATCATCAGAAGTAGGAACGAAAAGCGTATACCAAGCTCCATCCAAAGAACCTAAAAGACTTGTACGTTCAGTTACCTGTCCGCTGCTATAATAATCGTAAGTCAAAGAGATTACATCTCCATCTTCAGCCTCAGGTACTTTTAAATCAGCAGCAGCTATTATTTCAGACTGACTACTTAAATTAGGATATTCTAATTCAAGTGCTGTATAATCTGCTCCGGTTAATGTAATTTCCTGCTCAGCAAAAACAGGTACATATAAATTAAAAGTTACTGTTGCACTAGAACCTCCTCCAACATTAGGATATAAACTATCAAGTAGTGCTGGTATATATTCTTTTGCATCTTCATAAGACCTAAAATACTCAACAGAATCAAGTTGTTTGGCAATTAAACCGTAATCATCTTCTGTAAGTGTAAACTCAAGTTCGCTAGCAGGAAATCCATTACCTCCATTTGCCTCATCAAGTTCTTCGTAAACTTCATCCATTGGGTCACATGCGGCCATAAAAAGCATCACGAGACTACATATATAAACTATATACTTATTCATTTTTGACAATTTTTTTAGAATTTGATTTTTACTCCAGCAGTCCACTGTCTACCTATTCCATAATAGACATTTACATTATCAATTGTCTCTGCATCAGTAGCATCAGACACATATTCAGTATTAAATAGGTTAGTTACGTTTCCGTATAATGAAGCGGAAATATCTCCTATTTCAAAATCAAATACTGCATTCAAATCAAATAATCCGAAATCAGGTATTTTCCAAGGTTGAATCCCTCTAAAATCTTCACCACTTCTGCTATTAGGTTCAAAGTATGCATAGTTATCTGCATAATAGTTATAGGTAGCACCAACTTTTAAGTTGTTTACTATTGTATAATCAAGCCCTAAAGAAAGTGTGGTCTGCGCTGAATTACCTACTTTTAAGTCTTTAAGATATAAGTTATCTATCACAGCCTCTACCTCTCCATCTTCATTAAGCACATTTACAGCTTGTATATCATTCTGCCAAGTCCAATCTCCCATTGAGAACATTCCTCTTAAAGTAAATGTACTTACTGGACTATATGTGAAATCTAATTCTAAACCTTGGTGTAAAGCCTCTACTCCTGTAAGGTTTAAGAACACCAATTGATTGGTTGAAGCGTCATTATAAGATGCTGTTAATGTTCTATCTTTCCACTGTGTTCTGTAAACGTTAAAGTTAGCATTGAATGCAGTGCTTCTAAAACCATAACCCACTTCATAACTTAATATCTTCTGGTTTTCTGCATCACCGTTTATATCATCGTTATTATTATCTGGGAATACAGCGTCAAAACCTGGAGCTTTTTCAAAGTAACCTACATTAGCAAATACATTGTGATTACGAGTTAGGTTATAGTTAGCTCCACCTTTAATTTGATAACCAAAGAAATTATAGTAATCTGTTTTTTGATCAGAATCACTATCTAATTTTTGGAAGAAATCAATTCTTTGGTAAGAAGTGTTAGATGCTGCTAATGATAGGAAAGTAGATAATTTATTAACAGTATATTCTCCTTGTGCAAAAACGCCTTCCCACAGAACTTTTCCATCATTGTTATAACTAAACTTATCTCCTACACCTATAGCTCTGTTAGGGTTATTTACATCATCATCACTTAAATAATATTGCGCTCCCAATAAATTTTTGATTTCTCTATAATGGTGACCCACATAATATCTAAGATCAACCCCTGCTAATAAATCTAAGTTAGAGTTGATTTCTTTATTGTACGTACTTAACACTCCATACCACTCATGCTTGTTAACAGAGTTATATAAGTAAGACAAAGCACTTCCATCAGGGTTTGCCGCATTTTCAGCTGCAATAGCGTCAAAGTCTATAGGACCATATTCAGCTGCTCCGTTTCCAGGTAACCTTGGCTCACTGTTTAGGCTTCGGCCACCACCTCCACCATCACCTATAGAGGCGTATACAGCAGTAGAAAGTTCAGAAGTTTCATTAATAGTCCAGTAATGGTTTAAAGAAAATTGTGGTTTATGATAATAGTTATCTTCTGCGTTAACTACATCTCCATTTAAAACTCCCCAGTCAGAATTAAATTTAATTCCTTGCGGAGCATCTCTAAATGTCTGCATTGTATGCCTGTTCTGACGCTGTCCATGCCACTGAGGTGCACCAAAACCAGTCAATGAAATAGTGTGTTTTTCATTGATCATTTTTGAAACATTTAAGAAATAGTTATATGACTTAAATTGCAAACCGTCAGCCCAGCCATCTCCTTCTATCTTAGCTGCAGCTACAGTTACTGCCCAATTATTTTCGGTTAAGCCAGTAGAAAGAGAAAATCCTAATTTGTTATAGTTATCATTACCTATTCCATAATAAAGATATCCGCCTTTTTCAGCATCAGTGGTTTTAGTAAGAATGTTTATAGTACCACCTATTGAAGGTACCGCCACTTTAGATGCTCCAAGACCTCTTTGAACCTGCATAGATCTTGTTACATCTGTTAATCCTGCCCAGTTAGACCAGTAAACATTACCATTTTCCATGTCATTAACAGGAACTCCGTTAATTAACACAGCAACGTTCTCATCATTAAACCCTCTAACAGTAACCCTTGAATCACCAAAACCACCACCTTGTTTGGTAGCATAAATACCAGGAGAAGTTTTCAATAACTCAGGAAATTCTTGGTTTCCTGCCTTCTCAATAATATAATCTTCCTTAATGGTAGAAACAGCTACTGGAGTTTTTCGGTCTACAGCTACTGAAGCAATAAT
Organism: Fulvivirga maritima; assembly: GCF_021389955.1. Lineage (NCBI taxonomy): Bacteria > Pseudomonadati > Bacteroidota > Cytophagia > Cytophagales > Fulvivirgaceae > Fulvivirga > Fulvivirga maritima. The sequence goes on from NZ_CP089980.1 coordinate 1,307,686, forward strand.
TTCAATCTCATCCAAACCAACAGCATCAACAGGTAGACTTATCTCTCCTACTTTAGCCTCTTGCCCTGCACTTACATCTACTGCTAATTCCTTTGACTGATAACCTACATAAGTAATTACAATGGTTTTGTTTCCTGGATCAACATTACCAATCTTGAAGTTACCTCCTAAATCTGTAGTGGAACCTTTGGTAGTTCCTTTGACAACCACGTTAGCTCCAATGAGGGGCTCGCCGCTGTCTGCGTCTAAAACTTTACCACTTATAGTCCCCGTTTGGGCGAAAGCGGAAAAGCTCGTCATCACCAATAAAGTGACAACAGTAATTCCCAATTGTAAAAATTGTTTCATTCCTTGTTTGTTTGGTTTGAAAATAGATTAATTTATTACATAAATAATTTTTGCGTCGCAAAGATATACTATTCCCAATGGTTTGGTCAATCAGCAAATTTTATCTTAATGAAAAATATATCACTCCAATATTAATTTAATGTTAAGAATGAAGAAGATGTTGATGGCAATTGAATGAGAATTAGTAGGTTATTTGATACGCGGCTCCAAGATAATATACTGGAAAATGAATATCCAATCTTTTATCAACTGTTTTTTCTGATATCGATTGCAGACCATTTTAAGCCTTCTATTTTAACCTTAAAAATCAAGGCTGATCATGTACTTTACTTCATCAAAAGTCATAATAACGGTTACTTATAGGTAACTATCTATAATAAATCCTGTGAAGGCATTGTGTTGTTATAAATAATTAGATCGGAGCTTTTCCTCCTTAATTGAAGGGTTACATACTCCAAAAGTACCCGCACTTAAAATTTACCAAAAGTAGGTTGTTTACCAGTGTCTATTATATTAATTTGGAAATTCCGTCAATTGCTTAACTTGGCATAGTTTTAGATTACCAAAGAACATAAAACCTGTAACGGATCAAATGAATAATATAACAAAACATATTATAGTATTAGGCTTGGCTTTTACACTTGTAGGTATTCTATCTTTAGAAGGCCTGGCTCAAGGTGATATTATTAATGATGTTAAAGAGGCTATCAAAACCGGTAGCTCAAAAGAAACTGCTAAATTCTTCAATCAAAACGTAGACGTAACGCTTGATGGAGAAATGCAAAGCTATAGTAAGACCCAGGCGGAGTTTGTAATGAAAGATTTTTTCAAGAACAACCCTCCTACCAGCTTCACCATAGTGCATCAAGGAGCGTCTAAAGGAGGTCTTCCTTATGCCATCGGCCAGTATATTTCTAACAAACAGACCTATCGTGTGTGGGTGAGAATAAAGAATTCTGATGGAAAGTATCTTATTCATGAAATAAGTTTCATCAAAGAATAGATAATAAGTCATTTATAGTAAAGAAGCACTGATTAAATCGGTGCTTTTTTTATTTTTGCACGATGGAATTGAGCTACCTGACCGAAGACGCTATAAACTATTTCATTAAGACAGCTCTTAATGAAGATGTAGGAGATGGAGACCACTCTTCTCTCGCTGCTATACCTGAAAACGCACAAAGTGAAGCCAAACTTCTAATTAAAGATGATGGTATTTTAGCGGGTATTGAACTTGCCACTAAAATTTTCCATTTTTTTGACCCTAACTTATCAATAAGCATTCTTAAGAATGATGGAGATGTGGTACAAAAGGGAGATGTAGGCTTTACCGTAAAAGGATCTGCCCGATCTATACTAACCTGCGAGCGATTGGTACTTAACTGTCTTCAGCGTATGAGTGGTATAGCTACCTATACTAATTATCTTTGTAACCTCATAAAAGGTTCTCAAACTCAACTGCTCGATACCAGAAAAACCACTCCGAACTTCAGGCTTCCTGAAAAGTGGGCTGTAGCCATTGGTGGTGCTAAAAATCACCGATTTGCTTTGTATGACATGATCATGCTTAAAGATAATCATATTGACTATGCAGGAGGCATCAAAAATGCTATTCATGCTACCAAAAGCTATCTTAAGGAAACTGGAAAGTCTCTGAAAGTAGAAATTGAGACCAGAAACATAGAAGAAGTGAAGGAAGTATTAGCCATTGGAGATATAGATATTATTATGCTGGATAATATGATACCTTCTGAAATGAAAGAGGCAGTACGACTGATAGATGGCAAGTATGAGACAGAAGCCAGTGGTGGAATTACAGAGAAAAGCATTATAGAAGTGGCTGAATGTGGGGTTGACTATATCTCTGTAGGTGCTCTAACTCACTCAGCAAAAAGCCTTGACATCAGCCTAAAAGCAAGCTAACTAAAATTACGCATTTAATTATTTTCAATAGTAAATCATGATTGTAAAGACTAAAAAGTATAAGCTAGAGAACGGAACTTATATTAAACTAGGTTTAGTGAATATACTAAAACAGCAGTGGTGGGTGTTTTTAATTGCTCTGGCTCTATGCTCAGGTTATTTCATTATACCTAATGCATGGTGGTTCATAGGCACAGCCATAGCACTCGTTCTTTATTTCTTATTCTGGCTTATCCAGTTTACGGGAGTTACGCAAATGGAACAAACAAAAATGCTATTTGAAAAACTCTCTTATGAAATTAATAGTCAGCAAATACTCATAAAACTTAACCCACGCCAGGGTATGCCTATTAAATGGGATCAAGTAAAAAGTGCTAAAATAGGCAAAGACTATATTTTACTAGTGATTAACAAAGCTCAACTTATTCATTTACCATTTAGAATTTTCAACACTGAGAATGAAAGAAAATTCGTAGAGAGCATCCTTAAAAGAAAAGGATTAGTAAAATAAAAAACACTAAATAATAAAGCATTGTAAGGATCTTAAGCTACCAAGTTTAAGATCCTTTATTTTATCTGCCATATGGAGCCTTTTGAAGATAATAATAAGCGTAAGAGAACCTTTACCATGAAAGAAGCAAAGGTAAAGGCTGCCGATTTCTGCGCTTATCAGGAAAGAACGCAGCAGCAGGTAAGAGATAAGCTTTATGATTATGGCCTCAGGCAACATGAGGTAGAAGATGTACTTACTGATCTCATAACTGAAGGCTTTATCAACGAAGAGCGCTTTGCCAGAAGCTATGCCGGAGGCAAATTCAGAATAAAAAAATGGGGCCGTTTGAAAATATTACAAGGCCTTAAGCAACTAGGCCTATCAGAATATTGCATAAGAAAAGGAATGTCTGAAATAGACCAAGCAGATTACTCTGAAGCTCTCCATGACATTATTAACAAAAAGAACCGTACACTGAAAGAGACCAATCAATTCATCAGAAAAAGGAAGATAGCCACTCATGCTATTCAGAAAGGCTATGAACCTGACATGGTTTGGGACATACTTAGAGATATGGATGAGTCAATATAACTCCACTTCAGCAGCCGGTATTTCATCAGTAAGAATCACTACTTTACCACTCATTTCCTCTAGCATTGGCTTCATAATCAACTCTGCATTAGTGCGAGTCTGCTCTAGTATTCCTGAGTTTTCTGCAGCTTTTTTAATCTCTCGCTCGGCATTTTTATAGGCCTTTTGAATAAATGCCTTTTCATCTTTCAACGGATTAGTCTGTATATCATAAATACGGGTGTTCTCCATATCCAGTTTATAATAACAAATTTCAGGCTCTGGCAACCTCAAATAAATAGTGTCATTAGCCACTTGAATGTCATTCACCTTCACTTTTGTGAGGTCAATACACCCTACAGCATGCCCGGCACTTATCAAGGCTATTTTAGAATCTGGCCCCAACTTAAATAGTCTGAAATATTCCTTGCTTAACTCCTTAAGCTCGGTAATCTCTTTAAAATTATACCTCACCAGCTCCATTTTCCCTAGCGACTCTACCTTTTCCAGCACCGTACTATTATTGATAATGGTCTTTGGCTCCTCCTCTGTGTGGCTCTCAAAATACAGCCAGCTGCCTAATACTAAGACCAGCAGCCATGGAAGAACATATATTAATAGCCTAAGCATTCTCATAAATCCGTAACTTTCTTTATCGTCTAATGTATAATATATTAACAAGAAATTTTGTTTCAGCGATTATTAAAACTATTTATATGTGGCAAATCTGCATTGATACTGGAGGAACTTTTACAGATTGTATAGCCCTATCTCCTGAGGGTGAGACCAGTAGACTTAAAATATTAAGTAGCAGCCGACTAAAAGGTAAAGTATTAGAAAGAACCTCTCCTAGCAGCTTCAAAGCGGAATTTAACTGGGGTATTGAAACTGATATTTTTAAAAATTTCCATTTTAGCCAGTCAATTAATGAGCACAATGCGCTAATAGAATCCATCGATTTTCAGAAAGGCATTATTCACCTTAATAAAGAGATTGACATTCTCCCTGGTGATTTTGCCATCACCTCTAATGAAGAAGTACCGGTATTGGCCTCTCGCATACTTACAGGCACTGCCCTTGACAGTCCATTTCCGCCTATAGACATGAGGCTTGGCTCCACCAAAGGCACCAATGCATTGCTAGAGCGAAAAGGAGCCTCGGTAATATTTATTACTACCAAAGGCTTCAAAGACCTGATTAATATTGGCACACAGCAGCGTCCTGATATTTTTGCGTTAAATATAATTAAGCCAGATCCTCTATATAAAGAAGTAATAGAGGTTACAGAAAGGATAGATAAAGACGGTAATGTAATTACAAAAATGACTGATTCTGAATTGGAGAAACTTTCTCAAAGCCTGAGTCATTTACCCCAAGACACTTCTTTCGCCATAGCCTTCATGAATAGTTATAAAAACCCAGCTCATGAACTTCAGGTAGAACAACTCATAAAAAGCAAAGACTTCAAATTCATTAGCACTTCATCTACTATCTCTCAAAACATTAAAATATTAAGTCGGGCAGAAACCACCATAGCTAATGCTTATTTGCAACCAATAATTGAAAACTATATAAAAGGAATCACCGATAAACTACAAGAAGGCTACTTAAGAATAATGACCAGTGCAGGAGCCATAGTTAATTCTGGTCATTTCACGCCCAAAGACAGCTTACTCAGTGGCCCGGCGGGAGGAATAGTAGGAGCAAAAACCATTGCTGAAAAATCTGGCTACGATCAAATCATCACATTTGATATGGGAGGAACCAGTACAGATGTGGCTATCTACGATAAAAATTATGATTATAAATATGAAACCCAAGTAGGAGATGCTCAAATTCTAAGCCCAAGCCTGGCCATAGAAACCATAGCGGCTGGAGGTGGCTCTATTTGTGACATAAAAAGTGATATTATGCAAGTAGGCCCCGAAAGTGCGGGTTCATCGCCAGGGCCAGCTTGCTATGGAGACGGCGGCCCACTGAGCATTACTGACCTTAACTTATTATGCGGCCGCTTAGTGGATTCTAATTTCAGTATTCCACTAAACTCTGAAAAAGCCAAAATGGCATTAAGTGAAATAATAGCGCCTACTGATGAAAATTTACTGGCATTCTTACAGATAGCCAATGAAAAAATGGCGGAAGCAATTAAAAAGGTATCGGTAAGAAAAGGGTACGCTCCTTCTGACTACGCTATGGTCACCTACGGCGGCGCCGGAGGCCAGCATGCCTGTGCTATAGCTGATCTACTCAATATCAAAACTATAATTGTACCTTATGATGCTGGGTTGCTCAGCGCCTATGGTATTAGCCAGGCAGATATAGAGTATTTTACTGAAAAACAGATTTTACAACCTTTTGATGAAGCCAGTAATACACTTGATAGCATCTGGAATAAGCTAAAATCACAAGCTACTCAACAGCTCATCAACCAGGGATTCACACAAGGCGATATCTTTATAAAATCCCAATTGCTTTATCTACGCTATGCCGGGCAAGAAAATACTGTAGAAATAGATGCGGCTTCTACTCAAGATTACAAACAAGCCTTTAAAGAAAAATATAAATCTATCTATGGCCATTGGCTTGACAATCGTGACATTGAACTGGAATCAGCAAAGGTAATTGCAGCCATCAATCCTGACAAGCAGAAATCAATCCCTCACTCACTTCAAAAATATGCTCCACAAGAGCAAGGAGCCCAATCATGTCTTACTAAAAATGGCAGAAAAGAAGTGAATTTTTATGTATGGGAAACGATGAATCCTGGTGCAGAAATTCTTGGACCGGCAGTAATTACCAGTAATAACTGTACACTGTATATTGAACATGGTTGGAGTTTTGAACTAGATGTTCATAACCACGCCATTATGAAAAAAACAGTAAATGATGATACGCTCGCTTTAAAGCCTGAAACCGAAAAAGCCAATTTGGAGCTTTTCAAAAACAGATATGCCGGCATAGTGGAAAAGATGGGAAGCCAACTGGAGAGAACATCCTTTTCTGTTAATATAAAAGAACGATTAGACTTCTCATGTGCTCTTTTAGACGATAAAGGTTATCTGATCGTAAATGCGCCTCACATTCCTGTCCACTTGGGTAGTATGGGAATATGTGTGAGAAAAGTGATTGAAGTGATCTCCATTGAAGAAGGAGATGTAATCATTACTAATCACCCTGCCTATGGCGGCTCCCATTTGCCCGACATCACTTTAATCACAGGTGTCTTTGCGGACAATCAATTAGTCGGTTATTTAGCCAGCAGGGCTCATCATGCTGAAATAGGAGGTAAAACCCCAGGATCTATGCCTACCGATGCCACTGCTTTAGAAGAGGAAGGAGTAATAATACATCCTCAATACCTTGCTAAAAACGGAAAATATCTGTGGGATGAAATTAGTAACGTATTTACATCAGCAAGATACCCTACACGCTCACTTCAGGAGAATATTGCAGACCTCCAAGGTGGCATTGCTTCATTAAAAACAGGAGTTTATGAACTACAAAAGCTCTGCTCTCAATTTGGGGTTAATGCGGTAAAATACTACATGCAATCGCTAAAAGGATATGTAAATACCAAATTATGGGAATCCCTATCTGAAAAAGCAGGCCATACGTATGAAGCTACAGAATATTTGGATGACCACTCAATACTGCATTGTACCATTTCCTTTGAAAAAGAATCAGCCATTTTTGACTTTACAGGCACTTCAGATACACACCCTGGTAACCTGAATGCTACTGAAGCCATTGTAAATAGCGTTGTATTATATGTCTTAAGATTATCTATCACTGAAAATCTTCCTCTAAATGAAGGGTTGACCTCAAATATAAAGGTGATATTACCTCATGGCATGCTTAACCCTGATTTTAGCAAAGAATCTCCTGCTGTAGTGGGAGGAAATACCGAAATCAGTCAAAGACTTACTGATACGCTATTAAAGGCCTTAAATATGGCTGCCTGTAGTCAGGGAACCATGAACAATGTTCTGTTCGGCAATAATAAATTCGGCTATTATGAAACCATTGGCGGTGGTACCGGAGCTGGAGCAGGCTTCAACGGAAAAGATGCTATTCATCAGCACATGACTAACACTAAAATAACTGATCCTGAAATTATGGAATACAGATACCCGGTAAGGATTAATAAGTTTGGGATCAGAGAAAATAGCGGAGGAAAAGGCCTATGGAATGGAGGAAATGGTATTATTAGAGAAATCGAATTTTTAGACAATCTCGATTTAACAGTACTTACTCAACACCGACAAACTGCTCCTTATGGATTAAAAGGTGGAGAGGATGGTCTAACAGGAAATCAACAATTAAAACAACAAAATCAAATAAAAGAGCTATTACCAAGCGATTCTGTAAAAGTTAAGCCAGGTGATGTGTTATGTATAAATACTCCTGGAGGAGGAGGCTTTGGAAAATCAACCTAATAGCCTTACTTCATCTTCATTAACAATAAAAGATAAGCTATGCCCAAAGGGTATAGCCAAATTATAAGGCTCATGCCCCGCTGGAAAATCAAAGCATAAAGGATAAGAGTAACTTTCAAAATGGCTCCAAATTAAATCCTTTATGTTTTTTCCAAAGGGTATAGAAGTATCTTTCATCCCAGAAAAATCACCGACAATAACTCCGGCCAGCTCATCAAACTTACCTGCTCTTCGTAATTGGGTGAGCATCCTGTCAATTTTGTATAAATATTCATCTATTTCCTCAATCAACAGTATCTTACCTTTGGTCTGTACTTCTGTTGCTGTCCCTAAGCTATCTGCCAATAAAGAAAGATTACCACCTATCACTTCGGCATTAGCTGTTCCCTGTCTGCTTCCACCTGACATCGGGACTGAATAATCCACCCTTCCTTCAAAAAGGATATTCTTCAAACTACTTATTGATTCCATTACACCTTCATAGCCAAATTGTGCAGGCATTACTCCATGAATACTCTCTATGTTATTATTATTCAGAGCTACATGCATGGCTGTAATATCACTAAAGCCAACCAACCATTTGGGATATTTTTTAACACCAGAAAAATCAATTCCATCGATAATACGGGTCATACCATAGCCACCTCTAGCACATAGCACCGCCTTGAGTTCAGGATTATCAAGAAAACTCTGCAGTTCGGCCCTTCTTACTTCATCTGTGCCCGCAAAATAGCCTTCCGAAGCATATAATTGCTCACTCAACACTACCTCCAGCCCCCATTCCTGGAAAACGGTAAGTGCCTGAGAAATTTGCTCAGGAAGTATCATCCTGGATGGTGACACTATTCCTATTTTATCTCCTTCTTGTAATAATGGTGGTCTTAAATTCATAGGGTATAAAAAAAGCCCCAGCGGGGCTTCATGTATAAGGTTTCAATATTTTAGTTACCTGCAGGTGTAACACCCATTTTCTTAAGTACTAAATCACTGATATCAAATTTAGAATCGGCATAAAGTACTACATCCACACCGGCAATTTGTCCATTCAGCACATAAGTATAACCATTTTCTTTAGCTACAGATTCAATGTTATTACCTACTTTTTCATAAAGAGGCTGCATTAAATCAGCTTGTTTTTTTTGCATAGAGCTCTGTGCATCTTGCTGAAACTTTTGGATTCTTTGCTCCAATTGAGCCAGTTCAGTTTCTTTATCCTGACGGATAGCTGCATCCATTGTAGATGCTCCTTGCTGATAAGCCTGTAGCTTTTCCTGATACTCTTGATATTTTGCTTGTAATTGATTTTGTAACTGAGTATTGTGTGCTTTAAGATCAGACTCCACTTGCTTAGCTTCTGGCATTTGGCTCAATATATAATCCACATCGGCATAGGCAATTTTCGTGGTCTGCGCCTGCACGGTAGCAAGCCCTAAAAACGCAAAAGCTATAATGGTTAAAAATAATTTGTTTTTCATGATATATTTAAATTAAACATTCTACTTTATTACATCATTTGGATCTCCCAATCCCAGCTCATCAAGTACATAATCAGTATAGTCATGCCTGGGGTCAGTATATATCATTACCAACTCCCCTGATTTATCGAACATAATTGCTAATCGCTGTTCTTTACATACACGCTCTATAGCCTCAAATATCTTGTCTTGAACTGGCTTTACCAGCTCCTTTTTCTTTAAAAAGAATAATCCGTCGAATCCAAATATCTTTTTCTGATAAGCCTTTAGCTCATCTTCCTTTCTTTCTATTTCAGCCAATCTGTCCTTTTTCATCTCGGCTGTTAGTAAAACCTCCTCAGCATGAAGCTCACTGTACATAGATTCTATGTCCTTAGACATTTCTTTCACTTCATCCTGCCAGCCTTGAGAGAGCGTTTCTATCTCTCCCTGAGCTTCTTTATACTCAGGCATTTTGCTAAGTATATAATTGGTGTCTACATATCCAAATTTTTGTCCGTAAACATTAACGAACGAAAATAATGCCAAAAATAAAACAAATAGGTTTTTCATAGGTCAATAGGTTTATGGTTTAAATAATCAAACACTATTTTCATCCTCAATCACTAACCTCAACTTATCTGATTTGCTGACCAATGGTAAAGTGGAACTGAGGCCCACTTCTTTCAGTATCTCCTGGTACAGTATCAAACCCATATCCCCAGTTAATACCAATCAAACCAAATGCGGGCATAAATATTCTGGCACCAAATCCAGCTGATCTATAGTTTTCAAAAGGATTAAATTCTTGATAATTATCAAAGTTATTACCTGCTTCCGCAAATACAAAACCATAAATAGTAGCAGCCTGACCAGTGGTTACAGGGTAACGTAACTCAAGACCAAATTTATCATATACAATACCTCCTTCTATTCTACCAGAGCCACTTACTCTATCGTAAGGAGGAGTTAAAGCATTGTTTTGATAACCACGTAAACCAATTACGTCCGTACCTAATACAAAGTTTTGTCCTGCAAGACCATCACCACCAAGGTTAAACCTTTCAAATGGTCCTATACCAGCATCACTAGAATATGATCCGATAAATCCGAAATGCGCTTTAGCTTCCAAAACTAATTTACCTACTACTGTTAAGTAATACTTAGAATCGAACATCCATTTATGATATTCTATCCATTTATACTGTTCTGAAGCTTCAGCATTGTCATAATCTATATCTCTCCATAAAGAATAAGGAGGTGTAAATGAAGCACTTAAAGAAATTGTTGATCCACCTGTAGGATACATCGGGCTATTTACACTATTTCTAGATAAGGTAGAATTAAAAGTAATACTGTTAGCTGAACCATTACTAAAGTCCAGACCGCTAAATCTATAATTGTCCAAACCATATACCATGTAAGATAACGAATTGGTCCAAGAGAAATAATCATCAGGCCAACGTAGTCTCTTTCCTAATCCTACAGTAATACCTTTAACCGAAATGTGAGCATTATAATTACCAAAAGAAGGAAGATACTCAGCCACACCGTCTCCATCTCTATCTTCATATTGTCTTTGTCTTTGTATAGAATAGTTAGCGCTTACAGTAAACGAATTTGGCTTTTTACCTCCTAACCAAGGTTCTGTAAATGAAACTGAATAGTTCTGATATTGACGACCGGTTGCCTGCACTCTCATAGATAGTTTTTGTCCATCACCAGTTGGTATTGGGTTGAACTTACCTTTCACCAAATTCCTCATAGAGAAGTTGTTCAGAGATAATCCCAGGGTTCCTACAAATCCGAGTTGGCCTCCCCAACCTCCTGATAGTTCAATTTGGTCACTAGATCTTTCCACTAGATTCCATTCTATATCTACGGTTCCATCTGCAGGGTTTGGTTTTGGAACAGGGTTAATTTGTTCTGGGTCAAAATAACCTAACTGAGAAAGCATTTGCTGAGTACGTATTAAATCAGATCTGCTAAATTTTCTTCCAGGAATGGTATAAAGCTCTCTTCTTATAACATGATCTCTGGTTCTTTCATTACCAGCGATGATTACATTCTTGATAGTAGCTTGCTCCCCTTCGTAGATTCTCATTTCCACATCAATTGAATCTCCTTCTACGGCTACTTCTACAGGGTTAACTCTGAAGAATAGATATCCATCATCCATATATAGACCGCTGATATCAGTACCCTTAGGGTTAAAAGAAAGTTTTTTATCTATTAGCTCCTTATTATAAACGTCTCCTTTTTCTATAGCCAATACTTTATCCAAAGTAGCATCATCATAAACAAAGTTACCTGTCCAAATAATGTTCCTGAAGTAGTACTTTCTACCTTCTGAAATTTCAATATCAATGTTTACGGAGTTCTCATTGTTGGCATAAACAGAATCTCTCACTATTTCTGCATCTCTGTATCCGTGAGAATTATAAAAGGCAATGATATTGTCCTTATCATTCTCATATTCTGCCTCAATGAATTTCGTGGAATTGAAGAAATTTAATTTGACATTATCATTAAGGAACTCCTTCAACTCTTTTCCTGAAACTTCGTAAGTAGAATCTACAAAGCTTTTAATGTTTTTAGGCTTAGTGGCCCCAACTAACAATTCTGCACCCCGCTTGAAAAGAGAAATTCTAACACGCTCGTTAGTTTTCTTCATTTTCTTTTTTATCCGATTATTGTCGAACACTTCGTTGCCAACTATGTTAATCTTGTTAACCTTCACCTTGGCATTAGGATCCACAACAATTCTTAATTTAACACCATCCTGGTTAATAGTGTCCTCTTGCTGAATCACTTTAACATCAGCATAAAGGTAGCCTTTGTCTACATAGTAATTTTTTACGGTCAGCTCTGTATTCCTTATAATTGCATCACTAAGGATTCTACCTCTAATAAGGTTTAGATCTTCCCTCAAGTCCGTTTCCTTAGATTTTTTAACTCCCTCAAAGGTAAAACCGGTAAGCCTTGGGCGCTCTGACAGCGCAATATTGAGATATATTTTTTCCCCTTCAATCTTATCAATTTGAATGGATACATCTCCTACAAGACCATGTTTCCACAGTTTCCTTATAGCCCCACTAATCTGATCCCCGGGCACTTTGATCTTATCGCCAACCTTAAGGCCACTTAGTGAAATAAGAGCGTTTTTATCCAACACCCTTAAACCCGTTACCTGAATATCAGCAATAACATATTCTTGTGGGTTAGAGTAGTTCAGTCCCCCTTCATTATCGGAAGATGTATTAGCCCTCCTTCTGAATTGAGCTTCTGAGGAATTAATAATAATAAAAATAAATGCAAGGAAAAATAATGTCTTCTTCATTAATATCAAGTATTCACTTGTTCGCTAATTCTACCAAATCGCCGTTCTCTTTTTTGATATGATATAATGGCCTCATGCAAATCTTCGCGTCTGAAATCAGGCCAAAGTTTTGGTGTAAAATAAATTTCTGTATATGCCAGCTGCCATAGCAAGAAGTTACTAATCCTCATCTCACCACTGGTACGAATTAATAATTCAGGATCTGGCATTTTAGCTGTATTGAGATATGCCGCAAAGTTTTCATCGTTGATATCTTCAATATTAAGCTGATCATCTTTCACATCATTAGCCAAACGCTTAACTGCCTGTAATATTTCCCAACGACCACTATAACTTAATGCAAGCACTAAAGTAAGGCCTGTATTATCCTTCGTATCTGCTATTGCTTCAAGCAGTTGCTTACGACATCTTTTGGGTAAAGCGTCCGTATCTCCTATAGTGGTAAGTCTAACGTTATTTTTATGGAGAGTTTTTAATTCTTTTTTAATAGTAGCTACTAAGAGCTCCATAAGCCCTAGAACTTCCTCTGGCGGTCTGCCCCAGTTTTCTGTAGAAAAGGCATATAATGTAAGGTATTCAACCCCTAGTTCAGCACAGCCCTCTGTTGCCTCGCGCACAGCTGTGATGGCATTCCTATGACCAAAAATCCTGGCAGCGCCTTTATTTTTAGCCCATCTTCCATTGCCATCCATAATTATAGCAATGTGCTTAGGAAGCAGTTCTTTTACGATATTTTCATTTGGCATGGACACAGAAACGCAAAATTAACTTTAATAATATAAAAAAGCCTATTTTATGCTTTTTTTTAATTTCTTCTGTAATTTTTCTTGTAGGGGCTGGTAGGGCAAGGAATAGTATAAAACGCATAGTTAAGTGTAACTCCTATAAAATAATAGGCATCATTATCATATTCATTTCCGTACTGATAATCCTTTAATACGCCATCTCCGCCACTTACATTGTCCAGATAATCAAAAAATGTTTTTCTGGCACCGAATTCAACGCCAAGATACCATTTTGGATTTAAAATATACTTAATTCCGAGGCCAAAAGGGATAGAAGGTTGCACATTACTATACTCCTCAGGTTTTTCGTCCATTCCTGAGACTCCAAAAATAGCGATACCTCCGAAAAAATAAGGAGTCCATCTTAGCATAGTTTGTTCCCTCCATTTAAGGAAATGATATTCAAATACTGTAGAAGCTTCAAATAGAAATATATCAAAACTAGCATCTCGCTGATCCGCAAAAATATCGATAGGCGTTTTGGAATCGCTACCAGACAGCTGGCCTGCAGTAGCACCAATGCGAAAACTTACGGCACTACTAATATTAGACCGAAAGAAAACTGTACCGGCAGGTTTAATAGAGTTTAAATTAATACCCCGGGAGAGATCTCCGGAATATTTAAAACCACCTAAGCCGAAGCCCACTTCAGTTTCCTGAGCTTGAGCACCAGCGCTTAAGAGCAATAAATAAATAAAAAAGGGAAAACCTAAGATAGATCTCCCTATAAACAATTCCTTGATTCTATTCATACTATCTGAATTTAGCTCTTCTGTAAGTAGCACCTATTATAAAGGCCACCTTAAAAGAGCTAACGAAGTAAAGGTCATTATCATTGCGATTGCCCCTAATATTAGTTGGAGACTCTGACCCGTAACCTCTTATTTTTTGTTCTCCATTAACGTCAATGGTGTTATTATATATTTCTGCAATGTTAGGATTAGATAAATCTCTGAGTTCATTAGTAGACCCTCCTGTGCTCACTCTAGACAAGTCACTCATGTATCTGGCTAAAGCGGCATCATCTCCGGTAAATCTGTCAGGATTCACATAATTTCGACTAACATCATCCAAATAATCAGTAAACAAATATCTCATTCCCGTTTCTATAGAAATATCAATCACCTGATTAAGTCTATATCTAAACCCTATTCCTAATGGAATAGCTACTTGTATTCTGCTATATGGTTCTATTCCTTCATTTTGATCTCCCGGCAACAAATCAGCATTTTGACCTTCGGTACCCAATGGTTGTAGATCTACCCAAGTGCCCGCCTCATCCAGTCCACTTTCTTCAGGAACATATGCCTGTGGATTATGATGAAATACTGTAACCCCTCCAAAAACATAGGGAGTAAATTGCACCCTATTTATATAGGTAGATTCATTTTCTAATAAGTCAAAAACAGCAACAACAGTAAGTTCCTTTATTCTATTTCTAAAATGCAGGTTTCTTATATATCTGAATTTAGCATTTTCATCATTAGGGTCTGCAGACTCGTAGTCGCTACCAGAAACGGTACCATAAGTAAATGATGCTCTTAATGAATATCTAGGGCCAAACCTACGTCCAAAAAAGATACCTATACCGGGCTTAGTAGCAGAGAAATCAGTACTTACTCTATCTGGTAAAGGAGACAGGTCTCCAAAATAATTAAAGGCATTTACAGAAATACCCACATAGTTGTACCTTTTATTGCCAAATGTGTTTTTCTTCCCCCTATAACTAGTCATTCGCTTGTTATTGCGCTTGACCTTCCTACTTCGGATTTGAGCATTACCATCTTGAATTGAGACAAGATAAAAAATTAGGCAGATGGCAATAGTAAAAAATCTCTTCATTGTAATCCCTTTATAAAGCTAACCTTAAGACTAATACATAAAAGTTATCAAAAGTAATCATTAATTCCTTTCTTTTACAAATTAATTTCTGACGTCTAATCCCCAGTTCAGCTTCTGTCTCAGAGTTTTAAAATAACTATTATCCTTTAATTTTACCAGTTTTGCTGTAAAACTCTCTTTTTTTATTGTAAGTCTTACACTGCTATCCACCACTTCAAAGCGAGAATCGAGAGATATTAAAAAATTATTACTTCTGCCTTCTATAGTAAATGAAAGCTCTGACTCATCAGGAACCACAATTGGTCTAATGGTTAGGTTATGAGGGCTAACCGGAGTAAGTATGAAGTTATCAGAATGGGGCAACACCACGGGGCCACCACAACTAATGGAATATCCGGTAGATCCTGTAGGGGTAGATAGAATGATACCATCAGCCCAATATGAGTTTAAAAACTCACCATCAATATAGGTATGCACCACAATCATAGATGAGGTGTCTTTCTTTAGAATAGTGAAGTCATTAAGCGCAAAATTCAGGTCTCCAAATAGGTTGTCATCAGACTCTAATCGCAATAATGTTCTTTCGTCCAAATCTATGTTTCTTGAAAAAAGGGCATCAATGGCATTTCTAAAATCAGACTTAGCCGTAGTGGCCAAAAACCCCAATCTACCAGTATTAATACCCAGTATAGGCACATCTTTATCTCTAATATGAGTGAGTGCTTCCAGCAAAGTACCATCTCCTCCTAGGGTGAGCATGTAGTCCAATTCGCTCAGGTCTTCACCTAATTGATACACCTCTACTTTACCTGAATCAATATTATTATTTATAAGGTGTTCATTAAACTCTGAAGATACAACGATATCCGTTCTTCTCTTTTTTAATTCATCAAAAACTGATTGAATAACATCTTCAGTATCTCGAGTAAATTCCTTACCATGAATACCTATTCTCATCTAATCAAATGGATTTATCGTAACCGTAAATAACGTTTAAATATCAAGATACCTTAGAAGCATATCTAGCCTCTCTTTTTCATCATCCTGAACTTTAGTTTCTTGAAATCTGGCTATGATTTTATAACCAAATCGTTCTAGTGTAGCCACTATATGTGTTAAATCTAAACGGTTTAGTTTCAACGTAAGTTTTATTTTAGATGGATCTAGTTCATCCTCTTTAACACTACTGCTGAGTATTTTTGCATTATTCTCTTCAACCAGGCGGCTGATTTCTGACAAAGAATAATCTATTTGGCTAATAGAAAGGACTACTATTCCACCCGGAATTTGCACAGCGGCAGACTGCGCAAAGGAAGTTATGGTGTCTTGCACCGTAATTACCCCCTTATATTTATCTTGATCATCTAACACGCCTACCATCTGCACATTATTATCTGAAGCAATTTTTATTACTTCATAAAAGTGGGAGCTATCATGAACGTAGCAGTTAACTCCCATTAAGTTAAAGGATGATATGTTGGCTTCAACATCGTTAGCCTCAAGTATCATGTCTTCAGTAATTAATCCCATAAAAGACTCATCTTGCACTACAGGCAATTGATTACATCTCAATTCTTCCATCCATAAAATAGCCTTATGTGCCGGGTCAGTGGCTTTTAATGGCGGAATCATATGGTTTACTAATTCTTCAGCTATCATTTTGTCTAGCATCTAAGAATTCATTTAGGATTAAATTAAATTTTTCAGGATGCTCCATCATAGGAGCATGGCAACATTTATCAATAAACTTAAGCTCAGAATTAGGGATAAGCTTATTGAATTCATGCCCCACCATGGGTGGAGTTATGGTATCATTCAAACCCCAAACTAATAATGTAGGCTGAGTAATTTTTGGTATCTCCTTAGCCATATTATGTCTTTGGGCTGATTTAGCTATAGCTACTATTCTTAAACACTTAGGAATACTCTTAGTAGTCTCAAATACTTCATCTATAAGCTCTTTGGTAGCTGTTTTAGGATCATAAAAAGTATATGCCACTCTTTCTTGAATGTATTCATAACTTCCTCTTTTAGGGAAAGACCCTCCCATAGAGTTCTCAAATAATCCTGAACTACCCGTAAGTACTAAATTTGTTACTCTTTCAGGGTTTTTCAAAGTATAAATTAACCCTACATGGCCTCCTAGAGAGTTACCAATGAGAGTCATTTTATCTAATTCTTTAAAAGCTATAAATTTCTCCAAAAATGAATTTAATCCATCAAGACCGGCTTGCTTTAGGGGCATGTCATATATAGGTAATAAAGGAATGACTACCCTGTAATTATCTTTAAAGTAATTTACAACTCCTTCCCAATTACTTAATGCTCCAAAAAGTCCATGTAATAAAACTAACACCTCTCCTGACCCTTCGTCTATATATCTAAATTTATTTTCTTCTTTTATAGTTAATGCCATAATTCTTTATGTGACTGATACTAAAGTAAACAAAAATGAGCAATTAAACTGCTTTGTCATTATAACTTGCCCAATTTTTCAACATCTCTAAACCGTATTGAGTAAGGGCTGCTTCTGGGTGAAACTGCACGCCCCAAAGCGGTAAATTAAGATGTTTTAAAGCCATATTTTCTCCTTTTTCTGTAGTAGCGATTACCTCATATTCCGGGCTCTGCTCTACTAAAAGTGAGTTATAGCGTACAACGTTAATCTTTTTAGGTAAATTCTTAAAGAGAATATCTCCTGAATGCTCTATTTCACTGATTTTTCCGTGCATAGGTGCTTGTGCCTTAATCAGTTTACCTCCAAAAAATTCACCTATTGCCTGATGCCCGAGGCAAATGCCTAGCATTGGCAATTTCTGATGATAATACTCCACTACTTCCATAAGATTACCTGCCTTGCCTGGTGTTTCAGGACCGGGCGATAGTACTACACCATCATACCGCCTGGCAGTAATCAAATCTAGTGGTACATCATTACGAAAGACTATACTCTTAATCCCTAATTGGCTAAAATAGTCAACGAGGTTATAGGTAAAAGAGTCAAAATTATCAAGTAACAGGATCTCCTTCAAGCATTTCCTTTATGGTGTCAAACAAATCATGAGCAAAGGGCACAATAACAGAGCAATATTCTACCATGGTAGGAGCAAAGATGAGCACATATGGATACACTACTGAGTTTACCATCCATTTATCTGGCAACTCTAAACCAAATGAAGTGCTAAGCCATAGTATTACACTTAACCCAAATGTCCATTTTAATATTCCTAGAACCGCGCCTGCCAGGTTATCAAGTGAGCCCAGCAGGGTTAGGTCCAATATTTTCTTTAGTCCTTTACCTAGCATATGAACTAAAAATACTATAAGAATAAAAATAAGGACAAAGGATATATATGGCAGCAGTTCTCCGCTAAGATTAAAGTTGCTCTCCAGAAAGCTCATACCCTCATGAAGTAACTTAAGCCCGCCGATTACGGCCAATACAAAAGCCAATACGGTAATAATCTCTAACAAAAAACCTTTGCTATACCCTTTGTAGGCTCCAAACAAAATGAAGCCCAGTAGAACAATATCTATTATACTCAATTATTTAGTCAATGATTCTTTAACAATACTAGCAATCATCTTCCCATCTGCTTTACCGGCCAGCTGCTTAGTAGCGGCTCCCATTACTTTACCCATATCCTGAGGGCCTGTAGCACCTACCTGCTCTATGATGGCTGCAATTTCAGTTTTTAATTCATCCTCTGAAAGCTGCTTTGGTAAATATCTGTTAATAACTTCTAACTCTAATTTTTCTTTTTCAGCCAAATCAGCACGTCCTTCTTTCTCATATAGCTCTGCACTATCTTTTCTTTGCTTGGCAGCTTTAGTCAAGAGTTTCAATTCTGCATCTTCGCTAAGTTCTTCTGCTCCTCCTTTTTCAGTTGCTGCCAATAAAATGGCTGATTTAATAGACCTTAATGCTGTAAGTTCATCTTTTCTCTTTTCCAGCATGGCCGTTTTTATATCCTGATCGATCTGTTGTTTCAAGCTCATATGTGTATATTTTCTTTTTCTAGTTATTACTTTTGCGTATATATTCAATACAAAGGTATAAATATTCAAAAAACGAATGACTCGGTTAAGTGTAAATATCAACAAGATCGCTACTTTAAGAAATGCCCGCGGAGGCAATAACCCTGATGTAATTAAATCAGCTCTGGACTGTGAACGCTTTGGTGCTCAAGGAATAACAGTGCACCCCAGACCTGATGAAAGGCACATCAGATATGATGATGTAATAGAGCTTAAAAAAGTCATTACTACAGAATTTAATATAGAAGGCTACCCTGACGACAGGTATATGGAGTTAGTAAAAAGGGTAAAGCCAGCCCAAGCCACCTTGGTGCCTGATGGCCCACACGTGCTCACCTCTAATGCCGGCTGGGATACTGTGGCTCATGAAGAATTCTTGAAAGAGATCACTGCAGATCTTAAAAAAGCAGGTGTTCGTGTATCTATTTTTGTAGACCCAGATAGCAAAATGGTGGAAAATACTGCTAAAATTGGCGCTGATCGGGTGGAGTTATACACTGAAAGCTATGCTACCAAATATTTTGAAGATAAAGAAAAGGCCATCTCTCCATTTAAAAAGGCTGCTGAAGCAGCCTCCAAAAGTGGATTAGGCATAAACGCTGGACATGACCTTGATCTTGATAACCTGGCATATCTGGCTAAAGAAATCCCTGAGATTGATGAAGTATCTATTGGTCACGCACTAATCTGTGATGCCCTGTATCTCGGCCTTGAGAACACTATTCAAATGTATCTTAAGCAATTGAAGGTTTAGTAAGAGAGGAATTAATCTTCCTCTCCATCTTTACTTATAGAGCCAAGTCCTGAAACATTAGATATTACCTTTTCAGGATTGCCTTTATATGAAACCCCTCCTACACCGCTCACAGAGGCGTTTAAAGTCTCTTCTACATAAACAGAAGCACCTCCTACTCCACTAATTTCAATAGTACAATTTTTACTTTTCAGTTCATCAGCCTCATAGCCACCTGCTCCGCTCAACTGCACGCTTTGCTCTTCAGCATTTCCGCTGAGCTCTACAGCGCCAGCACCTGATACGTTTATTTTTAGTGCTTTAACTTCTACCTCCAGGTTAATAGCGCCGGCACCTGACATACCGATTCTCAAATATTCTCCCTCAATAGGCTCCACACTTTCTATTGATGCTGCTCCGCCTATTGTTATAGCTTCAATAGTAGTATAGTTAATATCTAAACGAATAGGTTCATCACTATCAATACTTACTTCAGAGTCGATATACAAAACACCATCTCTTATATCATAGGTTATAAATTCATGTAAATTTTCATCTGTGGTAAGCGTTACTCCGGGGTTATCAGCCTTTCTAAGAAACACTTCATAATTTCCCCCTAGCTCTACTTCTTCAAAGGGTTCCAGCTTAGTCTCTTTAGATATAATTTTACCATTTCCCTTTTCCTGAACGTAAGAATCGCAGGCCACTATACTTAATAGTGTAGCCAGCAAAATAATTTGTGGTAATTTGAACTTCATGATTTTATTGATTAGTGTCGGTAATATAAAAAAATTACGAGACTAACAGAATCGCACACCTACAATATTGTTAATATGTAGCGGTTACGCTATTTTTGAGCTTCCAATTTTTTACCTCGTAGAAATTATGCAAAAAGATAAAGTAATTTTCGATCTTATCGACAAAGAAAAAGAAAGACAAGAGTCCGGTATAGAGCTAATTGCCTCAGAAAACTTCACTTCTCCGCAAGTAATGGAAGCTATGGGCACTGTACTTACCAACAAATATGCAGAAGGCCTACCCGGCAAAAGGTACTATGGCGGCTGCGAGGTAGTTGATGAAATTGAACAACTAGCCATAGATAGAGCTAAAGAATTATTTGGAGCAAGCTGGGTTAATGTGCAGCCTCACTCCGGAGCTCAGGCTAATGCAGCAGTAATGTTAGCTGTTTTAGAGGCTGGAGATAAAATATTAGGATTTGACCTTTCTCATGGTGGCCACCTTACCCACGGTTCTCCTGTTAACTTTTCAGGAAAACTATATAACCCTACCTCATACGGAGTAGAAAAAGAAACTGGTCTTATTGATTGGGATAAAGTGGTAGAAACGGCCAAGAAAGAAAAACCAAAGCTTATTGTTTGTGGAGCTTCAGCTTATAGTAGAGACTGGGATTATGCTACACTTAGACAAGCAGCTGATGAAGTAGGCGCCTTATTATTAGCCGATATATCACACCCTGCTGGTCTTATTGCCAGAGGATTATTAAATGATCCTTTAGAGCACTGCCACATAGTAACTACTACTACTCACAAAACCCTTAGAGGTCCTAGAGGTGGTATGATCATGGTTGGAGAAAACTTTGAAAACCCCTGGGGGACTTAAAACTCCTAAAGGACAGATTAAAAATATATCAGCTATACTAGATTCAGGCGTATTCCCTGGAACTCAAGGAGGCCCATTAGAACATGTAATTGCCGCTAAGGCAGTAGCTTTTCAAGAAGCTCTTTCTGATGAGTACCTGGATTACGTAGTGCAAGTAGCTAAAAACGCCAAAGCTATGGCAAAAGCGTTCTTAGATAAAGGATACAAAATCATTTCTGATGGTACTGATAACCACATGATGCTTATAGACCTTAGATCTAAAGAGCTTACTGGTAAAATCGCTGAGAATACTTTAATAAAAGCAGACATTACCATTAACAAAAACATGGTTCCTTTTGATGATCAATCTCCATTTGTTACTTCAGGCATGAGAATAGGAACAGCAGCTATCACTACCAGAGGTATGAAAGAAGCTGACATGGATAAGGTAGTAGAGCTTATTGATAAATGTCTTATCAATCATGATAATGATGGTGAGCTAAGCCAAATAAAATCAGAAGTAAATCAATGGATGAAGCAATTTCCATTATATAAATAATACGTGGTACCTAAATTAGATCAGTTCGATGATGAGCAGGAGATGTCCTTTTTGGATCATCTCGAAGAGTTGAGGTGGCATCTGGTCCGATCTCTAGGAGCTATTTTACTAGTTTCTATAGCGGCCTTTCTTATGAAAGACTTTGTCTTTGGCACAGTCATTTTCGGGCCAGCCAAGCCAGATTTCTGGACATTCCGCATGCTTTGTAAGCTTGGAGACTTCGTTCATATACCTGCTATTTGTATTGACAGTGTTCCTTTCAAGATACAAAGTAGGCAAATGACCGGGCAGTTCACCATGCACATTACTACATCAGTAGTAACTGGTCTTATTGTTACCTTCCCATATGTGTTTTGGGAAATTTGGAGATTTATTAAACCAGGGCTTTATAGCACTGAAAGACAGAACACCCGAGGAGCCGTTTTCTTCGTTACTTTATTATTTTTATTGGGAGTTCTCTTCGGATATTATATATTGTCTCCGCTGTCAGTTAATTTTCTAGCTAATTATACAGTAAGTGAGATCGTTTATAATGAATTCGATATCACTTCATATGTAGGTACATTAACCACTCTGGTACTAGGTAGTGGAATTTTATTCCAGCTCCCCATAGTGGTTTATGTACTTTCAAGAATAGGTATTATTACCCCTGAAATCATGCGTACTTACCGTAAGCATGCCATAGTAGTGATACTCATTCTGGGGGCCATACTTACACCACCAGATCCGCTGAGCCAGATACTTATTTCGTTTCCACTCTTCGGGCTATATGAGTTGAGTATTATGATCTCCAGACAGGTTACTAGAAAACAGCGCAAACAAGAATTAATGAGTCAACGAGACAACGAATATTAAAATGAAAAAATCAATCGCTATAGGAGGTGATCATGCGGGTTTCAAGTACAAAGGCATGATCTCAGAGTATTTAAAATCTTTAGGGTACACAGTAAAAGATTTTGGAACCTATAGTGCTGATTCGGTCGATTATCCTGACTTTGCCCATCCTGTTTCTGAGGCCGTAGAAAAAGGAGAGTTCCCTTTCGGGATTTTAGTATGCGGCAGTGCTAATGGTGTAGCTATTACGGCTAATAAGCATCAGGGCATTAGAGCCGCCATTTGCTGGAATGAAGAGTTAGCTTCACTGGCCAGAGAACACAATAATGCTAACATATTATGCATTCCGGAAAGATTCATTTCTGAAGAAACTGCCAAAAATATAGTTAAAACCTTCCTATCTCATAATTTTGAAGGAGGCAGACATGCTCGAAGAGTAGGAAAGATGAGCTGCTAACTTTTCAGGTAGTATACTTCACCTTCTTTTCTATACCTCATTTTCATCTCAGGAAGTTTATCAAATATAGCTGGCATCACTTCGTGCTTATCTATAATTACCTCAGGAGTATCTTCACTAAATCCTTGCTGAATAATAGTGAGGTTATCATAGTATTGAGGATTACGGAAAAGACCTTCTACTAACTCCCAATTTAGAAAAGGAGTAGCTGGAGTAGCATTTTGGTAAGAAGCGATATTTTTATCTAACACTAATATTCGTTTACCTTCCCATTTTTCACCTTCAGTATAATCTACCATGTACTTATCATTTAACATGTACCTGGAAGTAAAAAAAGAAGTCAAAGTAAGCCCCCAGACTAAACAATACTGTAGCCACTACAAATAATGTAAACACTATTTCGGCTATCCACCGGCGATGGAATAGTAAAAAGGCATGCACTATAAAGAAGGACAGATAAGGCACAAATATCATCATAATATTAGGTGCAAGCTCTCCACTAACTAGAGCGAATAAAACTGAAAATATAAGCCACAAAAACATGACTTGAGCTAGTCGACCTTGATAGTTATTAAACCTGGCCCGCTGGCTTATTCTAAATAAAGAGAAAATAAAAAAGCTCAGTGGCACTGAGAAGATAATGAGTATCTCTAGTAATGAAACGTAATTATCTGTCTGAAACTGCCAAATAGGGTTCAAATAATTATAGATAAAAACGGTAAGTCGGTGTTGCAAAAGGAAATAGCATGAAGTAAGCAACAAGGGCAGTACTAAACCAAAAATCATCAGCAAATACCTTCTGGCTACTGTACCTGTAAAAAGCATAAAGCAGATTATTACAGCTATTCCAAATATGATATAAGGCAGATAAAAAAGGCTGGCCACACCTAAATAAATACCTATGTTAAGAATTTTCTCATCTTCCTTAGCCCTGAATTCTATATGATTGAAAAGGTTATCTATCGCTAATAACAAAAAGGTAAGCCCCATGAGTACGGGCGTAAGCGTAAAAAAGTCAAAAAAGAAAGACATTAAAAGACCATACACTAAACCGGGCACATAGTTATTTTCATTATACGCCTTACTATCTAATAATAGCTTATTAAAAATCAGACACTGAAACGCTACCAGAAATAAAGATATGACCTGATAAGCTTGCTGCGACCTACCAAAAAAGAAATCAATTACAGCATATACTAAAGCCGAAAGGGGAGCAATATTATCCCAAACGCCTTCATATAAAGAAGCGCCACTATTTAATTTTTCTCCTACCAGCATATGGCTGAGCTCTGGAGCAGTAAGACCGCTATCACTCAATATTACCGGTAGTCTGAGGGCCAGTAGCAGAAAAAATATAATTACCAGCCTGTATGGATCGTTTATTCTAAAGTAACTAAGCAAAAAAATTTCAATTTTGTGAGCCCTTCTTCAAAAGTAAATGAATATTTTAAAAGCTCGGAAATATATACCTGTTAAAATTTTACGCAAGGTATGCATTGGTTATATCGGAACCTAATTTCATGCTCCTCTGTACTAAATAAAGCGATGTAACCATAGCATTTAGCATGCGTTTACAATTAAAAATATGATATTTGCAAGTATGAATGAAAGCAAAAGACAACAGAAGTTTTCCAGGTTAATTCAGCGCGATTTCAGTGACATCATTCAAAAAGACAAGCAAGGTATATTCACTAATAACTTTGTTACAGTTGCTGATGTGAGAATGAGCCCTGATCTCAGCGTGGCAAAAATCTATTTATCTATGATGCTCGTAAAAGATAAAGAAGGGCTGCTAGATAAAATAGATATGCACAAAAGTGAATTGCGCAGAGATTTAGGCAATAAAATAGGAAAACAAGTACGGATAGTACCCGAACTTATATTTTATGTTGACGAAGTGGAAGAAAGAGCCTCAAGAATTGATAAATTAATAGATGATTTAGATATCCCGTCAGAAGACGAGGATGATGACAAAAACGATTAATACTTGAACCTTCCATTTTTCATAGCCCGTAAGTACTTCTTTTCTACGAGAAAGAGAAATTTCATAAATATCATTTCTCTTATCTCAATGGCCATAGTAGCCATATGTACTGCAGCACTTATTATTGTGCTGTCAGTATTTAACGGGCTTGAAGGTCTGCTTCGCTCCCTTTACACTGCTTTTGATCCCCAAATAAAAGTGGAAGCTGTGCAGGGCAAATCATTTCATTATACTGATGAAATGAAGCAAATGATTCAATCTACAGAAGGAGTCGGGATAATCACTGAAGTAATTGAAGACTACGCCTATGTCAGGTATAGAGATGCTGACATGGTGGTAATTATAAAAGGAGTAAGTGATAATTTTCTTGATCAGAAAAGGATTGATTCTGCTATAGTTAGTGGTGAACTAAAACTACATGAAAACGGTATTAACTACGCTATTATAGGCAGAGGGGTACAATACACCTTATCCATTATGCCCGGCGCAGACGTATATCCGCTACAAGTTCATTACATAAAAGATGTAAAAGCGGGCTCATTAGACCCCAGTAAGCTATACAGCCGTAAAAATATTTTGCCCGGCAGTGTTTTCGCTATCGAAAAAAATTACGACGAAAATTACATATTCGTGCCCTTAACCTTCGCCAGAGAGCTGCTTGACTATGAAGACAAAAGAACCTCTTTAGAAATTAAGGTAAATGATGATGTTAACATCAACAGCGTGAAAAAAGCATTGCAAGCTAGCTTAGGGAATGAGTTCAGGATTCAAAACAATGAAGAGCAACACGCTGACCTGTATAAACTACTCAACCTGGAAAAGCTGTTTGTATTCATAGCCTTTTCCTTCATACTGGCTATTGGTTCTATCAATATCTTCTTTGCCCTTACCATGCTGGCATTAGATAAGAAAAAAGATATTTCTATTCTTTATGGTATGGGAGCCAGTAACTCCCTTATCAAAAAAATATTCGTTACTGAAGGCGCCATAATATCACTGGGAGGAGCTTTAATTGGACTGGTATTAGGAGGCTCAATATGCTGGATACAACAGAATTATGGCCTTATTTCTATGGGAATGGAAACCGCAGTACTGGAAAATTATCCTGTCAAAATGAAATTTTCCGACTTTTTATACACTTCATGCAGCCTTGTTTTTATAACTTTGCTCATTTCTTACCGACCGGCCATCATAGCCACAAGATACAATACTGCTAAACACCTATAGCACTAGAATAAGAATAATTTGTAACAAAATCCTTATGTTGCAACACCGAAAAAATATTTTCTCAAAATTTTGAATAGAAAAAACACAAGTGTATTTTAGGTGTTTTAACTCTTTTTTAGAAGCAATTATAACGGCAGAGTTGCATATTTTCCCGTAATTTGCGAGTTCGGTTTGTATAGTATTTTATGAAAGTATCAGCAGCGCAACCTTTTCAGATTATATATTCACTCTACCAGCACGAATATTTAGGTTATTTGTTCGAATCATTTGTTATTCATTTGGACGACAAAGGTAAACTTACCCTTCAACATCAAAATATCTCAGCCAAAAATGCCGCTGAGTTTAAAGAAGGATTAGATACCACAGATTATGAACTGATAGAGCTAATGGATTCAATGCAGCAGGTATCAGTAATTAAGCACTTTAACAAAAAGAATGTAAAGCCTGAAGAATTTTTTCCTAAGGTCTATGACGATTCTAAAGGCAATGAACTTCTCCAAAATGAGATCAACGGATACATGGAGAGAAGAAGAGCCAAAGTATTGGAGAGACTCAAGGGAAAAAGGGTTTTTGAAATGGGTAACGATGGTGAACCTGCCTGGAAAGAGATCGAGGTATTAGAAAACAAGGCCACTGTACTTTTTCATTTCAGAAGAAACGAAGACAACACACACTACTTCCCTACTATAAAATATAACGGAGAGAAGGTTGATTTCCAGTATCAGGGTGCTTACATCATCTGTAAAAATCCCGCCTGGATGGTGCTAGACGGCAAACTTTACTCATTCGAAAAAAATGTTGATGGCAAGAAGCTGGCTCCCTTTTTGAACAAAAAGTTTATTGTAATACCTAAAAATGTAGAAGAGACCTATTACAACAAATTCGTAGCTCCGCTTATCGCCTCTTTTGATGTCTATGCCAAAGGCTTTGAGATCAACACAGAAAATTATGATCCTATACCATTGCTCACCATCTCTGAGTTGGCTGGCAATACCTCTAACCTCTCCCTATTTGATAAAAACAAACCGGAGCAGGTAGATAGCGGCAAAATGATTTTCGAGCTGTCATTCAAATACGGCCCGTTTACTTTTAAAGCCAATAATATAGGACCTGTATCTGTAACTGTAGAAAAAACCGGCGAAAGCTACACCTTCCATAGAGTGAAAAGAAAGCTCGATGATGAAAAAGAAATCATCCAGTTTTTACAAAGCTCTGGTCTGCAACTGCGCAACTACAAAGTAACTATTAATAAAACCACTGCTTTTGCCTGGCTCGACACTAACCGTGATGAACTGGAGAAGCGAAACTTTAAGCTTAACCAGAAAGGAAAAGGCGAGAAAAAGGTATTTTATTGGAGAATATCGCATAAAAGTAGAAGTAAAAGAAAATATTGACTGGTTCGATATTCACGCGGTAATCCAATTTGGTGATTATGAAATTTCCTTCAAAGAGCTCAGAAAACTAATAGTAAAGAAGAAAATGGAAGTAACGCTGCCTAATGGCGAAATAGCGGTAATTCCTGAATCTTGGCTCACCGAATACTCAGAACTATTTGCCTTTGCAGAAGAAGATGAAGACGGCACACCAAAGCTGAAGAAGCACCACCTTGCTCTGGTTCAAGATCTTGAAAATGGAAATCTTGCCAAAGTTACCATGAGCAGAAAGCTGGAATCCCTTAAAGGTTTTGAAGAAATAGAAGATGCCTCCTCTCCTAAAAGTTTTAAAGGAGAGCTCAGACCATACCAGAAAGCAGGTTATAACTGGCTTATGTTCCTTAACCAATATAAGTTTGGCGGCTGCTTGGCAGATGATATGGGTCTTGGTAAAACTGTACAAACGCTCACTATGCTACTAGCTCAAAAAGAAGCTGGAGTAGAAGGAGCTTCTTTACTAATAATGCCCACCTCTCTTATTTATAACTGGGAGATGGAAGCCAAGAAATTTACGCCTAAGCTCAAAGTTTTTACCTACACAGGCACTAATCGAGAGAAAGACCCTACCAAATTTGCCAAATATGATATCATAGTTACTTCATATGGTATTGTTAGGCTAGATGTTGATATTCTAACTGAGTATTATTTTAACTATGTGATTCTGGATGAATCTCAAGCCATAAAAAACCCGGCTTCTAACATAGCTAAAGCGGTAAGAGAATTAAATGCCCGCAACAGGCTCATTCTAACTGGTACGCCTTTAGAAAATAGTACAATGGACCTCTGGTCTCAAATGCACTTTATTAACCCTGGGTTACTCGGTAGCCAAAGTTTTTTCAAAAACGAGTTTCTTAATCCTATAGAAAAGAAGCAGGATGAGGACAAAATGAGAAAGCTTAATGCCATTATAAAACCATTTATTCTGCGTAGGCACAAGTCTCAGGTAGCTACAGAGCTTCCTGAAAAGGTGGAAAACATTCAATATAGCTCCCTTACCCCTGACCAGGATAAGGAGTACGAAAAGGTGAAGTCCTTCTATAGAAACAAGATTCTTGAGAATATAGAGAATCAAGGGCTTAACAAGTCTCAATTATTGCTTTTACAAGGATTAACTAAACTCCGACAAATAGCTAATCACCCTAAATTGGTAGATCAGGAGTATGACGGAGACTCAGGTAAAATGGAAGATGTAATTCTCAAACTGGACAATGCCATTAGGGATGATCATAAAATCCTTATTTTCAGCCAGTTCGTAAAGCACCTTTCTATTTTAGCAGAACATTTAAAAGAGAAGAAAATAGACTTCGCTTACTTAGATGGCTCCACTAAAGACAGACAAGGGCAGGTAGAGCGCTTTCAGAATACCCCTGAGCTAAAGGTATTCCTCATCTCCCTAAAAGCTGGTGGATTAGGACTCAACCTCACCAAAGCGGATTATGTATTCATTTTGGATCCTTGGTGGAACCCTGCTATAGAAGCACAAGCTGTGGATAGAGCTCACAGGATAGGCCAGGAAAATAAGGTGTTTACCTATAAGTTTATTACTAAAAATACAGTTGAGGAAAAAATCCTTGCTCTACAGAAGCACAAAAGGCGATTGGCTAGCGAATTAATCACTACAGAAGAAAGTTTTGTAAAAAGTCTTTCACAATCTGACATAGAATCATTATTATCATAATATTAAAAAATGATAATAATCAATGAAATCTGGCGATATCTATGAACCTAAAGGCAAAATAGGTAAGAATGCATTACTTATAACAGTCCTTCTTATAGTAACTATAATACCTGCTTTGGCTATTGCTTATGCGTTCGCCACCTGGTATACACCTCTTATTTATGCTAATCTTATCATCTGTGTAGCATTTGGAGTGGCTTTAGGGTATTTAATATTCCCAATAGTAAAATGGGGACATGTAGTAGGCTATAAAAATGAATTAATATTCATAGCATTTATCTGGGCAGTGGCCATGTATTTCCAATGGGCCGCGTATGTTACTCTGGCGGTTAATTTAGATACAGAAGATAATTCTACCTCCTTTGTCTTTAGTGATTTCTTATATTTTGCTGCTCAGCCTTGGCACTTAGTTGCAGTTATTTCAGAAATATCAAAATATGGACTATGGGCAATAGGATCTACCACTTTTAAAGATTTTGGACTATGGGTAGTATGGTTCGCCGAAGCTCTAATATTAATTGTAACTATGATAGGAGTTAACCAAAAATGGTCTACGTTTCCATATTCTCACACGGAAGCAAACTGGATTCCTAAAACCCTCCTTAAAAGAAGGATGCCTTTAAATAGAGGATTTTCCAAATTTATAGAAGGATTAAAAAATGACACCCTGGAACCATTTACAGAACTTCCATACGCTGATCCTGACAGCAAAGTATATACAGAAATAGCTATTTTCACTACCAAAAACGACTCACAGTCTTTCTTGGCATTTTACAATAAGCAACTTAAAACAGGTAAAGACGGCAAAAAAGAAGAAGAATACAAAAGAGCCAGCGATTTCTACGCACTTTCAGAAACACAGAAAGCACAGCTAGTGGAGCATTATTCCTGAACTTCCTTCTTCAGCTTCCACCGTTTATGGGTCCAAAGATAGCCTTCGGGTTCATCTCTTATCAGTCGTTCTGTTTCACGAGCATATGCCTCCACAATATCATGGTTCTTCTCATAAGGAGGCTCTCCGAGCTTTACAAACTCCACCTGATATTGCCTTCTTTTAGGCCTGGTCACTCTAAAAAATAATACTGGAAAGTTAAGTGTTTGAGCCAACTGCTCGGCACCCGTAAAAAAGGCTGTATCCTGATTTAGAAACGTAGTCCAGTACTTGGTAGACTTTCTTCTGGGAGACTGATCCGCTACCATAGCTATTACACGTACTCTTTCCTTTGTTTTAAGAATGGTGCGGAGAATCTTACTTTTATCTATAGGCTCACCCCCAAAACGCGCTCTGGTATCATACATTAACTTATTAAAACTGGCATTAGATAAGGTCTGGTACACCGCATCTACCGGGTATGAAAGATAAACACAGCTTGCCTGCGAAGCCAACTCCCAATTAAACTGATGAGTAGCCATTACTACAGCTGATTTCCCCTTTGCCAGTTCATCGTTAAGCATTTCGAAATTAACCATCTTCACATGCTTCATCAGTGTTTTCTCTGAAATGGTAAATGCCTTGAGGGTTTCCACTGCAAAATCCATAAACCTATGATAAAATGCCTTAGCTATGGCCTTTCGCTCTTGCTCAGTTTTCTCAGGAAATGAATTTTTAAGGTTTTGATATACTACCTTTTTCCTATAGCCCACCACATAGTAAACTACAAAAAACAGCACATCAGACACCCCATATAAAAACCATAATGGCAGCCTTGAAAGTAATTTTATAATAAACATACGATCCCCAAAATTAGTCATTTATTTAGAAGAAGGGATCAAAACTATTTCTAAACTGTTATTTTCGCGAAGTAAAAGCTAAACAATGAAAGATAAAGTAGTAATAATCACAGGAGGATCATCAGGTATAGGCTATGCTTTAGCCGAAGTATTTGGCAATAACGGATCTAAAATTATGATCACGGGCCGTAAGCAGGAAGCTCTCGATGAAGCTACCGGCAAGTTACAGGCTCAGGGTATAGATGTGATTTCTTTTTCAATCAGATGTTAGCAAGGAAGAAGATAACCAAAAAATGGCTGAAGCAGCGGTCAATCATTTTGGTAAAATCGATATTCTCATCAATAATGCGGGTATATCTATGCGCGCGCTATTTTCAGAACTGGATCTTTCGGTAGTAAAAGGGGTGATGGATATTAATTTCTATGGTGCTCTATTTGCCACTAAATATTGCTTACCTGAAATAGAAAAAAATCAGGGTTCCGTGGTTGGCATCTCTTCCATAGCCGGTTATCGTGGTCTGCCCGGTCGTACAGGATACTCCGCTTCCAAGTTTGCTTTACAAGGTTTTTTAGAGGTACTGAGAACTGAGATGTTAAAGAAAAATGTGCATGTACTCACCGCGTGCCCAGGTTTTACAGCTTCAAACATTCGCAAAAGTTCACTTACTGCTGATGGCTCACATCAGGGTGATTCTCCGAGAAAAGAAGAGAAGATGATGTCTGCAGAAGAATGCGCTAATCATATTTATAAGGCCACTAAAAAAAAGGAAAAAGTTTCTCACGCTCACTGCGCAAGGAAAGCTTACAGTATTCCTTAACAAGTGGATGCCTGGCTTCATGGATAAAATGGTGTATAATGTAATGGCTAAAGAGGAAAATTCTCCTTTTAAATAAGCTTTTCGCCACTATTATAACCATAATAATAGTAGATTATACTATATTTGCCTACACGGTATTTTAACTATGATACATAAATATTTCAAACTTGATAAGAACTACATTCTGGAACAAGCCCAGATGGAAAGTGAGCGAGAACTCATTGTGTACCTTATTGACTTTGTAAAGAAGTATTATCAGGATCAGTTTAATCCGCTAGGGTTAGTAGATGAGCCTGTTAAGCTCATTAAAGCCCACAAAACTGAGTATACCGATAGGCTACAAGAATTTTACAGAAATCTGGCTGGTGTTTATAGATATAAAAACTCTGACAATCAGCTAGAACTCTTGTTTGATGGTCAGGATCATTACGCTAAATATGCTCGTGACTGGAAACAAGCTTATAAAAATTGGCTGATAGAATTCTGCGGCAAGCCTAACTTCATAAAAGCAGTATTAGAACTTACTGTATTTTTTCCTGAAGGAAAGAGAGCCGAACTGGCCGAAAACAGAATGAAGAACTTCATTCATCACCAATTCGACTTAAAAATCTATAAGCACAGAGGCATTATAGAAATGAAAATTGCTTAAGATAGGCTTATCTTTTTATTTCAAATCCTTTAAAATCTTTCAAGTCTGATTCCTCA
Source organism: Fulvivirga maritima (assembly GCF_021389955.1). Classification (NCBI taxonomy): domain Bacteria; kingdom Pseudomonadati; phylum Bacteroidota; class Cytophagia; order Cytophagales; family Fulvivirgaceae; genus Fulvivirga; species Fulvivirga maritima. The sequence continues at coordinate 1,340,673 of NZ_CP089980.1, forward strand.
ACCAATACTTGGTCTACCCGAGACTGCTCTGATCCTTGGTGCAGCCACTCTACGAAGGGCTTCATCTTTTCGTCATCACCTTCAGCCTCTACATAAACACTACCGTCAGGTTCATTTCTCACCCAACCTTGAATACCCATTTCTGAGGCCATCTTTTGTGTATTGGCTCTAAAAAACACCCCTTGTACTTTACCTGTCACTCTAATATTCAAATGCTTCATACTTAAACCTCCTTTACTATTTCCTTTCCTGAAGAAGTTCCGATTCTGTCGGCTCCTGCCTGAATCAACTCTATGGCCTGTGCTTTTGTTTTAATACCTCCGGAAGCCTTTATACCCACCTGAGAGGGCAGGACCGACCGCATTAGCTTGATATGTTCTACTTGAGCACCCGCAGGAGCAAAGCCGGTAGAAGTTTTCACAAAATCAACTCCGGCATCAGCACATAGCTTACAAGCCACTTCTATTTCTTCATTATTTAAATAGGCCGTTTCAATAATCACCTTCATTATACAAGAATGCTCATGGATAAGCTTGCTACATTTGGCCAACTCTATCTTAGCCCACGGCATACCTGTTTTAAATGCAGATACATTCATAACAATATCCAATTCATCAGCGCCATTATCTATGGCCACTTCTATCTCTCTAATTTTGGCCTCTGTCATCTGATACCCGAGCGGAAAGCCCACCACTGTTACCATCTGAATATCCATATCTCCTATTTCTCGAGCTGCCTTTTTCACCCAAAATGGAGGTACGCATATCCCTCTGAAATTATAATCTATAGCTTCCTGAACCAGCACATCTACATCTTCAGCGGTCATGGTAGGCTTTAGATTAGTCTGTTCTATGTACTTATGTAAATCTTTCATAGTGACTTAAAAATAAAAAAGCTGCCTCTAAAGGCAGCTATATTTAGTGAACAATTCCACATTCTTTACAAAGTTTCCGTTTTCCGGGTTTCCGCTTTTTAGGCTTTTTCTTATGCCCGAAATAGGATGGATCAGAATATTGAGGTTTCTTCATTTCTTTAGCCATTTTCCTATCTCTTTTGGCATTAGCCTCCATCAGCTCATAAAACTCTTCCTTCTTATTCTCCAGATCCTTCTTAAACCATGAGCGGAAAGACTGTTTGTTTTTTTTACTCTTCCTGGACTTTTTCTGTTTAGCAGAATTAGTATCAGCCTGGGCATTTTCTGCATAAGGTTCAAAAGAATTACTTCTGGTATTCTTCTTATCTGCCTGTGCCTGACTGGTAAATATTATTCCAATAGTAAAAAAAGAAAACAACAATAAAATCCGACTCATATCAACTAAGTTAAACATTCTCAATTAATAACAAGAATGCTGTACTTTTATTGTGTTTAGCGGCTCTTAGGAGCAAGCATGGTTTGTTTTCGTCTGTATACCCAGGGAGCTTCTGCTTCCGATTCACTCCAAAGACCCACTTTCTGATCTCTGGCCCCCTGCTCTAAAGCCGCAAGACCTTCTTCTGCCTTATATGTCCAGGCTAAACCTTTGCTTACCAATTCAGAATTGAGGTTTACACCATTTTTAAGAACAACTACTGCGAGCTTATTCCCCCATCTATCCTTACCCTTCAACTGTACTGTTACTTTTTTCTTTAAGGCCAACTTGGTTGTAAACTCCTTCGCCTCTTCAGAAAACTGCTGTCCTGCTTCAGGACAATCCACCTCACTTAGCAACACCGTTATGGTTTCATTATCTTCAGAAAGCACTTCTAAAGTGTTTCCGTCGATCACATTAATCACCTTGCCAGAAATCTCTTCTGCAAAAAGATTTGGCGCATTAACGAGCAAAAAAAATAATAACAATTGTCTCATAATAAAGCCTCCTATGTTCTAGTATTTAATACTTTCAGGAGGCTTTAGGTAAGTCTTAAAAAGGGCTTTAATCGCAGTATTGCTGAAGAAAATAAGAAGCTTTGCTATCTCCTAATTCCTTAGCTCTAGTCCAGCTTTCACAGGCCTTATCTGCCTCTTCTAACTGGTAATAAATGTTGCCTTGAACTTTATAATAAGAAGCATTTGAATCATCTAATTTTATGGCCGTTTGAATAGCTTCCAAAGCTGCTCCAACTTTATCAGCTGATACTTTAGCATTAGCCAAATTATAATGTGCGGCGGCATCATTTGGAGTAAGCTGAATCACTTTATTATAATCAATAATGGCCCCTTCGTAATCTTCATTTTCCTCCTTCAAATAAGCACGGTTATAATAGGCATCTGCATATTCAGGATCTTTGGCTATAACATCATTCAGATCAGCCATTGCAGCTCTCATGTTTCCCAAAAAGAGGTTAGCTCTAGCACGGTTCATATAAACATCCGCACCTTTTTCACCTCCATTAATAGCTGCCTGTAAATCTGAAAGTGCATCTTCATAATTTTCTGTCTCTATAAGGGCCTTTCCTCTATGGTAGTATGTTTCTGCAGATTTATTACCCGCTTCTATGGCGTCATCAAAATAAGAAACCGCACGGCGATAATCCTTCTGTTGATAGTAAGACTCGGCCATATAAAACACTAGCTGACCGTCTGGCTCACCAGTAATCTCCATGACCGTTCCTATATCATTAAGTGCTAAATCATATTGACCTGATTGATAATATAGCTTACCTCTGTTTTCAATAGCTTTTACATACTGACCATCTTCCTCAATGGCTTGAGAATAACTTTCAATAGCCTTCTCTACATTTTCAGTAAGTTCATACGCCTTTCCTTTATTATTACTAAGAATAGGGTCATCATATCCCTTCTGAGTAGCCAAATCATAATCCTTTATCGCACTCTCATAATTCTTTAACCTGAAGCGAGTATTTCCTCTATTATAATACACTTTACCATTTGAAGGATCTTTTTCAATGGCCTTATTAAGTGCTGAAAGCGCCTCCTCAAACTTACCTTCTTCATATAAAGACTCACCTAACTGACGATAAACCTCAGCGCTACCAAGTCCTTTATCTATGGCCATCTGCAAATCAGGAACAGCCTTGGTAAAATAATCAGTGTAATAATAAGCAGCTCCCCGTGTAACATACACATCAGGCTTTTCTATACCTTTATTTAAAGCACTGTTTAAGTTCTCTATTGCTGATTCATATTGCTTTTGCGCAAAATAAATATTTCCCAAGCCATAGTATAGCAGCTTATCATCAGCCCCCATAGATTGCGCCTTTTCGAGATAACTCAAAGCATCATCAGTCTTTCCCGTTTCAAATTTTGAAACTCCCAGATATAAATATTCTTCCTTCCCTGCATTACCGTCGGCTATTACTTTAGTGAGATCGGCCTCTGCTCCTGCATAATCTTTCAGCTCATATTTTGCAGCACCACGATTTCTTAATGATACAGCATAATCAGGTTTAATAGAAATGGCCTTATCAAAGTCAGCCACCGCCAATTTTGTCTGGCCAGTTAATAATTTGGCCTTTCCCCTATTATTATAAACCACTTCATCACTCATACCCGCGGCTATGGCCTTGTCATAACTTTTTATAGCGTCATCAAGCGCTCCCTTCCTAAACTGTGCATTACCCAGGTTATAAGCCACCTGCGGATCAGTAGAGCCAAGAGTGACTGCCTTTTGTAAAGCAACAATGGCATCATCATATTTCTTTAATTCATTATAAGATAATCCTAACTGAGAGGCTATCTCCACGCTATTAGGGTTCGCTTGAATTGCCTTTTCTAAATCTGTAGCTGCTCCAGAATAATCATTGAGATAATATTTGGCACTGCCTCGCTTTTGGTAAATATCAGCTGACTTTTCTCCAAGCTTCTCGGCTTCATCCAGATAACCAGCGGCCTTTTTATATTCTTTGGCATCATAGTTAATTAGTCCGGCATATAAATATAGCTCTCCGCTTTTTGCTCCCTCTTTTATAGCCTGCTCCAAAAATTTCTTAGCCGACTCAGTATCTCCGGTTTTATAATAGGCCAAAGCTAACATTTGATTCACCTCCTTATTAGAACCACTCGCCTCTTTAGCCTTAACCAAATCCTCAATAGCCTTTAGATAATTTTTCTGCTCGAAATGGCCCCTTCCTCTACTTAGTAAAGCTTTACCGTCATCAGGTTTGATTTTTAGCACCTTATCGAATTCGGCAATAGCTCCGGCATAATCCTTCAGGTTCATCTTAGCTCTACCCAAATTATTAATTACTGCTAAGTCATCCGCCTTCAGGCTTACCGCCTTTCCATAATAAGTAATGGCATTTTTATCGTCATTTTTAGCAAAGTAGATATCTCCCAATATTTTATAAATATCAAAATCAGCAGCTCCCTGAGCTTCCACTTTCTTGAGATCCTCCAGCGCTCCATCCATATTGCCTGCAGAGTAGCGAGTTAGTCCTCTATATTGATACACTTTAATGTTTTTAGATCCTCCGCTGATAGCTTTAGTCAGATATTCTTCTGCGCCACCACTTTTAGATTGATAAGCGGAAATCCCCAGCATTTCAGAAATTTCAACGCCATTCTTTCCCGCAGATTCCGCAGCAGTAAGATAGTTAAGCGCCTCCCTATAATTAGCCGTTTCATACAGAGATACTCCATAAGGATAATTGATTTCCTCAACCTTAGCTCCTCTTTGAATGGCACTTTTAAGGTTTGAAGCCGCTGCTTCGTATTGCTTGAGATGAAACTCCGCAATACCGAGATTTTTATATAATTCAGCATCAGAGCTGCCAGCATTTTTCAGCGCTTCATAATCCGCTTTAGCTCCAGCCCAGTCGTTTAATTTAAATTTAACAGCCGCTCTGTTTTCTAATGCTTTTCCGTAATCAGCTTTTAATTTCAGAGCCTGATCATAGTCAGCCAAAGCTTCCTTATCCTTGTTTTGCAAAAACCTGGCTTTCCCTCTATTATTAAATACTACAGGATCAGAAGCATCAAGTGCAATAGCCTTACCATAATTGGTTTCAGCTTTGTAGTACTCTTCTTTCTTAAATTGCAGATCGCCCAATATCTTAAAGGCATCATAATTTTCAGCCCCTTTATCCACTGCCTGCTGCAGGTCTAAGGCTGCCTCATCCTTTTTTCAACTCATATCTGGATAAGCCTCTATATAAATAAAGGCTAGTATCATTACCACCTTTGTTAATTGCCTGCGACAATGCATTATCAGCTGCTGAGTAATTCTTACTATAATAATAAGCCTCTCCTAATTTTGAATAAGTTTCCTTACTTGGATCTTGCTCTGCTGCCTGCTCCAGATATAAAGCGGCCTTTTTATATTCTTTTTGGTCGAAATAAATATTTCCAAGATACGCCTTCAGCTCTGGACTCTTATTGCCACGCTGTACTGCACTTTCAAGCGCCTTTTCTGCTTCATTATATTGAGCTGATTGGTACAAGGCAATGCCTTTTCTGGCAAAATTCTCATCCGTGACAGACCCTTGTTGTATCAGTTGATCATAATCTTCTGCGGCAGCCTTCCAGTTTTTAAGCTCAAAATTAGTTTCAGCTTTGTTTTCTAAGGCCTTTTGATACCCGGGCTCAAGACTTAGAGATTTCTCGAAATCCTTTAGTGCTTCCTGATAATTCTTAAGGTTATATTTTGCTTTGCCTCGGTTATTATAGATAGTGGCATCTGAGAGGCCTTTGGAAATAGCCATATCATAATACTTCACTGCATCCTGATAGCTATCCATTCTAAATTTAGCATTCCCCAGATTATAGGCTGCTTCTGGGGAAGCAAAGCCCATACTTATCCCTTTTTCCAAATCACCGGCTGCACTTTGATAATCTTTAAGCTCATACTTAGCCAGACCTCTGTAGCCAAATAGCTCAGCAGTATTGACCCTGGCCTTCACAGCATTATCAAAATCTTCACTGGCCTTTTCATATTCCTTTAAATGAAAATACGCAATACCGCGTTTTACCAACACTTCGTCATTTTTAAATTTGGAATTGATCAGCTGAGAATAATCCAGTGATGCGCCACGGTAATCTTTTGCCTCTAACTTTCCGTTGGCTTTTTCGTATGCACTTTGAAGGGGATCTTCGTCTTGAGCCCTAAGTGTGCTACCAGTAATTAAAACTATTAAGGATAAAAATAATGCTCGTATCATCACCTAAAAAATTGGCTTTAGTAAATATAAAAAATTGTTCGGTGGTAATGAATAGATGTAGGTAATCTATAATATGTAACAACCCTAACAGTTAAAATAAGGGGGATTAACTGCTTTTCCTGATTAGTTCTTATTAATTGCTTTTATTTTTTAAGTTTATCGAGGAAGTTTGTGGTAATTTCTTGTTAGAATGTTTTGTTCAGCAATTCCATTAAATCATAATGACTGGAATATTAATTGTAGAAGATGATGTCTCTTTTGCTACTATGCTAAAGGGCTTCCTGGAGAAGAATGGTTTTAGATGTGATCACGCTCCTAATGCACTCACCGCTCTTAAAAACTTAAATAAAAATAAATATGAGATAGTTATCTCAGATTTAAAAATGCCGGATTATGATGGTTTGGATCTGCTTCGTGACATTAAAAAGAACGCTTATAACTGCCCGGTAATCATTATGACTAGCTATGCGCACATAAAAAGTGCGGTAAAAGCTATTAAAATGGGAGCGTTTGAATACATAGCTAAGCCTATTAACCCTGATGAGCTGCTTTCTGTAATTAAAAATGCACTTATCAGAAGTAAAGAAAAGCCAAGCACTAATGCTGCTGCACCAAGTAAAAAAGTAAAAACCGGTTTTGAGTTTGTGTCAGGTAAAAGTGAGGAGTTTCAAAAAATAATGAAACACCTTGACCTGGTAGCCGCTACAGAAATGTCTGTAGTCATACTTGGAGAAAGTGGTACTGGAAAAGAATATATAGCACGCCGAATTCACGAACAAAGCAAGAGAAAAGATAAGCCCTTTGTTTCTATTGACTGTGGCGCGCTTACTGAAGACCTGGCTGCCAGTGAATTATTTGGCCATGTAAAAGGTGCTTTTACCGGAGCCGTAAACGATAAAGACGGCCAGTTTAAAATTGCCAATGGAGGCACTTTATTCTTAGATGAAATAGGCAACCTTTCTTATGAAATACAAGTGAAGTTACTTCGTGTTTTGCAAGAGCGAAAGGTAAGAAAACTAGGGGGCACCTCAGACTCTGATGTAGACGTAAGGCTGATTACCGCCACTAATGAAGATTTGAAAACAGCGGCCTCTGAAAACAAATTCAGAGAAGATCTATACCACAGGATCAATGAATTTATGATTAACCTACCTCCACTAAGAGAGAGGAAGAAAGACATCATGGTTTATGCTGAATATTTCCTCAATAAGGCCAACGAAGAATTAGATCGTAATATAGAAGGTTTTACTGAAGATGCTAAAGAGAGATTTTTAAGCTATAGCTGGCCTGGCAACCTGCGAGAGTTAAAAAATGTAATCAGGAGATCTGTGCTTTTAGAAACCACAGACATGCTAAGTACTGAAAACTTGCCTGATGTTATGTTTGAAAGCGAAGCTATACCTGAGTCACAGCCTAATCAGGATTTAAAAAGTATAGCCTCTGAAAATGAAAAAAGGCTTATTGAAAAGACCTTAAAAGAAGTAAAATACAATAAATCTAAAGCTGCACGGATCTTAAAAATAGACCGATCTACCTTATATAATAAGATTAGAAAATACTCTTTAGAATAAGAAAGTTTTGTTTTCCAGAGCAGTAATAAGTCTTTTTGCTGCCTGGATCACTTCCTGCACCTTCAGCTCCAACTCTTGCTGAGTCATCTCCACAGCTTCAGTTTCCAGCTTTTGCAAGCGCTCATTTAAATCATCATATTTATAATAAGCTACTGATGACAGCATTTTATGAGCACGGTCTTGCACAGCCTTGGCGCCTTCATGGCTCACCTCCTCTTCCAGCAAAGCAATCTCTTGCCTGAAATTTTGTAAGAAAGTGGTGATGTAAGTCTTTATTAAATCTTTATCTCCCATAGCAAAGGTCTCTATCTTGCTGATATCCACCTCTTCCTCTCCATCTAACAAAGCACTTATTTGCTTTACCTTATCTGCCGTTAGAGGCTTAGCCATATACAAATCTGCCTTCCCTTCTAACTTTTCAGTCTGGCTTAAGATCACCAAAGGCAGATCAGCTGTTTTTTTAAAATCAAGAATGGCCTCCTCTACATTACTACCACTTATATTTAAATCTGAAAGAATAAGATCATACTCCGCTGCCGTTTCTTGCAGCACCTGCTCCAGCTCTCCATATCCTGTAACCTCAAACCCAACACGCTTTAGCTGAGCTTCTATCATGGCTCTGGTAAACTCATCATCCTCCAATAACAGTATTTTCTTATTCATCACTTTTTCGCTACAAAATATAACCGGCTACTCTTCATAGGTTTATAACAAGTAGAAAGCCGCGTTTCAAAAATGAAAAGATAAGGAATTAATCAATAAATGATGAAGCTCATGCACTGAAACAAGGAAAGAAGCTAAAAAAATCTCGTTAATAACATTCATATCCGTATTTTTGCGCTAGAATTATCAAGATAAAATCATAAAATATAAACAAATGAAATTATTAGAAGGTAAAACCGCGTTGGTAACCGGAGCTTCAAAAGGTATAGGAAGGGCCATTGCTCTTAAATATGCTGATCAAGGAGCTAACATTGCTTTCACTTATCTTTCAAGTGTAGAGAAAGGCGAGGCTTTAGAAAAAGAACTTGCTGAAAAAGGTGTAAAAGCCAAAGGTTATCGCTCGGATGCTTCTGATTTTGCTGCTGCTGAGCAACTAATCAATGATGTGGTTACAGATTTTGGTTCTTTAGATGTTTTAGTAAACAATGCGGGTATCACTAAAGACAACTTACTGCTAAGAATCAATGAAGCAGACTGGGATGCGGTTATCAACATCAACCTTAAGTCTTGTTTCAATACTGTAAAAGCAGCTACTAAAACTTTTATGAAACAAAGAAGCGGATCTATTATAAACATGACTTCGGTAGTAGGGCTTAAAGGTAACGCAGGCCAAACCAACTACTCTGCCTCTAAAGCAGGTATTATCGGATTCACTAAATCTGTAGCCTTAGAGCTAGGCTCAAGAGGAGTGAGGTCTAATGCTGTAGCCCCTGGCTTTATAGAAACTGAAATGACTGATGTTCTGGATGAGAAAGTAGTGCAAAGCTGGAGAGATGCCATTCCTTTTAAAAAGAGGTGGTTCTCCTGATGATGTAGCTGATGCTTGTATCTTCTTAGCTTCAGATATGTCTAAATACATCACCGGACAAGTGATCCAGGTAGATGGCGGTATGCTTACCTAATAAAAATACTATCATGAGGCTGTATCAAAAGTAAAGTTTAAGTCAGATTACTCTCGACATCTTCATTATTATGAATAGTGATACATTTCGAGCATCAATGTGACCTTCACTAAACTCATTATCACTTTTGAAGCAGCCTCTTTTTTTCATTCTCTTTCCCTTCTCTAACCACCCTCAATTCACCCCAGCCAACTAACTTAGTTTAGTTCCACGTCTGCTATTTTTTTTCATAGAAATAAGAGGTCATTTCATCGAAAATTCACTTTCAATCGTCCTTAAAATTCACTATATTAATATAAGTTAGTACTGTTAATTACAAACCAATAAAACCTAAACCTCATGAACAAAAACCACATGGTGAAGCTATCCGCTCAGCTATATTGTAGCTCCCGAGCCTGATAGGCACACCCAGGGCTTAAACCCTATACATAATCACAAAACCAATAATTATTTTTCATAATGGAGGTAATATTTATCTCTCAATGGAAAGATATTGCCTTCCCTAAACTCAATTGTTTAACCAACAAACATTTCCTTATGAGAAACTTAATAACCTTTGTACTCATATATCTCATGAGTATACCAATGGCCTGGGCACAATACAACTATGCCGAGGCTCTTCAGAAATCAATGCTATTTTATGAAGCCCAGCAATCTGGCGAACTTACTAACAACCGCCTCAACTGGCGAGATGACTCAGCCCTTGATGATGGCTCTGACGTTGGTCATGACCTCACCGGAGGCTGGTATGACGCAGGAGACCATGTAAAATTTGGTTTTCCGATGGCCTTCTCAGCCACTTTATTGGCTTGGGGAGGAATAGAATACGAAGATGGCTATGTAGCCTCAGGACAGATGGATTACCTAAAAAACAACTTGCGCTGGGTAAATGATTATTTTATAAAATGCCATACTGCTCCCAACGAATTCTGGGGCCAGGTAGGTAACGGAGGCACTGACCATGCCTGGTGGGGCTCTGCCGAGGTAATGCAGATGGAAAGGCCTTCTTATAAAATAGATGCCAGCAGCCCTGGCTCTGACCTGGCAGGTGAGACAGCTGCCGCTTTGGCAGCCGCAAGTATTATTTTCCAGGATGATGACCCTGCTTATAGCAGCACCTTGCTTTCACACGCCATAGAACTATATGACTTTGCTGATAATTACAGAGGCGTTTACTCTAACTCCATAACAGATGCCGCCGGATATTACAGATCATTTAGCGGTTATAATGACGAGCTGGTTTGGGGTGCCATTTGGCTATACAAAGCCACTGGCGATCAGGCTTACCTCACTAAGGCCATCAACTATTATGACAACCTAAGCAATGAAGGCCAAAGCTCTGTTAAATCTTACAAATGGGGTCTGGCTTGGGATGATAAGTCATACGGATGTTACGTATTAATGGCTCAGCTTACCGGCGATGCTCAGTACAAGCAAGATGCAGAAAGACACCTTGACTACTGGACCGATGGTTACAATGGAGAAAGAATTAACTATACTCCTGGCGGATTGGCTTATTTAGATGTATGGGGTGCACTTCGCTATAGCTTAAACACCAGCTTTTTAGCATTAGTATACTCACCTATAGCTACTTCTTCAGCCAAAACCAGCACGTATTATGACTTCGCTGTATCACAGATGGAGTACGCATTAGGAGACAACCCCAGAAGCAGTAGTTATGTATGCGGATTCGGAAACAATTTCCCTGAGAACCCGCACCACAGAACGGCACATGGCTGCTGGTCTAACAACCAGAACGGACCACCAGAATTTACCAGACACACTCTATATGGAGCATTAGTAGGCGGACCTAATAGCGATGATTCTTACGAAGACGAAAGATCTAATTATGTTAATAACGAAGTGGCTTGTGACTATAACGCCGGTTTTTCGGGAGTATTAGCAAAATTTATTGACGATTTTGGAGGCACAGCCCTTAGCAATTTTCCTACACCAGAAACACCAAGCAATGAGTTCTTCACTGAAGCAAAACTTAATGCTGAAGGAACTACGCACACTGAATATGCGGTATGGATATACAATCACACTGCTTGGCCCTCAAGGATAGCTGATTCTTATACTTTCAGATTATTTATAGACATCTCAGAAGGTGTAAGTGCTGGCTATTCTGCTGCTGACTATGTAGTTTCTACTAACAATGGCGGTGTAGCATCCTACACTCCACTTATGGCTTGGGACGCCAGCAGTAATATTTACTACACAGAAGTATCTCTTAACTCAGACATCTTTTTATGGCCTGGAGGTCAGGGAGAATCTCGTCAGGAGGTACAAATGAGAGTGAGATTACCTTATGAAGCACCATCGAGCGCTTGGGATCCGTCTAATGACTGGTCTTATCAGGGAGTAAACGGCACATTATCACAAAGCCCTAACATCCCACTTTATGTAGATGGTCAATTGGCTTTCGGAAACGAGCCTGGTCCTGTAGAGCCAGTAGATGTGACTGGGGTTACCGTTTCACCTACTAGTGCAGAGTTAAGACTTAACCAAAGCACCACTTTAACCGCCACTGTACTGCCTGCTAATGCTACTAACAAAACCGTGAGCTGGTCTACTAGTGACAATAGTATTGCCACAGTATCTAGCACGGGTGTGGTTACAGGTATAAGTGAAGGTACGGCAACTATTACCGTAACTACTGATGAAGGCAGCTATGCTGCTACCAGCGAAATAACTGTGGTAGATGAAGAAATAGAACAATTTACTGTAAGCACCTCTGTAGTAGGTACAGGAAGCGTAAGCTTAAGCCCTGCCGGAGGCACTTATGATGCTGGCACCATGGTCACTTTAACGGCCAGTCCTGGCTCTAACTATCAGTTTACCGGATGGTCTGGAGACGCTAGTGGTTCCTCTAACCCACTTACAGTGACTGTAAATTCAGACCTTGCTATTACTGCTACTTTTGAAGAAGTTACTGTTCCGCCATTAGGCTGTGAAACGTACCAACCGATTTCCCTACCATATGATTATGATGGCAGTGGAGATTTCTGCTGGGTAACTTCTGGCAACATCAGCTTTATCAATTCATGGAACCTTGAAGAGCTGACCATTAATGGCGTTGATTACACTAACACCTGGTCTAACAGCATGCCTGCCAGAATAGATGGCAACTATTACATTCACTATAGTGGAAATTTTGGCTGGTCTCATGCAGAATTTAATGGCAGTTCAGTAGCTATGATTAGCAATAATCAGATGCTGATATACCCCAATCCTGCATCTGAAGAACTAAGATTCAAAGGTATAAGTGAATACAAAGTAATATCAATTATTAACACTTCTGGCAAAACCATTTATGAAGAGAGACTTGATGGCAGTGAAGAACTGACCATACCACTAAATGGCATTAAGCCTGGTGTGTATATACTAAAAGCACAAAGCGAACAAAAAGAAATAGTGAAGCAATTTATTATTGAATAATATTTAACTACAAGCTGCCTCATGCTATAGAGGATAATTTTTAACAAGAGTAAACACACCAAATTCCCGCCTAACTCCTGTTATCCTCCATAGAGAGGCAGCTTTTTTCACTACTTCTTTCTTTCCATTTTAAACTCCCTGCCTGCCTGATATAAGGTGGCTCCAGAAGCAGGATCACCTCCATCAAAAGATACTTCCACATCCATATCAGTCATAAAAAATCTATGAGTTGATTTTGGCAACATCTCAAATGCAGACTGCCCCGTAACTTGCATCAAATATTTACCCTCTTCACTCCATACTTTAACCAGAGCCCCATTCATTAGATATTCGCCTTCAAATTTAGAAAAGGCACCTTTCTCTAATTCTACCGCCTTTTTCTCTTCATACCTAGACAGCTCCATGTCCATACCATTCTGTTTTAAGTTAACAGAAACCACCTCTCCTTTGCTTCTGTTGAATTTAAGCTCAGCCTGCACCACTTTAAGAAAAAATTCATCTTCTCCTTTCGGGAAAATCTCAAACCTAGACTGTCCGGGTAATTGGGTATACAAATGATCACCTACTTGAGAGATAGTCATTAAAGCACCATTCATCAACTTATATTTCCCTATATAAGAGGCATAATTACTTTTGTCTACCTGTATCTCAGTGTTTTTCTCTAACTGGTCATCATAAAATATATTGATCAGATCATGAGCCAGAGTTGCAGGCACCACATATTTTGCAGGAAAACAACTGCTAAGCACCACTACATGCACATCCAACTCAGGGAAATAGGCCAGGTAAGACAAAAATCCATGTAAACCTCCACTATGACCATATTGCTGCTGTCCGCGATATTTACTTACAGCTATGCCAAATCCATACTCCTTATCGGAGTCATCATTCAATTTAGTATTGGCAAGTGCTTCATCTAACAGCTTCTGAGCGATGATTTCACCTCCATACAAATGCTTATTCCATTTTACAAGATCTTCGGCTGTGCTATAAATAGCTCCAGCCCCCATAGCCTGACTCATGTCCCAATTGATTGCGCGTTCAAATTTTTCATTCTCAAAAGAATAGCCCTTGGCCTCATTAGCATATTTTTCGGCATTATCATACACTCCTGAACGGCTCATTTGGGCAGGCTTAAACAGTTTTTCATTCAGATACTGCGCATATGATTTACCAGAAATCTGCTCTATCAAATAACTAAGAATAAAAAAACCTGAATTATTATATTTATACTCCTCGCCGGGATCAAAATCATACCCTAGCTGCTTAATATGATCCACCATTTTTTCCGGAGTTATTTTCTCTCCTACCTGATCCATAAAAGCAGGGTCATCAGTAAAGCTTTTTATACCACTAGTATGATTCAGCAAATGCCGGATTTTCACCTGATCTCCTTTCGGAAAATCGGAAATAAATTTATTTAAAGGATCGTCTAATGACAGCTCACCTTGTTGCACTAAGGTTAAAATAGCTACAGCCGTAAACTGCTTGGTTACAGAGCCTATTCTAAAAATAGTTTTCTCATTCATCTCCTTTTGAGCCTCGACATCAGCATAGCCTGCGGTTAGCTGGTAGCGAACTTTATCGCCTTCAACCAAAAGCACAGATAATCCAAACTTTTTTTCAGGCATCACTTTTTCAATAAGTGAATCCGCTTTTTGAGTTGGACTTTGAGCGTAAACATTGCTTAAGAGTAAGCTACAAAAGAGAATAGTTAGGAAGCGCGTCATAGGTTTTGCATTTAATTAATAGCATCAATAACAATTATAATACACTCACAAACAACATTTTAATGATTAATGGAGGTTATAAAAGATCAGCGTTTATTATTAAATAGCATTTATTAACTTTAAGCCATGAGGTTAATATCACATCCTGTTCTCTGCAACTATTATGTCACCTATCGGTGCAATGCGCAATGTGATTTTTGTGATATCTGGGAAAAACCATCACCATACGTAGAGCTTAAAAAGGTAAAAAAGAACCTTAAAGACTTAAAGCGGCTGGGAGTAAAAGTAATAGATTTCACTGGAGGCGAACCTTTACTACATCGTAATCTGGAGTTGATACTTAGGGAAGCCAAATCTATGGGCTTCATTACTACAGTAACCACAAACTGCCTGCTATACCCAAAAATGGCGAAAAAGCTTCAGGGTTTAATTGACATGCTGCACTTCTCGGTAGATTCTCCTAATGAAGAAGAGCATAACAAGTCGAGAGGAGTGAAGTGTTTTGATTTTCTATTAAAATCCTTAGAAATAGCTGCTACTCTGGGAGAGAAGCCTGACATACTATTTACGGTTTTTGAAGATAATGTAGGGCAAATTCAGGAAGTGTATGATAAGTTTTGCAAGCCCTATGGCTTAGTACTTATACTCAATCCCATGTTTGAATATGGGGCGGTAAACACAGGAGAAGCTCTATCTAAAGAGACGCTAACTACGCTTAAGCGCTGGTCTAAAAAGCCCTCTGTTTACCTCAATGATGCCTTTATTCAACTAAGAATTGATGGAGGCAACCATATTGAGAAACCTGTATGTAAAGCAGCGAGCTCCACGGTAGTGATATCTCCCTTTAACGAGCTAATGCTCCCCTGCTATCACCTTGGTATAAAGTCTATCAAAATTAAAGATGACTTGTATGATCTCTATCATTCTGAAGAAGTGAAAAAACTGATAGCACAGGAAGGTCGGATGCCTGCGTGTGAGGGCTGCGCCATTAACTGCTACATGCAACCTTCATTTGCAATAGAAATGAACAAATACTGGTGGAAAGCTCTGCCCAGCACCCTAAAATACAACCTCTTAAAGGGAACCTGGAAACAAATGCTCCCTAAAAAAAGAGCTTAAAAAATAAATCCAAACCCCATATATCCTACGTTTATATAAATAGTAACCACTATTTATCGTTAAAAAATGCATTTTATTGTCGAATAAAACTACTCAACCGGAATAATGCGAAATATTTTAGAATAAATACGTTACTTACATATGCTATTACGAAATACCAACTAACCACTTAACACATACTAACATGAACGTAGAGGAAAAAGAGATCAAGTTAAAAAGAGCTTTAATTTTAGGTAACTTCTACCACAGACAAGTAAAGATAGTAAAAGCTATTCATGAAGGCTACGAAACTATCATAGATACAATTATAGGCTTGAAGCAAGACTTGGTATTAACGAAAGATGGAGGCTTCATTCCTAGAAAATCGATAAAAACCATTTATCAACTCTAGAATACCACACACACAACTCTAATAAACTGATTCCCGACCACATAACTGCGGTCGGGAATTATTTTTTAGAACAAATAACCTAAGCGAGCATACACTAAAGTATCTTCCGGGGAGTGACCCACTTCTGCCGAAACCACCGCTCTATTAAACGGCGCCACCCAAATACCTCCACCAAAAGTCTGATGCCACTTATCTGAGTTTTCATTTTCATACCACACTCTACCGGCATCATTAAAAGCTAAAACGCCGAAGCTGCCAGGGAAAATATAGGTTCTGAAAGCAAACAGCTCCCACCTCAATTCCACATTGCTAAATACTTTCTGATCTCCATAAAACCGCGTTTTTCTGAAGCCTCTAAGCTCAGTCTTACCATCTAATACCTGAGACTGATAAAATTCATAATCCCCAAAATTAGCTCCCCCACCTACTCTTACCGCTAAAGTAAGCGGGTGAGCAGCTTTAGTACTGGCATACCATGAAAAAGAGGTATTGATAGTAGAGTAAGTGTAATCAGAATTATGAATACCATTCCATACAGATAAATCAGTATTCCAATAAATACCTTTTAGGGGCAGCATTTCATTATCTCGCTTATCAACCAAAAGGTTAACTCTGCCTCCCATATAATTTCTATACACGCCTACCAATGCCTTATCGGTAAGCTCGTCATAATCATAAATAAACCTCCTTTTATCATTATCAGCCTCTATCTCAAAAGACTGAAAAATATGAGAGATAGTTATTTTTGTATTCTTACTTAAATTTTGAGAAAGGCCAATATCCGTTGATATTTCTTCAAAGCGAAGCCTGTAGTAACTGATGGGCCGCCTGAGGTCAAACTCATCTTCCACTCCTTTATCGTAAACAGATTCATTACCCATTCCAAAAAAGTTATTCACGAAATTGGGCCTTTTAAAATCTACAGCAGCACTCAGATCCCAAGTGCCCACCACATCAGTGTAATCACCTTTATACTTAAAGTTGAATGATGATGTTCTAAGAGCATAACTAGCCAAGAACATATGGCGGTTTCTAAATGGCTCCTTTCTAAAACCATGATCTGTATACAGAAAACCTCCACCTACAAAAAGGCCATCATCTACATTATAATTACCCGTTACCAGTGGCATCAGCACATTATATTTAAAAGACTTACGATTATAGGTATTTACACTATTATCATTTTTTAACTTAAGTCGGGATTCTCCACTTACCTGCAGTGTAGTACTATCTCTTGTATCATAAAAAATATTCTTTTTACTCCATCCTACCACTTTAGACGAGTCTACAAAAACATCTTCATCGGCTCCTCCTATGATTCTTATTTTAGGACCTTTGGTTGATTCTCCGGTTATATGAAACTCATCATTACCTCCACGGCCATACAGCCTAATCTCTTCCGTCTCGTCATTATGGAAAGTGCGTTTATAAATTTTCTTTTTCAACTCACCATCCTTTTTCATTTTCCTGACAGTTACCTTCACATCATTATCAGGCATGCGCTCTACCTCAAAGTATTCGTGCTTATCACTTCCTACCACATCTACCTGACGAGCCAAAAACAGGTAATGTTCCTCGGCATATTTTTGCAGATTATCTCTTCTTGATTTTAATCTGGCTATAATCTCTTCACCATGCCATTGAAATATAGCATCAGGCCATTGGTGAATCGCTGCTTCTATTACCGAATCAGTAAGGTGCTCTTGCAGGTATTCAGCCTCCTTTATCCAATCCTTTTTAGAGAGACTGGTAAGAAATGAACGATCAAAATAGCGAGCGTTAAACATAAAACCAGAAGTCCACCTGATATCATAGTTAAATCCTTCCAGCTTGGGGAGCGCCCATTTTCTACTGGCCACTGAAGGAAAAAAGCCTTCGTTAATAAAAAACACCTGATCCCGGTCTCTAGGAATAGGCCTGTAGAGTTTTCCTTTGCCCTTTTTCTCAAAAGAGGCCCATCTCCACTGATCATCGTGCCTATCCCAGTCTCCTATCAGCATATCAAACAATCTAGAGCGGACTACAAACTTTTCATCTACCTCATCATCATTATCTTCAGCCAGTTTTTCTAAAACCTTGGCCGTGCTGATTATCTTTTCAGAATTACCAAAATAATCTGCATCTGACCAATCATGAGCCGGGCGCTGCTCATAAAGCGCCAGGGTATTAGCAAACTGAGCTCTATATTCTAGCAGATTAGCATCATCAGGAATATAAACTAGTTGAGGATTGGTATGGTAAATACCAGCGGCATCAGCCAAAAAAGGCAGCACAAAGGCACCGTACGGGTGTGAGGCAGAGATTTGATCCTGCACTATATCTTGAGCGAAAGTATTGCGCAGCATCTGAGGAACAGCTCCTTCGGCATATTTCTCAATGGTACGTAACACATATTGCTTTCCATCCTTAGCCTCTAATCGTAGTGATTTAGTCTGCATGCCACCACCCTTTTTAACAATGGTAAGCCCGCCATGCTCTTCATCAATATGAATGACTTTCACTTTAATCTTTTGCTGCCACTCATTCCGATAGTTTTGTCCAAACATTTTTATTTTGAACTTACTATCGGTTTTATATTGCTTGCTGGCTGATATGACTACAGAATCAGGCTGATGCTGCGCCTGTAGAGTGCAAGATAATGCCAAAAAAGAGCATAGAGCTACCCCTTGAATACACTTCACTAACTTCATAAGACTTAATGATAAATAATGAAGTTAGTCCGGCTATGGATAAAAACAAAGTGTTATTTCTGATATAATAATTTAAAGAGCCTGCCCCTTTTGCCTTTACCTTCACTGGAAATATAAAGTGTGCCATCAGGAGCAAAGCAAATACCTTCTGGCTGCCTGTAAATGTGCTTATCTAACTTCACCACTTCTTTGATTTTGTAATCTGCAGTAAAAATGGTGATGACATGGTCTGCCGAAATAACATAAATATCATGGGTAACAGGGTGTACATCTATGCCTGAAGGGTCAAATTCCTTAACGTGATCAAAGTACTCTCTCCCCTCTAAAAACTCGTCAAGATCCTCTTCTTTCACATGAAATAAATCCTTTTTAGAAACCTCCTTAGTTTCAATATCAAGGCCGTAAATAGCCTTTCCATCTACTTCATTATCACCTACATCACCACTATTTTTACAGGCTATAAGTAACTGTTTTCCATCATAGCACATACCTTCAAGGTTATTTTTAGAAGAAAAGTCCGTTTCTACTTCTTCAGCATCCACTTTGTCCTCATCAGTTAACTCAAAAAAGTAAAGATCTCCATTGCTTTTCATAACATAAGCCATACCATCTATGATCTCTACACTTTCATAATCTCCACTCTTGTGAAATTTGATTTTCCTTTGAATTTCTCCATTGGCACTACTAATGAGATATAAATAACCGCTTTCATCTTCAATGGTAGCCAGCGTATTTTCATCTATATAAGCCAGTCCGGAAGTTTCTTCCAGATCATCATGCAACTTATCTTCCCTATCAGGCTGGTAAAACTTATATCCTATTTCTTTTTCATTATAATCCAGATAAGTACTATCTGAATCCGACTCATAATAAGTATTGCAACTATTGGTAAACATGGCGAGTGCCACCATTCCTATAAATAACATCGTAAAAGCTTTCATATTTAACAAATCTACCTGATCAACAAACCAAAGAATATTGAGTTTAGGAAAAAAGGTTCTAATATTTAATGATATGCGTTTATCTTTGCGCATGCTTTTAAAAAATGACCTCATCCTCCGCACTATAAAAGGAGAAAAAACGGAACGCACACCTGTTTGGCTTATGAGACAAGCAGGCAGAATTTTACCTGAATACAGAGCTGTAAGAAGCGCTTTAAGTGGTTTCAAAGAATTGGTAGAAACCCCGGAAAGAGCTGCTGAGGTAACTATTCAGCCAGTAGACATCCTCGGTGTAGATGCGGCCATTATCTTTTCTGACATTCTGGTGATACCTGAAGCTATGGGGCTCACTTATGAAATGATAGAGAAAAAAGGCCCTCGATTTCCTGAAACTATAAAAAGCAAAAGCGATATAGAAAAGCTAAAAGTGGCTGAGCCCGACGACCTGCACTACACTATTGACGCTATAAAAATCACTAAAAAAGAGCTCGACGGCCGAGTACCTCTTATCGGTTTTGCCGGTGCACCATGGACTATTTTCGCCTATATGGTAGAAGGTGGAGGCAGCAAAACCTTCTCAAAAGCACGAGCCATGCTCTACACAGAACCTGAGCTGGCGCATCAGCTTTTACAAAAAATTACGGATAGTACCATCAATTACCTAAAAGGCCAAATAGCTGCGGGCGCTGATTTTATTCAAGTATTTGACTCTTGGGCAGGTATTCTTTCTCCTGAATTATATGAGACTTTTAGCCTGCCTTATATAACTCAGATTTGTGATGCTATTACAGAAGTTCCTAAAACTGTATTTGCCAAAGATGCCTACTTTGCCAGAAAATCTTTAGGCAAAATCAACTGCAACACCATAGGTCTGGACTGGTGTATGGATCCTAAGGAATCAAGAGAAATTATAGGGCCAGACAAGATACTACAGGGCAACCTTGACCCGTGCGTTCTCTATGGACCTGAAAAAGACATAGAAAAGGCCGTTAAAAATATGCTGGAAGCCTTTGGGCCAGATAAGCACATCGCCAACCTGGGCCACGGAGTATACCCTGACATGGATCATGGCAAGGTGAAGTTTTTTGTGGAAACAGTGAAGGAATTGAGTAAGGGAATGAGGTAATCCCCTTACTCCTGATTAGTTAAATATCATCTGAATAGTCCAGGGAGTATTTATAAATGTAACCTTCCTGGGTATCCTCCTTTTGCCACTTGTACTTAGACTTAAAGTAGATTTTTCCCTCCTCATCAATATCCATAATTCTCCAGGAAAGTTGGTCAGGCAGCTTAACTTGAGACACATATTTATTATCCTCAAAAACCTCTAAATAACTGTCTTTCTCATATACATGAGATAGTTTCTTAGCCTTAGAAGGACTGGTATCTTCAGAGTAAATCCGGTACAATAACCCTCGATGATTATCATAATAAATATCATCATAGAAATAGAATTGATTCCAATACTGAAGCCACAATCCGTCTGACTGTTCTTTTGTCAGTCCTTTTATCTCAGAGTTTTCAATATTCTCTCCTATATGACTAATTTTCCCTACCAAATTTCCATCTAGATCGTAATTATACACTTCTTCCGAGCCAGTATGTATTTGATATATAAGCTTATCTTTTTTATTATAAGTTATTGAAGACGTATTTCTGTGTGGCAGAAAACTGTGTTCATAAAACACAGATTCATACTCACCAAAAGCTTTAATTAATTGCCCTTTAGGTGATACCAATGCTATAGTATTAGAAGCATAAAATTCTTCTGTATAAGCATCTGATGCATTATCCTCTATCGGCACTATTAATAAACTATCTTCCTCTAGAGCAATCAGTCTATCGGAGTTATTAGCCACTCTGTAATTCTTGAAAATTGGAGTTCCTGCAGAATCTTCCACCATAGCCTTATTAGTAATATGAAACGAACTATCTATATGAATTACATGCATCAAAGCACCGGTTAGGGCTAATATTTCTTCATTCGTACTTATTAATGAACTAACAAAAAAGGGAAACTGGTCAGGAGCACTGCCTAAACCTCCAAATGAAGTGACAAAATCGCCATTTTCTTTAAAGACAATAATTGTATTTGGAGCTCTCTTTAATACGTAGAGATAGCTTCCATTTTCTTGCCTATAAATGGATCCTGCTTGTATGGGAATGCTGTCTGGAAAATTAAGCTTAACGGAATCTATTAAATTAAGTGAATACTCACTCTTTGCTTCTGTTTCAGGCTTTTTAGATGAACAACCAATGATGCACAAGATTAAAATAGAGGTGAAAAAGCTTTTCATTAAATAAAGGCTAATTAAAAATTCATAAAGCATTAAGCCATTGACAACACAAGAATAGAAATGAGTAAAATCTAAATCAGCCTCCAATATAATGCATTAAAAACATCTCATTCAATATATTTTACACCAATATTCATACTAATTTGCTTTATAAAGTTAAGTCACTGAAGGTTTGACAATTATAGTTACAGTCATATCTATCATATCCTAAAACATAAAGTGAAGAATTAGCCAGCATTTGTTTATGTTAGCGCAAAAAACAAATTCATTCGACTTAGTTAGTATAAAATGCACCATAAACTACTCTTTTTAGGAGCAATATTATTTTTAGCAGCTTTCTTCATTTTACATGAAGTCTACCACATTACGCAATACACGAATGTTCTCCTGATTTTGTCTTTGCTATGTATAATCATCAGGAGAGTGCTGGTTTATAGGGAGAAAAAGAGAGAGGAATAAGATCACAGATCATATTTTACTGAAAGCACTATATAGCGTTGTTGAATATAATATTCATAGGTACTTATCAAGTTAGCATTAAAACTGTTTCTCTGCACTCCCAATGTATTGAGTAAATTGTAGCCTGTTAAATCAAACTCCCAGGGAGACGAAGGTTTATGAATTCTTAATGCGGCATCCCAAAGCATGAACTTACTGGTAGCTTGCGTGTCCGTATTTTTATAGGTATTGTAACTATATTCTGTATTAATATTTACTGACTTGGTAATATCAAAACCAAGTCTTACATAGGGATTATAGGTAGCAAAAGAATTATTAGCTACGGTAGATTTATAGCTATTGAGCTGATACTTGTAGCCAATTTTTACATCTAGCTGTTTCCATAATGTGGTGGTTAAGGAAGCTTTATAAGTCTGATAAATACTGTTATTCTTCATCAAACCACCATCAACCTCATTATTGACAGTACTGGCCGTTACTTCTGCTGCTCCACTTATTTTAAACTGATTAAACCTTTTATCTGCCTGTAACATACCAGAGAAATTCTCATTAACCTTACCAGCGTTATAAACACTATTGATGAGCTGTAATTCAGAAAAATTAGAGGTAGTGGCAAAGCCATCAGTCTTACGCCTATAGCTAACATTACCAAACATATTCATGCCTCCAAAGAGATTAAAATAGTTATAGTAAAGTGAAAACATATGATAAAGACCATAATTCAATAGCGGATTACCCTGATAAAGGGCATTATAATCAGAGATAATAAGTCCACTTACTTGCTTTTCAATGTCAGCAAATTCGGCATTCATGCTATATCTGAAGGTTAGACTTTGAGTACTTCTTATATCCCATTTTGCATACATGGATGGCAGAACCAATACGGGTTCATTCGTGATGTCCATATTTCCCTGTCTATTATTAACCTGATACTTATGTAGGTACAAAGAAGGACTCAATATCAATGGCCCGTATTTCATTTTATAAGTTAGACCAGCAAAAAAATCAGAGAAATGATAATTAGCATCAATAAGAAAAGTAGCAGAATCCAATTGAGTAGGCACCCCACTCTCCTGATCCTGGTAAATACCTGAGGCATAGTCTTGCTCCAGATATTGATACCCTAATGAGAAATTGATATGATTAGTCTTATTTAAGACACGGTAATAATTAAATGCTGTTACAGCCCGTTGGCTACTAATATTCCGAGACTGCTCTAAAGAGCGAACATCAGCCTTCAAAAAAGAGGGAAACAACGACTGATCACCACTCAACTTTAAAAAGGGATCTTTGGATTGGTATGAATATTTTGCTTCCCAGGAAAACACATTCTTTTCATCAGGAGTATGGTACCACTCTAATTGTTGATCAAGGCTCAGAGGATTTTGCTCTGCCTTTTCATTAATAACTGAAGATTGTTCAGGGAACTGAGACCATTGGCTATTAGCTGAGGTTTGACCCGCAGCTTTACCAAAAAGACTATACTTAATATAAGTCTGTTCTTTTGGGGTATAGGTAGCTGAATACTTCAGTAAGCCAGAATGATTAGTGGTAGACAAATCGGTTTGTAAAAGCTCTTGAGAAGTCAAATCTTCACGTAAATACCTTCTTTGCGACAAGCTGCCAAAATTGCTTTTAGATCCTGAACCAATAAAAAAGGCTGAATGGTGCCACTTTTTACTTGGGTTATAGTTGAAATTTAATGCTCCAAGCTTGGTTTGCAGTTCCTGGGCAGTTTCCCTGTTAGCCATAGGAAAGCCCAAATCATCAGAAGAAATATTTACATCAGAACCGGAGTGAGCATCTATTTCACCCAGTCCTCCACTAAATCGAAAGTAATCCTGCATAGTGAAGGGCTGCTCGCCAATATTATTCGCATCACCAATAAAATTGACATTCACCTTAGGACTATAATAGAAAATATTACCATGCCCCGCATACCTTCCCTCCAGCCCACCTCCAATAGAAACATCACCAAAAACAAGGTTCTTTTTACCTTCTTTCAACTGAATGTTAAGAGCCAGTTTATCATCATTCGCCAAACCATTCATGGGAGATACTTCATTGTAATTTTTAAGCACCTGCACCCTTTCTATGGCATTAGCAGGCAGGTTTTTAGTAGCCATTTTCGTATCACCATCAAAAAACTGCTTACCATCTACCAGCACTTTATTCACCTTTTTGCCCTGCACTTTCACCTCTCCATTGTCATCTACTTCTATACCGGGTAGTTTTTCCAGCACATCACCCAGTTTTCTTTCCCTACCAGAAGTAAAAGCATCTGTTTTATAAATCAGGGTATCTCCTGACATAGTTACAGGCATTTCTTCCACCACCTCCACTGCATCGAGATAGCTGGTAGACTGACTGAGCTCTATCAGCAAGTTCTCTATATCAGCATTTTCACAATTAAGGGTTTCTTCAAAAGTAGCATATCCGATAAATGACACTTTTAATAAGTATCGAGTATTTCTGGACAGCGATAACTTGAAGCGTCCTTCTGTATCTGTAACAGCAAAAGAGGTAACTGCACCAGTTTTTGGATCAGCAGCCAGCACATTGGCGTAGGCGATGGGTGATCTTAACGTGTCGATCACCCTGCCTGTAACCACTATATTTTGAGCTTTGACCTTAAAAGCACAAATGAAGAATAAAATGAATAAGGTATACCGAAGCATAGAATCGTGTTGTTGTTATTGAGAAGTAAAGCAGTGGAAGAAAAGAGATCACTCTTGTATTTCTGAAAGACAGACCTGATTACTCTTGATCAACCGCTTGTTCTTATCTCAATTACATTTTCACCATCACCACCATTATATCGCTTCATCATTTCCTCTAACTTCTTATCAGAAATGGCCTTATACTCTGTGGCATTAACTATTTCCCCCTTAGTAGGCTTATCTATTTTTACCGGCTCAGTAGGGTTTAAAATTACTTTAGAACATATGATGACACTACTCCCCGTTTTCACTTCAAGAATAAGCCCCGGCAAGCCCACATACTGCATTGGTCCATGCGAAACAGGAATATCAGGAGTAAACCAAACTTCGGTTTTTATAGTGTCTTGTGTTATCTCCATTTCTTTCATGCCAGTAGAAAACTTTTTTGCTTCTACTATTCTGGTGCTTATAGCTTTCTGACAGTTATACTTTCCAATTTTCTTTGTTTCATTAGTTAGCTCCCAGCTGTATTCTTTTAGAGAATCTTTTACTATAAACCTCTTACCCATCAGATCTTCTCCTCGTTCATATTCATGCTTAAGCAGGTTTTTATACAGCACTTCCTGAGCAGAATTACCTGCTACCATTATTTCTATGCCATTGCCAGAAACCTGCGCAGGCCCTCCATTTAATGACTCCACTTGCTTCCAGCTAGATTCTGTTGTATTAAAAGAAAGCGTATATTCTTTCTGCATTTTTCTTTTGAACTCATCCTGTATCTTTTTCATCTGCTCAGGAGGCATCTCCGTACTGTCCATAGAAATCTGGATAGAGCCACTGGTTTTATAGGTAGCAATCCCTGTAAAACTCTGCGCTTTAGCTTCATCAATAATCATTACTAAAACGAAGACAGAAAATATTGATCGTATGAAATTTCTCATGCTTTTGAATGTTTGGTGTATGGCAAACAAAGCATAAGTAGTCTTAACGCTGGGTTAAGTAGTGTTAACGAGTGTTAACCAATCCCAAAAAGGGCAATTACTTGCTTATATTTGATTTATGAACCCAACCCGTTTCAGGCTAATAGGAGTAATTATTGTGATCATCATTATACTCACTTCAGTACTGCAGCTCTATTATCTCTATGAAAATTATCAACAAAATAAATTGCGTTTCGAAAATGAAGTGCAACAAATTCTGGATAATAGTGTAGAAGGATATTATGCTGAAATTGCTAAATCAGATATTTTAACTTTCACAGACATTAACGACATCAATCTAGAGCTAGGACGCAAAAGCGATTCTACCGTTAGCAAACAAAAATTTTCAACACGCATTGGGCAAAGTCACCTCTTAAGCAATCAGGCTATGCTCTGGGATCATCCTGACACTGTAATTAACGATGACAGCGTGCATGTATCATATATTCAGATTACTAAAAACTTGTCTGACAGTATCATGATTGATGAAACCAATGCCATCGCTATGTTTAAAGGCCAACATATGGTAGATAGTCTGGAAAAATTGCAATCTTTAACTAGCAAGATCGTCATTTCACTTACAAGAGATACACTGGATTTCCCCATGTTAAATGATCTTTTAAATGAAGAGTTGAAACGAAAGAACCTAAATATTGATTACGCTCTAATTCACACTAACAAAGATTCTGTCACCAACTCTTACAAAACAGAAAACGATCTTCCTCTAGCTTTAAGTACTTTTTCAAAATCCACCTACCTGCCGAACAAGCAGAAGTTAGAAATGAAATTTGAAAATGCACCTTTAGTCATATTAAAAAAAGGCCTTTGGAATATACTTTTCTCAGTGTTATTTGTGATCATCATTAGCGCAACTCTTATCTTCCTTTACAGGACTATTAAATCACAAAAAGAGCTTTCTGAGATAAAAAATGATCTAATCAATAACATTACCCATGAATTTAAAACGCCTATTGCTACAGTATCTACTGCAATAGAGGGCATCCGAAATTTCAATAAAGATAACGATCCCCGGAAAACGGAAAAGTATCTTCAAATATCACATGATCAACTAATTAAATTAAATCTTATGGTGGAAAAGCTTTTGGAAACAGCCACTTTAGACAGTGAAAAATTACTCCTTCACTCAGAGCCTGTAGATCTTGGAGAACTTTTACATCAGGTGGCAGAGAAATTCACCACTTTCAACCCCGAAAAGCAAATTAGTTTAACTCTGAAAAAGCAGGTAACAACGGACATTGACATCTTTCATTTCGAAAATGCGGTATCAAACCTGGTGGATAATGCAATCAAATACGGAGGTAATGAAATACACATCACTCTTGCTGAAACTGAAAAAACCACCATTTTAGTTAAAGACAATGGCGGTAATATCCCTAAAGGACAGCGAAACAAGGTATTTGAAAAATTTTACCGCATACCTAAGGGCAATGTTCATAATGTAAAGGGCTTTGGAATAGGGCTTTATTACACAAGAATTATTATAGAAAAACATGGCGGGCAGATTACCCTGATAGCTAACGACCAAAATACTACTTTCAAAATAGAACTATAATGCAGGAAGAAGTTACAGTACTTTTAGCCGAAGATGAAGCATCTCTAGGCCTCATAGTGAAAGAAAGTATGGAAAGCAGAGGCTTCTTGGTTAAGCTGTGTGAAGATGGCCTGCAAGCTTTAAAAAGCTATAAGACGCAAAAGCTGGATGTCTTGGTGCTGGACGTGATGATGCCACAGAAAGATGGCTTTACAGTAGCTAAAGAAATAAGAAAGATAGATCCGTTTATTCCCATTATTTTTCTCACTGCCAAATCACGAACTGAAGATGTGGTGGAAGGATTTGGTTACGGCGCCAATGATTACATTAAAAAGCCATTTAGCATGGAAGAATTAATTGTGAGAATAAATGCTTTGGTAAAAAGATCAGTTAAACCTGATACAGATGCATGGATCACCTTAGGGAGCTATCAGTTTCACCTAAGTAAGCAAGTGCTGATACATGAAAAAGCTGAAGAAACCCTCACCCATCGTGAGGCGCAGTTGCTCTATCAGCTGATTATACATAAAAACAATCTTACCGAAAGAAGCGTGATCCTCAAAGAACTATGGGGCAATGATGACTTTTTCAATGCTCGAAGTATGGATGTTTTTATTAGTAAGCTTAGAAAGAAGTTACAGTATGATAGTTCTATTCAGATACTGAATGTAAGAGGGTATGGATACAAATTGGTAGTGTAGAAGGATGCGAGCCAAAGGCCCGCACCAGCTAATTTATAATCCTTATTTCAAAGCATAATTAGTATAACCACCATCTACCAATAACTCAGTACCAGAAATAAAGCTTGCCTTATTTGATGCTAAAAACAGTACTGTTTCTGCTATCTCATTAGGAACACCTAATCTCTGTAATGCTACTGTAGATGCTAAATAGTCCTTTGCCTCATCTGTTACTGCTTTCTCAAAGCCTTCTGTTCTAATAGGACCAGGACTAACTATATTTACTCTTATCTGCCTGTCAGACAATTCATTTGCTGCTACTTGAGCAATTTTATTTAAGGCTCCCTTAGTAGCCGCATATATACCAGAACCTACGCTAGAAGTAGAAGCCACAGTTGAAGATGTAAATAATACTGTGGCGCCATTATTTAAATGAGGTAACAACTTTTGTAAAGTGAAGAAACTCCCTTTTACATTGGTATTAAATTGAGCATCAAAGTCCTCTTCCGTCACTTGCTCAATAGGAGTGAACCCGCCTACTCCTGCATTTAAAAATAGAACGTCTAGTTTTTTCCCGCTTTCAGCTACTACCTTTTCTAAAACTTCAATACCTGATAAACTAGAGATATCCGCTACCACTGTATTCAAGTTGTCACTATTAATTCTCTCAGCTGCATTTTGAAGATTTTTCTCACTTCTACCGGTAATAAATACAGTAGCTCCATTTTCAATAAAAGCTTGCGCAGTGGCAAATCCTATACCCGTACTTCCTCCTGTTATTACTACATTTTGTCTGTAAAATCCATTATAAAATAATTTATCGTTCGCTGCAATTCTACAAAACATAAGCAACTTTTGGGGCTACAAAATAGATTATGATGGCTACTTAGATTGGTAAGCTATTAACTCAGAATGCATGTTATAAATAATTACCAAAGAATATTAATAGTGTACAAAATCAAAATAAAGTGCCGCTGAATACGAGCATGAAACTCGCACCAGCGGAACATATTTGATCAATTATTTTCTTGCATAGTTGGTGTAACCACCATCTACCAATAACTCTGTACCCGCTATAAAACTGGCTTTACTTGAAGCTAAAAACAATACTGTTTCTGCTATTTCATTAGGCACACCTAACCGCTGCATGGCTACTGCAGAGGCTAAATAATCTTTTGCTTCTTCAGAAGCTACCGCTCTGTCAAAACCTTCTGTTTTAACTGGCCCGGGACTAACGATATTTAACCTTATTTGTCTATCTACCAACTCATTTGCCGCTACCTGTGCTATTTTATTTAAAGCTCCCTTAGTGGCCGCATATACAGCAGAACCTAGGTTAGAAGCCGTGGCCACGGTAGATGAGGTAAATAGAACTGTGGCTCCATTATTTAAATGAGGCAGCAACTTTTGCAAGGTGAAGAAACTCCCCTTTACATTGGTATTAAATTGAGCATCAAAGTCCTCTTCTGTAACTTGTCCAATAGCGTCAAACACTGCGATTCCTGCATTTAAGAAAAGTACATCTAATTTATTTCCACTCTCCGCTATTACATTCTCCAATACTTCAATTCCTGATAAACTAGAAATATCTGCCACCACAGTTATCAATTGATTACTGTTAATTTCAGCGGCAGCCCTTTTTTAGATTTTCTTCATTTCTACCAGTAATGAACACCTTAGCTCCATTGTCTATAAAAGCCTTTGCCGTGGCATATCCTATACCGGTACTTCCTCCTGTTATTACTACGTTTTTATTTGTAAAATCCATTGTAAAATAATTTATGTTCAATGCAATTCTACAAAACAATAGTTACCTAATTCAATCTTATTACTAAAAGTAACTGTTACATTTGTGTAACCAAGTAACTTGTCATGGTAAATAAAGTGGGTTGAGATTTTGGTTTTGTTCAGTCAGTTAATTATCGGGAAGTAAAGGTAGTGAATAGCAAAATATAAATATAAAGCAATTGCAACCGGAGAAAGGCCTACATCACCTATGAGATATTGAACAATAATTAATTTTTAAATTCAGATATAAAGTCCCTTTGCATAACTAAAAAAGAGTTTGAATGTGATAAAGAATACAACGTCTTAACATCAATTTGTCCAGTTTGATCTAACCCATTAGCCTTTTGATACGCGAGAATCGCTTTTCCAAGAGACTCACTTGGAACAGTATAATTACTAATAACATCTGTATATGTAGCGTTTTCAACACCAAGAGCATCTGCCACATATAATATCACTTTCTTTCTAGCATTTTCTCGAATAGAATCTGAATAAATATCTAAATTATAAACCTCATTTGAAGCTAAAGCTACTTTCCCATAAACTCTCCTTTTTCTTCAGAATCTAATGACTGCAAACTTTCAGAAGGAATTTCTTGCAGAAAATTTGCATTATTCAACGC
The DNA here is from genome assembly GCF_021389955.1 of Fulvivirga maritima. NCBI lineage: Bacteria > Pseudomonadati > Bacteroidota > Cytophagia > Cytophagales > Fulvivirgaceae > Fulvivirga > Fulvivirga maritima. The sequence goes on from NZ_CP089980.1 coordinate 1,371,315, forward strand.
TATGCTTTTCTCACTAAATTTATAAACTATAATATATTCTTTAATTAAATAACATTTTATTCCTTTCCGTCCATCGTAAGTTTGGGTATCTACAGGTTCAATATCTACTTTATCCATAAATTCGCAGTTTACAGGAATATCTACTTCCCCATTTACAGTATACCCAATAGCCTTTCCATTAAAATAAAGTTTACATTTTACTGCAATATTTTTTGTGTTTACTACTTTAATCTTTTTGACTCCTTGCGCCATCGAAAGCTGCAAAATACTAGTCAATAATATAATGATTGGCACTTTAATCATTTTACCTCTTCTTAAGTAAATAAATGTAATAAATAAGTAATGTTATTATGCTTAATATAAAGACAGTTACATTAATAATCAATTGATATTTTATTGCAATTGTTAAGAAATTCCAATTCATAATACGTACTGCTTGACCTCCTGAGCTTTTCATTATTAATATCCCTTGACCTCTATTCAAGGACCTAAACCTAACAATAAACTCTCCATTGGGCTGAATTTCATCAATTATAAAATCAAAGCATCTTTCAGATATGCTATTTGAATCAATTTCTTTTTGCATTGAATAAGCTGGTGGAATTGCAATCACAATAGGCTCTGAAACCAGACTATCAAGATCACTCGAATCTTTTAAACAGAGATTAAAGTTTAGGGAAGTTAACACAATGGCTGAGGAGAGATTAGTCAATTTGAGGTTAGTTATATCATTTTTTGTTCTAAAACTATACTCAAGTATGGGAGACTGTTTAGAATTTTCTATTATGTTATTTAATGACCATGTCAAAATCCCGATTAAAGCAACAAATAAATATGGTATATTGTCTCGATTTAGCATTATATTGCAATATAATAACAAAATAACAATAGTAAATTTAACATTATTATAACATAATTCATAATTAAATAACCAAATAAGTCAACCTCCTCCAGCACCACTCTAACGGCCCATATTCAAATTTTTTGAACCAGAAGTAGCTCCAGATTAATTGTAACCCCCAGATACAGACTACCACATAAAGGAGTTCATGGCGGGCTAGCTGACCATAGAGGGAAAAGCCATAGCCATAAAATAAAAGTCCGCAGATTATATTTTGGATTATATAGTTAGTTAACGCCATTCTACCAGCTAATGAAAGGGCGGTAAACCACTTGGGCCTGGCCAGTTTCTGATAAAATCCATTGAATACCAATATATAGGCCAACGCCATAATTTCCTTAGGGAAAGCAAAGAGTAACCCTTGCCAAATATTCAGCACAGGCTTATAATACTCAAATGTCCAGTGGTAATACCTCGCGTAATTGATATATAGTGCCAATGCCGTTATAACAGCAGTAATTAGCCAGTAATATTTCACTGACTTGTAATCACTAAAAACATTCAGTTTATAAAGAATAATTCCTATTATCATCAGAATGAGGGTGCGGTAAAGAATTCCCGAATAAAACACTTCCCCTTTAAGTACCTTCACATGCTCGGCATTTGCCTCCACACTTTGCCAATAAGTATCTCTGCCGCTTTCTATTTCATCTGTATTGCCTTCTTTAGGAGATGTGCTTTTCTGCCATTTTTCTATAACCATTTTCTGCTCGTCGGTAGGAGTATCAGCATCTAATGCTTCTAAATACTCCTGATATTGCTGTTGTTTGTTAAGCACGCTATCCACAGCATTATATGACAAAACGGCCACTGGTATGAGCAAGATGAGCACAAGCCTTTTGGCACTAAATACCCTAAATGGAAACAGCAGAAAACCACATATAGCATAATGATAAAGGATATCGCCATTCCAGATAAAATAGGCATGAATTACTCCTATCAGAAATAATAACAATAGCCGGCGCGCATAAATATCGACCGCTTTTAAGCCCAGTCCCTTCTTCTCTAGTCTTTCCAGAAAAATATAAAAACCCACACCAAAAAGAATTGAAAACATACCAAAAAACTTCCCTTGACACAGCAAATACACCCAAAATCGCACAGTATGATCTTGAGCAGACTCAAACCCATAAGCATAAGGGCTCCATTGGTTAGGGTAGCAAAATGACTCTATGTTCATTATCAATATCCCCAGTACCGCTATGCCTCTTAAAAAGTCTAATGATTGAATTCTATTCTTTTGCCTAGTGGCAGCTATTGCGTTTTGCATGTACATGGATTATAACATTTCTTCCAATCTTTTCATTCTTCGCCCGAAATATAGATTGCTAAAATTAATAATCCGAAGTTTTTAGACTTAAACATTTGATAGGAGATGCGCAAAATCCGCTTATTTCAGAATAAGGGGAATATTGTAAGCGGAACTCATGGGAAAGGAGTTTTGGTCTTTGCTAAGCAGATTGGCAAAAATTATGTTTACTATGCCTTTGTTCCAGATCAGGAAGACCTTTATGATAGAGAATCTCCATTGAATAAAAGAAGAAGAATAAAATGGTTCGACAAAGAAGGAGATGTATTCTCTTATAATTCTGATTCAGAAGCCACTCTAAAGTATGGTCAATCTTTTAAAGAAGTTAAAAAGAGCGAGTAGCTGGGCTTGCCCGTGCCGGGCTTTGGTCTATTTTTCCAAAAATAATTATCTCAGCAATTTTGGTATTTTATAAGTTGGTCCTTCAATTATGGCGTTTACACCATCAAGTTTTACTTCATAGTATGATGTCCTTTCCTTTTTAAGGAATGCCTTTTTCTCTTCTACAACTTCAAATATAAGCTCCTTACTATCCTGATAAATTAGCTCGCCGTTATAAGATTTGAAATGGCCCTGCAGCCACTCCACAAATTGTTTAAAATTATCAATTTCCACCACCATAAATCTCACCTTGTTATTACTAAGAGCTGAAACCAGAGCTATAAAGCACGCAACAATAACGTTTATTAACTCAAAAGACCATTGACTAAAATCAAAGTCAAATCTGATCAAATTGTATAAAATCATCCCGACCAGACTAACTAATGAAGTAAGTAGAAAAACTTTAGCACGAACCAACCATGTTTGATCTTTTACAATCATTTTTTCCTAATTCAACAACCTATTCATCAGCAAAAACCTCATAATGAATCACTTTCTCTTCAAACTCAAGCAGGTAATCATCATCTTCAGGATAGTACTTGGCCTTTTCAAAATCTTCTCCGGCAAAATTTTTAATCACTTCCAGATTTTCCCAGTAGGTAATCAATGTATAATGCGCTACATCTCCCTCTATCCTTCTTAGAAAGCTTAGTTTAATAAACCCTTTGGTGCTGCTGTAATCAGGTATGGCACGGGAGTTAGTAAAGGCTGTATACTCTTCGTAATGCTCCGCTTGGGTACGGCCGTGCCATATTCTTGCTATCATCGGCTTTATTATTTAATGCTCCTCACCATCATAGATCCACATTGGCTCAGTTTGCCCGGCGCGTGAAAAGCCTATTTTCTTATAAAAGTCTACCGCCTTACCATCGGCGGTAAGCATTTGCATATGAAATCCTGCATATTTCTCTTGCATCTTATCCATTATCATATGACCTATTCCTTTGCTATGATAATCTGGCAACACCAGCAAATGCGGATAGTATACCACCAAATGGCCGTCAGAAATAGCATTGCCTATGCCTACCAACTTATTTCCTTCCCAGGCTGAAACCAAACTATGAGATTTCATTAGTCCTTTATAAAGTGCTTCAGGTTTATCGGCCGAACTCCATTGATTAGCCCTATACAGAGCCATAATATTTTCGATAGGTATGTCCCGGGTTTCTGAAACTGTAATGTCCATTAGCTATTAAAGAATTCTTTGAATTTAGGGTAAGTAATTATTTTATACAGCAATGTTAATGCTCCCACCACTTTAAATATGACTGCGGAAGTGAGCAATAGATCGGCACTGGCCCAATGCATAATTTTAATTGCTACTGCTATAAAGTCAATACAATATCCGATGGCCAATACTATCAATGCATATTTGGCTTTCATCAATTTATGCTGTTTAGTGAATCTCTAACATTGCTTTCAGACCTGATTGAATCAGCATCACGCATAATATAATCATTTTTTTCTACACCCGCAGGCGTATCCGCTTTAAATAGCTCGGGCAGAAAGATCATAAGAGCGGTAATAACCACCCCAAAGAGTAATAGCCAAAAGGTAGTGCGCTTCAGCGCTTTAGAGCTGCCCATTTCCTGTACCGCTTCGTTTAGCCTACCGAAATCCTGAAAAGCTTCCTTTCTAGGCTTCTTCTCACCATAATCATACGCTTCTAAATATTCATAGCCATAAGGCGTTAGAAAATACACGCCTTCCTCCTCTTCTGTTTCTATCATATCATTAGCCACCAGCTCGCTCACCAAGGGGTCTACCTTCTCCTTTGGCACCTCTCGCTCCTGGCAAAATGTGGCTATGTTTAGAGCCTGTCCTTCAGTATCATAAATGGCTCCCAGTATAACAATATGATCATCAGTGATATTCATATCAACTTTGTATTCAGTTTATATATTAAGATTTTTTAACGTACCAATATTGCTTATTCCTCCGTAAACAATTTATTAGTGTTGTTTGTCATCAATATAGGTATGGATTACCAGTCAAAAACATGCTATTATGGTCAATAAATTTTATTCTTTTAGCCGTTATAGCATAAATACCAAAATGACCTGAAATCCATTTTCTACAATTGATGGTTAAACAATGTTTTTGCAAATTCGTAACTTTCTGCCAAAATGGAAAACTGACATTTGTAAATAGTTTTAAAGAAAATAAAGAATTCCATATTTAACATCAAAACCCAAAAGAATTATGAAAGTCACGTATTACGGACATGCTTGCTTTTCAGTAGAAGTAAAAGGAAAAAACTTATTATTCGATCCTTTTATCACTCCTAATGAAAAGGCCAAAGCAATAGACATCAATGCTATAAAAGCAGATTATATATTAATTAGTCATGGTCATCAGGATCACCTGGCTGATGCAGTGGCTATTGCCAAAAACACAGGAGCAACCGTTGTTTCTAATTTTGAGATAATTACCTGGGCACAAAATCAAGGTGTAGAAAATGTTCACCCTATGAACCATGGTGGCTATGTAGAGTTTGATTTTGGAAAGGTAAAATATGTAAATGCTATTCACTCTAGTTCATTTGCTGATGGCTCTTACGCCGGTAACCCTGGTGGATTTGTAGTAGCTTCTGATGAGAAAAACTTCTACTATGCAGGAGATACTGCCTTAACTATGGACATGAAACTGATCCCTGCCTTTGCTAAGATTGATTTCGCTGTATTGCCTATCGGAAACTGCCTTACTATGGGAGTAGAAGATGCCATTACTGCGGCCGATTTTGTAGAGTGTAATAAAGTGCTAGGTGTACACTATGACACTATGCCTATTATTACTATAGATCACCAAGCATCTATTGATCAATTTAAAGCTAGTGATAAAGAATTAGTATTAATGGAAATAGGTGAGAGCAAAGATTTTTAATTGAATAACCTGACTAAAACCCGGAGCCATTTAGGCAACGGGTTTTCATTTTTTATATGAAACCACACATACAAATCACCTACTGCACCCAATGCCGCTGGCTACTTAGAGCTGCCTGGATAGCCCAGGAACTGCTCACCACCTTTGATACAGACCTGGAGGAAGTAGCGCTAAAACCAGGAACAGGAGGCATTTTTGAAGTAAGACTGCAAGATGAACTCATTTTCTCCAGAAAAGAGGAAGGCAGATTTCCTGAATCTAAAGAACTAAAACAGCTTATCAGAGATCGTATAGACCCTGAAAGGTCACTCGGCCACAGTGACCGATAAAGCCACATTCACACCCCGTGGGTAATTTTTTCCATTAAATTCAAAATTATTCCACTTTAAAACGCAGAAAAAGCCCAGATTCTGCGCATATAGACTCTTTTTCATTGAGGCACGGTGTTAGAAGAATAGTAGGTGAAGTTTATTTTAATCACCTAAAATAACCGTTATGAAAAAGATAGTATTATCACTAACCCTAAGTATATTCTTTATAAGTACATATGCGCAACGAATATATTCTGAGAAATCAACAGGCGCTATAAATGGAAACTATGAAACTTTCGCATTACTAGACCCGCAGCAGTCTGCTGACCCGGGGAGTGCTGAAGCACTAGTGATTGAAAGCGATAACATGCAAAGCGTATGGGTATTTACCAACGAAAATTACCCAGGAGCAGATGTAAAAAACTCCATTAAAACTTCTATTAAGCAAGAGTTTATAGAAAGAGACTATGATTTTAACACTAATAATCCTGACCTTTTAGTATCATTTATGGTATTTGATAAAGAAGGTAAAATAAAAGGTCATTTTAATGACAATACTGCCACTGCAGGTGTTAAAACTCCAGAAACTATAGAATTTGACAAAGGTACTTTACTAATTACCGTTACTGATTATGAATCAGGTAAAACAGTATGGCAAGGATTTGAAAACAATGCGTTTGATAACTCAACCATTACCGAGGCTGATGCTATGAAGGCTGTTACTGATATTTTACAGTCGTTAGATCTTGATAGCCCAGGAACCTTATAATTATCGACAAAAAGAACCTATGAATTATTGAAGAGCTGTCTTTATCCTTAAACGGATGGAGACAGTTTTTTTATTTGCTTGCAGCATAACTCTCTTTACCCATTTCATTATTAGAAAAATACTTTTTCACTAAATCACACCCGTACTTATTTAAATGGCTATAATCCTTAAAGTATTGATAGTCTTTTGAAATCATCAGCCGCTGATCAAGATCCAGTACACCAACCTGTAAACTTTGTTGTATTCCTTCAAACTCATGCTTCACCTTTTCAGGCACATGTGTGTAATAATATTTTGTCAAAGGCATTTTAAGCAAAGTAACTTCGCAGTTGTTAGCCTTCAGTAGTTTCACCAGTTTTATAAGATAAGTCCGCTGTATTTCATCTTGCCGCACATAGTCCGGGTTCTGCCAATGGCGGAAAAGCGTTTCATTAATACTTAAGGTATCTCTAATGTGTGCCGTAGTATTTTCATTGATCAACCCCACACACATTTGTCCAATAAGGTTAGGCAAGGCTCTTGCATTCAAAACACTAAAGTTCTCCTCAGACTGATACATTGGGCTGTCAATTATCAGATCAAACTCTTCTATATGAGAAGCCATACTATTTCTCCAACCAGGAAAAATCTTATCGTTTTCTAACCTGTTTTGGTAGAGGTCTGAAAGGTTATGATAGTTAAATGAAACATAGACTCTTTTACCTTTTAGCTCATTTATGAATTCCTTGGCAAACCGGTATTGCACAAAATAAGGACTGCCCGCTACAGAGTAATTGGCTATTCCCTCACCATTAATAAACTGAGTCTGGCTATCTCCTAAAATAACTAAAGAGGAACTCTTAAGATCCATTTCAAAAGTCTCCCTTAGAAATATAAACAGAGACATATAAAAACATGCCGGCAGCAAAAGGAATAAAAAGATCTGCTTTATAAATTTCTTAACTTCCATATCAAAATTGAAAATACACAAACTCCTGACTGTTGTTTCCGCTGCACCATACTATAACTATCATTACTGAATAATACATTAGCCACCGCCATGGTCTTTTCCAGGTCACGCCTATCCTCTCAAAAGCAAACTGATGCTCCTTGCTGATCCACTCTACCACCAAAAAGCCTATTAGAAGCACCATCAGCGCTACCACTCTCATAGAGAATAAAAAACTAGGAAAATCTATAAACGGAGCCATTACTATTCTGTTCAAGTAATCGCACGCCATAGTAAGGCTTTCTGCCCTAAAAAACACCCAGGCCAACATGGTTAGCGAAAAAGTAGATGCTATTTGCACCGCTTTTCGCAGGTTGCTTCCTTCGCCTTGAGCGTACTCCTTGCCACCCAATAAAAGAGGCAAATAAAAGAGCGCATGCAGCGCTCCCCACATAATAAAAGTCCAGTTAGCACCATGCCAGAGCCCGCTAACTACAAACACTATAAATACATTCCTGATCTTAAACCAGGTACTCCCTCTATTGCCACCAAGCGGAATGTACAGATAATCTCTAAACCAGGTGGACAGCGAAATGTGCCATCTTCTCCAAAATTCGGCTATATTTTTAGAGAAATACGGGTATGAGAAATTTTGCATAATTTCAAATCCAAAAAGCCGGGCCACTCCCCTGGCAATGTCTGAATAACCAGAAAAATCACAGTATATCTGAAAGGTAAAGCATATAGCACCAAAGAGCAGTTCACTGCCTGCCATGCCTTTATAATTACCAAACACCTGATTCGCAAATAAGGCACAACTGTCAGCAATTACCACCTTTTTAAAAAGCCCCCACAACATTAACTTTAAGGCCTCTATTGATTTCTCTCTTTCAAAAACACGAGGCTTATAAAACTGTGGCAGCAAATTAGACGCCCTCTCTATAGGCCCCGCTACCAGCTGAGGAAAAAAGCTAACAAACGCAGCAAAAGCAATAAAATCAGTAGTAGGCTGCAGCTTTCTTTTATACACATCTATAGAATAACTCAGCGTCTGCAAAGTGTAAAAGCTAATACCTACGGGTAATATAATATTAAGTGAAGAAGAATGAATATCTGCTCCTAAAAGAGTAAATGACGAAACGAAGCCAGAAACAAAGAAATTGAAGTACTTAAAAAAACCTAAGATACCCAGGTTAATCAATAGACTAGTCCATAGTAACATTTTCCTTTTTATAGGCGTATCTGTACGCCCAAGGCTCATACCTACCCAGTAATCTACTACGGTACTGGAGAAGATAAGAATCAGGAAGCGCCAATCCCACCATCCATAAAAAATGTAACTAGCCGCGACAACGAAAAGGTTTTGAAGCCTTAAGTGCTTTTGAAAAGCCAACCAATAAAAGAAAAACACTACAGGCAGGAAAACCGCAAAATCAATAGAATTAAACAGCATCTGCAAAATAGGGTAAACAGCCTCTCTATTTCCTTAAGCAAATAAGAAAAGCCTCTTCATTCTCAATACTCATATATCCTGTTACCTCCACTTTTGTATCCTTTAATTGTTACTTTTTTTCATACAACCACTAAGTAATCAATTATTCCCGAGCTAACTCTCTATTTTTTAGCGCTTTTACTAAAAAAGCTATTGCCCCTCAGGCATAAAAAAAAGCCTGAGATAACTCAGGCTTCTGATATTTATTTAATAACGCTTCGGTTATGCTTTCATTCTTTTACCAAAGATTGCTATAGCAAATACTTTACCTTCCACATCTCTAAGAGGGCTATAAACGGTAAGATACATCATTTCCTCTCCTTCTATTTTAAACTTATCTGTCACTTCAAATTTCTCCCCTTTAAAAGCACGGTCATAATGTTTTTTATGAGCGTCTTTTAAATCATCAGAAATAAGTTCAAATATATCCAGCCCTTTAGTTACTTCTATTCCAGAGCCTTTAAATGAATTATAAAGAGCATCATTAAAGCTTAGCAATTGGTAATTTTTATCAATCGCCATAATGCTGTCATCAGTAGAGTCGATCATATCCTGAAGGAACTTCTCCTGACGTTGGGCTTCATCCATAATACGTTGCATCTCCTCTTGCGTGGCAGATAACTCCTCCATATTCTGACGAAGCTCCTCTTCCTGTGCCTTCATCTCCTCTGTTTGCTGCTGAGTTTCTTCTAACAAGTTTTCAGCCTCTCTTCTGGACAGTTCCTGCTCGGTGATATCTTTTCCGAATACAGCCGCTGCCGTTACTTTTCCATTTTCATCTTTAAGAGGATTATAGGTAGTAAGGAAGAAATGATCTTTACCATTTAATATAAATGAATCTGTTACTTCAAACTTCTCACCCGAAAGTACCCTGTCATAATGAGCCTTGTGAGCATCATGTAATTTTTCATCTATCAGATCAAATATAGACATGCCCGCCTTCAGCTCCAGTCCTGATTTTTTATAGTTGTTTTGTATGGACTGATTAAAGTTAAGCAGCTTATATTTAGTGTCTATTGTAAGGATGGTATCATCAGTAGAATTCATGATATCATGAACAAACTTCTCCTTACGGTTAGACTCATCCATTAGTCGTTGCATTTCCTCCTGAGTAGCAGAAAGCTCTTCCATATTTTGAAGCATCTCTTCCTCTTGCGCCTTCATCATTTCTGCCTGCTCCTGCGTTTCTGCCAATAGTTTCTCTACATTACGCTTAGCAAGTTCCTGCTCAGTTACATCTTTGAAAAACACTGATAGACCTATTACCTCTCCACTCTCATTTTTCAAAGGGTTATAACTGGCATCACTTATAGCCTCTTTTCCTCCGACAGTATTAGATTCTATTTCTTTGAAATATTCACCTTTCAAAGCTCTGTCCCACTGAGCTCTAAGATGCTCAGCATCCATACCTGCCTGGCGAGAGAGCTCATATATGTTATCCCCAATCTTAGGTTCAACATTAGTACCCTTCCAAAAACCAACAAAAGCATGGTTAAAGTTGAGCAACTCATAATTTCTATTAAGCGCAAAAATGGAATCTTGTGTAGAATTAATAATTCCATTCATAAAGCGTTCTTTCTCTTCTACCTCATTCATAGCACGCTGCATACCCTCTTGCGTAGCAGAAAGCTCCTCAAGGTTTTGGCGCATTTCCTCTTCCTGTGAACGCATTTTCTCAGTCTGATACTGAGTTTCTTCCAGTAGTTTTTTTAGTAGTTTCATTGGTTTTAGTATTAGACACCATTGAAGCTACTACCTCAGTTATTTTTTCTATAAACTCTATTTGGTAAGACTCAAAAGTTTTGAATGAAGCAATCTCTATTATACCATAAGTGAGTCCATTTAATTTTAAAGGGGCTATAAGAACGCTTTTAGGTAAAGCTTCGCCCAGACCAGAAGTAATATTTACATAAGACTCCGGCACTTCCTTCAAATGAATAATTTGTCCCTCTTGCCAACACTGCCCGGCCAATCCTTGTCCTTTACCAATCCTTTTCTCTATAAACTTCTTCCTTCCGTAGGCATACATGGCCTTCATTTCCATGTATTCATCAGTTTCTGCATCTTCAGTAATAAAAATACAGCCCTGATTAGCTCCCAAATATTTAATAATATAAGAGATAAGATCATTTGAAAGCTTAGTTAAATCATCATTCAAACGTAAAACTTCATTTACCTCTGCCAAGCCTACGTTTACCCAACTTCTTTTCTCTTCTTCTTCCTTATTTTTTTGAAACTGATCTTTTAACTCTATTAGTGAAGATGATAATTGATCTTCCTTATCTACTTCAGTCAGGTTTTCAAACTCTCCCCTGGCTATAGAGCTCACATATTCACTAAATAATTTGGTTCTTTTATGCTCCTTATCATTAAGGACTTTCATCTCGTCATAAATACCTTTGTGCTCACGGTCATACTTAATAAGCACAAAAATAGCCACACCCCATACCAGCGTAAAGCCAGTGAATAGAACAGAAGCCCATAAATAATAATCGCTGGTTCTGCCATCAAGATCGGCTTTTACCTTAGCCTGCAATTTTTGTATGATAGCATTATTGCCTTTGCATAACTCTAACACCTTCACTACAGGTATCTGATGACCACTTTTCATTGCTGTAAGAAGCTCTTCCAGCGAATTACTCTGTGTTAACAAAACCTCCCACTGAGCTGCTCCGCTTTCGGCAAAATAGTCACTTTCACTTTTTTTCACGGCAGTAATGTCTTCTATCATGGTTTTCACCGCCTGATCTGCATTAGTATACGAATTCTCGCTACCGCTTAAGGATATTAATAGTTGAGTATTTTCTTGCTCTATCTTTTCCATGGATTCCAGAAAAGCAAGAGCTTCTTGGTTATAAGTTCGGTACTTATAATTAAAAGTAAAAAAGCCAATAAGGATTACTACCGAGAGCACCCCCATAGTGATAATAAAGGAAAAACTTTTGTCAGTAAACATGTTTAAACTATGAGCTAAAAATATAAGTTTAGATTATTAAAAAGCAGGACAATCCTGACCTAATAGGCAATATATATATAGGTAATCTACCTTTGGTAATCCTTTAGGCATTATTTTCAGCCTAAATAATCTGATTTAGTACATTAAAATTAATGATTATTTTTCTCTTAAATTGAACAAACAGAGACCTATTAGCCTATTCAACTCAGAAAGAAAGAATGAAAAATCGAAGGTTGGAACAAAAATCAATTCATGTAATAATGAGCCTCTATTTATATTTAATCAACAAATAAATATTTTATTCAATGCTGAGTATCTCAATTTAGGATTTAATAAGAATCATTTTTTGATTATAGAAGTCTCATTTTCATACCACAATTTAATTGATACTCCGTAAAACCTATCTTGAAAAAATTAATATTTCGTTAACACTTGACCTCTCTATTTATACATGTCAGGCGTAACTATGATCTCCATTACATGATTTCCTTTGTAATCAAAATATTGGTAATTAAGTGTAATGTCATTTTTTTCTAAAAAACTCCATATCAGAGCTACTTTTAGCATTATTAATGATATTCGGACGAATGTATTTAGTTACCGTATCTACATTGACCTCTTCTTTTTCAACACCTACAAAAGTATAATAGTAAATAAACTCACTTTTACCTCTTGAGCCAGCACTATCCAATCGGGTAAAATCATCTACTAACATGAGTGCCTTTTCATTAATCTCTTTTACACCCTGAGCCAATTGCTTTTCTAAATCAGGCTGCATAAAATACTTTACAGCAAAAAACATAATTGAGAAACCCGCCACGGCTCCGATAATACTTACTATAGACTTATTACTTTTTTGTGTTTCCGCCATGTTATTGGTGCTCCGGTACTAACCGCATTTCAATTCAAATAATTATACAAATCTAATAAATAATTTAGATCACAAGCACAAAAAAAGGCTGCTGCGAAAAAACGCAACAGCCTTTAAAGTTTATATTTTTAATCTTACTTCAACATTTTCAGCAATGTATAAAGCTTAGATTTTAAGTTTCTTCTATCTACAATAAAATCAAGGAAACCATGATCCAGCACAAATTCTGCACTTTGGAATCCTTTAGGTAAATCTTTACCAATGGTTTCTCTGATTACCCTTGGTCCGGCAAAACCGATAAGTGCTCCTGGCTCAGAAATATTAAAATCTCCCAGCATAGCATAAGAAGCGGTAACACCTCCGGTAGTAGGGTCAGTCAGTAATGAAATATAAGGTATTTTAGCTTCACTGAGTAGTGCCAGCTTGGCAGATGTTTTGGCCATTTGCATAAGAGAAAGTCCTGCTTCCATCATTCTGGCACCTCCTGACTTTGATATCATCAGAAATGGCTTTTTGTTTTGTATAGAATGATCAATAGCTCTGGCTATTTTTTCTCCCACTACAGATCCCATAGATCCACCTATGAAATTAAAATCCATACAGGCAATGGTAAGATCAAGGCCATTTATTTTACCATAAGCAGTTCTTACGGCATCTTTAAGACCTGATTTAGCCTGAGAAGCTTTAATTCTTTCAGGGTATGGCTTACTGTCTTTAAACTTTAAAGGATCAGCAGACTCCATATTCTCATCCAGCTCAGTAAATTCATTCTCATCAAAGAGAATTTCGAAATACTCTTTAGAGCCAATTCTCACATGATAACCGTCTTCAGGACTCACGTAAGCATTATTTTTAAGCTCTCTGGTATGAATGATTTTTCCACTCGGAGTTTTAAACCAAAGTCCATCAGGAGCCTCTTTTTTGGCCTCAGTAGGGGTCTGTATCCCTTTATCTTTTCGTTTGAACCAACTCATGTTATCCATATATATTGATTGATCGGTGATCAATTATTGTCAAATTTATTCTTGCAAATATCTACCTTCTCGTTCATCTTTCAAAAATTACCTATAAGAATGTGACCAACCTAAATAATTTAGTTTATTTGCAATGCATAGTTATATGCGTAGTAAAAGCTTTTAATCATTAAAATTATAGTATAATGTCAGCTTCATATTTAAAACCAGGTGTAATCACCGGAGATGATGTACAGAAACTTTTCCAATATGCAAAAGAAAAGCAGTTTGCTCTACCTGCGGTAAACGTAACAGGAACAAACACTGTAAATGCAGTATTAGAAACAGCAGCAGCTATCAAATCGCCCGTGATTATTCAATTTTCTAACGGCGGTGCCAGCTTTTTCGCAGGAAAAGGCCTACCTAACACTGACCAACAAGCGGCAGTAGCAGGAGCGGTTTCCGGGGCTAAACATGTACACCAAATGGCTGAGCTTTATGGGGCTACAGTAATACTTCACACAGACCACGCAGCAAAAAAACTACTCCCTTGGATAGATGGTATGCTTGATGCTGGTGAAGAATTTTACAAAGCACATGGAAAACCATTATTCAGTTCTCACATGATTGACCTTTCTGAAGAGTCTTTAGAGGAAAATATTGAAATCTCTAAAAAATATCTTGAGAGAATGAGTAAAATGGACATGACTCTTGAAATTGAATTAGGAGTTACTGGTGGAGAAGAAGATGGAGTAGACAATACTGATATTGACAGCTCTAAATTATATACTCAGCCAGAAGAAGTAGCTTATGCTTATGAAGAGCTTGGAAAAATAAGCCCAAGATTCACTATAGCAGCTGCTTTTGGTAATGTTCACGGTGTATACAAACCAGGTAACGTAAAACTTACTCCGGTAATCCTTAAAAACTCTCAGGATTACATCAAAGAAAAATACAACACTACTGAGGAGCACCCTGTTGATTTCGTATTCCACGGAGGTTCAGGTTCTACAGTAGAAGAAATCAGAGAAGGTATTTCTTATGGTGTAATTAAAATGAACATTGATACTGATCAGCAATGGGCATTCTGGGAAGGAATTAAAAATTATTACAAAGAAAATGAAGGATACCTACAGTCTCAAATTGGTAATCCTGAAGGAGATGATTCTCCTAACAAAAAATTCTATGACCCAAGAGTATGGTTAAGAAAAGCGGAAGAGTCTTTCATAGTAAGACTTAAAAAAGCTTTTGATGACCTCAATAACATTGGCACCATAGGTTAAGATTTAATTATTCTTTCAGAAAGCCCCGGTCATTATTATTTTGATCGGGGCTTTTGTTTTTACAGCTTTTAATTGCCATTGATCACAGGCTTCTATGAATTAAAAAAGATAATTTACTATCTTCAAGCGTTTTTTTAATTAGGATACATGATCAGTAGTAAAGCTATTATAAGACTCACCAGTTTGGTGTCCATCATTGCATGGGCTACTATGGTGTTTACTGAGCTTTCTCTGGTATTCAGTAATAAAAACGGTTTAGACTCTGGCATAGGTAACGAAATACCTCAAGTCGCGCTCAGTGTTTTTATCTTATCACTCTTTGTGTTCTTTAAATACAGAATTGAAAAAGCAGAGAGTGTAAATTTTGTAGACCTCCTTTGGAAGGTTTTTGTCACTGGCCTGCTTACCACCATAGTTTCACTCATTTTCAGACTGTTTCTGACCTTATTAGGAAACACCAAGTTATCTGAAAATGTACTGTTTCTGGAGTTTATATACCTCATTAACCTCGGACTTATAGCCTCCTTCCTTATATCTACTTTTATAGTTTGGAAAAGGCTTATTCTTTATCAGAAATCAAAATTTTTGCTCACTGTATGGCAGATTTTTGAATATGCCTTACTCATCAGCTTGCTTTCTGCAGTGCTGCCTATTCCTGGTATAGTAGAAATGGAGCGGTACTATGCTGCTTTTCTTATTCTGTTAGGAGTATTTCTTTCTGCCAACATGAAATGGGTGGCTTACCTTAATTTTAAGCAAAAGTGGAAAAGCATATTGCTAATACTCCTGGCCATGTTTTATTTGGGGTATTTTGCATTCACGGTTTTTAGCCTTTCAGAAGACCTTTCTAAAATATCACCTCAGTTTCTAAACTTTGGTGGCAACATATTTCTGGTCTCTTTGATGAGCTTTATTTTCATCTACTCTTTATTTTCATTATTAGTAATACTCTTTAACCTACCCACTTCATCAGTATTTGAGCAAAAGCTGGAAGAGGTTGTTAATTTCCAACGCCTTAGTCAGTCTATACAGACCGAGCAAAGTGAAGAAAGGGTATATGAAATACTATTAGAAAGCGCTACCAGCACTGTATTTGCTGATGCCACCTGGATTGAGATATTTAACTCTAACGGCCCCAGCAAGTTCTACACTCATAAAATCTCAGAAAGTGAGATCCAAAATATTAAATCACACATTAATAGTCATAAAGTTTCTGGCATACTGGAGCCTAATAGTGACCGTAGCCGAAATTTAAACAAATACCTTTCTACCCTTCGTTCATCACGATTCAGGTCAATTTTGGCTTTCCCTATTTATGTGAAAAATGAACAGGTAGGTACACTGGCCTTATTAAAAGATGTGAGCGACGGCTTTAATAAGGAAATGTCTAAAATCATAGACACCTTCACCAACCAGGCGGGTATTTCCATAGAGAACTTCAGGCTACTATCAGAAGCACTGGAAAACGAAAGATATAAGGAAGAGTTAAAAATTGCCAAGCGAGTGCAAAGCAGTCTTCTGCCTAAAGTACTGGATCACGGCATAGATTACGACCTCATAGCCTTTTCTGAAGCTGCAGATGAAGTAGGGGGCGATTATTATGACACTTTCAGAATTAATAAGAATAAAATAGCCTTAATCATAAGCGATGTATCAGGTAAGGGAACTTCAGCAGCCTTCCATATGTCTCAGATGAAAGGAATATTTCACAGCTTTGCTCAGCTAGACCTGCCTCCTAAAGAGTTTCTGGTAAGGGCTAACACTGCTTTGAGCCGCTGCCTGGATAAGGCCTCTTTTATAACTACCTCCTACTTTGTAATTAATAGTGAAAGCCAGCGCGTGGAGTTTACCAGAGCAGGTCACTGCCCCACGCTCTACTATGATTCAGAGGCAAAAAAGGCTTCTTATTTCCAAAACAAAGGCTTAGGGTTAGGTATTATTAGAAATGACGAGTTTGCTAATTACATCCAGACTAACTGCTTTGATTATAAAAAGAATGACATCATAGTATTATATACTGATGGTATTACAGAAGCCAAGAATGACAAAGGAGAAGAGTTTGGTTATGAGCGCTTAAAGGAATTTATAGAACAGGTAAGTGATATGGATATTTTAAGCATTCAGGAAGATCTGATATCTGCTCTCTATGAGTTTACAGGCTCCAGAGCTATTGATGATGATTACACCACATTGATAATAAAATTTACTTAAAAATAGATATCCATAACATAAGTTAACATAATACGTAAAAATAAATATGGTTGACATAACAAGAACCCAGGAGGGGGAGTACGAGGTGATAAAAATTATAGGTGAGGTAGATGCCAGCTCTTCAATAGAGTTAGATAACGCAATAAACGAAGCGGTATCTGGCGGAGGCAAGAAGTTTTTGGTAGACTGCACTTCATTAGATTATATCTCTTCTGCCGGCTTGGGTGTTTTTATGTCTTATATTGAAGAATTTAAAAAACAAAATATACATTTGATCCTCTTTGGTTTAAATAAAAAGGTGGCTAATGTTTTTGAAATTCTGGGGCTGGACCAGCTGCTTAACATAGAGGAAAACAAAGTAGAAGCGCAAGCTAAGTTGGGATGAAGTACTGTTATAAAGTTCCGTGTCAAAAAGAAATGCTGAGGGAGATCAGATCCTTCGTGAAAGACGTTTTAGATAAAAACGGCCTTTCAGAAGAGGATATTAGCACCCTGGTTTTAGCCATAGATGAAGTTTGTGCTAACCTCATCATCCATTCTCATAAATGTAACGCCAGCGACTCTATAGAGCTGGAAATCAAGTTCAAGAAAAACAAGGAAGTGATCTTCAGCATCATAGATAAGGCTGAAATGTTTAACATTAATCAGTACGAAGAGCCTTCATTAGAAGAGATCATAAAAAGAAGAAGAAAAGGAGGAATTGGTCTTATCCTTGTTAAAAAAATTATGGATGATATTCAAATCACCTCTGACCAAAAAAAGCATATTTGTCGCCTCTCTAAGAAGATATAATCCTCAAAAAACTTACATATTTCTCTTTCCAGCCTCGTTTTCATACAGAATTGCTTAAAATTGCAAGGTTTAATAAGATCTAACCAGATTTAAAAATTAACCTAATGAAAAACCTACTTTATGTTCTTAGCCTTTTTGCTATTGTAGCCGCCTGCCAGGTAAGTAAGAACTCAACCCAAACCACCTTAAACCAACAAAACCCATTATTATTCACAGTAGCTAATGACTCTACTTTTACTGAAGAGTTTATCTATGTGTATAAAAAGAATAACATTAATAATGACAGCGCCTTTTCTCATGCTGACATTAGTGACTACCTGAATTTATACCAGAACTTCAAACTAAAAATAAAAGAGGCAAAAAGTCGTGGTATGGATACTACCGATGCGTTCCATAAAGAGTATGATACTTACAAGGAGCAGCTAAAAAAGCCATACCTCAGTGAAAACAAAGTGACTGATCAGCTCATACAAGAAGCGTATGACCGATATAAAGAAGACATCAACGCCTCACACATCCTTATTATGGTAGATGAGCATGCCTCTCCGGAAGATACTCTTAAGGCGTATAATAAGATACAAGAGATTCGTCAAAAAGCCCTTGATGGAGCTGATTTTGGCAAGTTGGCTAAAGAATATTCTGATGATCCTTCAGCTAAAACCAATAACGGCAATTTAGGATACTTCACTTCCATGCAAATGGTTTATCCTTTTGAATCTGCCGCTTACAGCACGCCTGAAGGAGAAATATCTAAGCCCGTAAGAACACGTTTTGGCTATCACATCATAAAAGTGCTTAACAGAAGACCAAGCCACGGAAGGGTAGAAGTTTCTCACATTATGATCAGGATTAGTCCTAACAAAACAGATTCACTGGAAGCTCGCAATAAAATCTTTGAAATATACGATCAGGCCACTGGTGGTGTGAACTGGGATGAACTGGCCCAGGAATTTTCTGAAGACATTAACACCAAAAATACTGGAGGAAAACTCCCCGTTTTTGGTCTTGGAAAATTCCCTCTCGCCTTTCAGGAAGCCGCTTTCGCCCTTGAGACTCCTGGCCAGATCTCTGATCCTGTAATGAGCCCTTACGGTTGGCACATTATAAAACTAGAAAAGAAGCATCCACTGGAAACCTTCGAAGAAATGGAACCAACCATTAAAAACCGAATCAGCAGAGACTCCAGAGCACAGATAAGCAAGAAGCTTTTTATTTCTAAACTAAAAAAGGAAAACGAATTTAGTGAATATCCATTTGCCGATAAGCTACCTACTTTTGCTGACAGCACCCTTATAAAAGGAAAATGGGCTGCTCCTAAAGATGTAGAGGTTTTAAATAACAGAATATTTAGCATCAAAGAGGTGACCTATACTGCCAAAGACTTTTTTACTCATCTGGCTAAAAACCAAATGCCTAACTCTTATGCTCCTAAAGATTATATGGAGCAGATGTATAATAATTATGTAGACCAAAAGTTATTAGCATACGAGGAAGATCATCTGGAAGATAAATATGTAGATTACCGAATGCTGGTAAAGGAGTACAAAGAAGGGATACTATTATTTCAGCTTATGGAAGAAGAAGTATGGAATAAGGCGGTTAAGGATTCTATTGGCCTACAGAGCTTCTACCAAAGTCACCTGGAGCAGTACCAGGCAGGCGAAAGAGTTCAGGCTACTATTTATAACGCCAAGAGCCAGGAGATCATTAATGACATAAAAAATTTACTTAAAAACAATGCTACCCCTGATAAGGCTGAGCTTGAAAGGAAGTATAATCAAAAAGGAGCCTTATCTTTGCAGATTAAGCAAGGCGTATTTGAAAAAGAAGACGAAGAAATTATTGATCAAATAGAGTGGAGCGAAGGCATATATGAAAAGGAATTAAATGGCCGATTTAACCTGGTAGTTATTAAACAAGTATTGGCTCCAGGCCCTAAAGCTTTAGATCAAATAAAAGGAATGGTGATTTCTGATTATCAAAATTACCTTGAAAAACAATGGGTTGATCAATTACGAGAAAAATACCCTGTAAAAGTAAACGAGAAAGGTCGTAAGTATATTTATGAGCAGTTGGAAAAAAAATAGCATTATATTATTCTCACTCTGTTGTCTATGGAGCTGTGATTTCATTAAAATGAGAGACAGCGCTGGTGGAGATGAAGAACATACAGGCGAACCCATAGCCAGGGTTAAAGATCAATACTTGTATATTGATGATTTGGAAGGTATAGTACCCAGTAATATGAGTAAAGAAGATAGCTCCGAACGTGTGGAGCGCTTTGTGCATAACTGGATACAAAAACAGCTCCTCATACAAGAGGCTTCCACCAAAATAGAATTTAATGAGGCTGATATTGAAAGAAAAATGCTGGACTACAAGTACAGCTTAATGGGATATCAATATCAGTCTTATTATGTAAATAAACATTTGGATAAGGCTATTTCAGATGAAGAGGTAAAGGCCTATTATGATGAGCATATAGATAACTTTATACTGAAGCAAAACATCATAAGAGGTAAATATGTGAAACTGCCGCTTAATGCACCAAAAATAAAAAAGGTAAAAGGCCTGATCACTTCTGAAAAAGAAAAGGATTTAGAAGAATTGAACTCTTACTGCCTTAGCTTTGCTACTAAGTATCAGTTAGATGATTCTGTATGGATGATTTTTGACGAGGTGATCCAAGATTCACCGCTGGCTGAGATACCTAACAAGGTGCAGTTTCTGCAAAATCAAAAATATACTGAAACTTCAGATGATAAATTTAGATATTATCTTAAGATTCAGGAATTTAGAATATCAGACAATATTTCTCCTCTGGAGTTTGTAAAAGAAGACATAAGAAGTATTATTATCAATAAGCGAAAGGTAGAGTTAGCCCAACAACTCGAAGACGAAGTTTATGAACGAGCAACCCAAAACAATGAATTTGAAATATATAATTAGATTTACCGCAGTAGCTATACTGTGTGCACTGCATTGGTCCATTGCTAACGCTCAGGATGAAGTAAACGATCAGAATGAAGTAGAAGAACAAGAAGCTAGCGCCACCAGCGACACAGAAGAAAAAAGCTTGGGTCTGGTAGCCGATAAAATCATAGCCAAAGTAGACAACTACATAGTTTTGAAATCTGAGCTAGAAAATACTTACATGAACTACTTGGCGAATGGTAATCCTGCCACCTCTGACGCCCGTTGTAGAATACTAGCTCAGCTTATCAGCCAGAAGCTGATGGTAGCTAAGGCCGAGATAGACTCTGTAATAGTTACTGATGAAGAAGTAGATGGCAACCTGGATAGAAGGATGCAGATGATACTCTCTCAATATGGGGGCTCGCCCGAGCAACTGGAAACTTACTATGGTAAGACTGTAGAAGAAATACAAGCAGACCTTAGAGATCAGGTAAAAGAGCAATTGGTAGTGCAAAGAATGCAAGAGACCATTACTGAAGGCATTAAGGTGACTCCTTCTGAGGTTAAAAAATTCTTCAGTAAAATGCCACAAGACAGCTTACCTTACTTCTCTACAGAAGTAGAAGTATCTCAGATTGTTAAAATTCCTGAAGTAGGAGAGGAACAGCTTAATGCAGCCAAGAAAAAACTTAATGATATAAGAGCCAAGGTCATAGGAGGAGAAGCCAGCTTCGAAGCTATGGCTAAAGAATACTCAAAAGACCCTGGTAGTGCTAAATATGGTGGTAATCTGGGCTTTGCTAAAAGAGGTGTAATGGCTCCAGAATTTGAAGCCGCTGCTCTTAAACTAAAGCCAGGCGAAATTTCAGCTCCTTTTACTACTCAGTTTGGAGTGCACATAGTACAACTTATAGAAAGAAGAGGTAACGAATATAACAGCCGCCACATACTTATCTCTGCAGAGCCTTCAGAAAAGGATATGCAAAAAGGAATAGAATTCCTGGACAGCCTTAGAACAAGCATAAATCAAGATTCTATCACATTTGCGAAAGCGGCCAAAGAATATAGTGACGATATGTATACTGCTGGTAATGGTGGTTTCTTTACTGATAATAATGAAGGTACCAGAGTATCTAGTGAAGACCTGGACCCCGTTATTTTCTTCGCCTTAGACAGTATGGAGGTAGGAAGTATTAGTAAACCTATTCGTTTCAGAACAGATAATGGTAAACAAGCGGTGAGAATCTTATATTACAAATCTAAAGTAAGGCCTCACCAGGCTAACCTTAAAGATGACTGGCAAAAGATACAGTCTGCCGCTCTAAGCGAAAAGAAGAACAGAATATTAAATAACTGGTTTAATGAGGCCAGAGGCGATGTATTCATAAGCATAGAAGATGAATATGACTATTGTGGCATTTTGAATTGACGAACCTATTCTAAAACCTATTAAAAATATATGAAGTCTTACAACTCGGACGTAGAAGCTGCCAATGCCTTTCATGAGGCATATCAAAAGCTGTCAGCAGAAATTTCAAAAGTAATAATAGGCCAGGATGAAGTGGTAAAGCTTCTTCTGACCTCCATCTTCTGTCAAGGTCACTGCTTACTGATAGGAGTTCCAGGACTGGCAAAAACACTTTTGATTCAGACCATTTCATCCGTATTAGACTTAAAGTTTAACAGAATACAGTTTACGCCAGATTTAATGCCCTCAGACATCCTGGGTGCTGAAACACTGGATAAAGACAGAAATTTCAAATTCATACAAGGTCCTATATTCTCAAACATAGTCCTTGCCGATGAAATTAACCGTACTCCTCCTAAAACTCAGGCTGCTTTGCTAGAGTCTATGCAGGAATATGCGGTGACCATTGCCGGGAAAAAATATGACTTAGATAGGCCATTTTTCGTTTTAGCTACTCAAAACCCAATAGAGCAAGAAGGTACATATCCTCTACCTGAGGCACAGCTAGACCGATTTATGTTCAATGTATTACTAGACTACCCTGCTTACGAAAAAGAGGTGGATATAGTAAAAAACACTACTTCAGAGATCAAAACTACTGTAAGCCATGTCTTGTCAGCTGAAGAAATCAACTTCTTTCAACAGCTGGTACGCAAAGTGCCGGTTACTGACAACGTGGTAGAATATGCAGTGGAATTAGTTCATAAAACAAGGCCTAACTCTGAAAAAGCCACTTCTATAACTAATGATTACCTGGAATGGGGTGCCGGACCAAGGGCATCTCAATACCTGGTTATAGGTGCCAAATGTAATGCCTTACTAAATGGAAAATACTCACCTGATATAGAGGACGTAATAGCTGTAGCCAAACCTACTCTTAGACACAGAATAGTTAGAAACTTTAAGGCAGAAGCTGACGGTGTATCCGTGGATAATATAATAGATCAGTTGATAGCTAAATAATAATAGCCAGATCTAACACAAAATGAAACCTCTTGATGACATGCTTATCAAGAGGTTTTTTATTTATAAAATTTCGTCTGTAACGGTGAGCGAACGAACGGTGAGGTAAGTAGCGTACTCTCTTAGCGGAAATTGAGATGGCCCACCAATGGGGTTGCCTGTATCAAAACTAAACTGAGACTGGCAACAAGGGCAAAATATATATAGGCCTGAGCTGTGCACACTCACTGTAGCACAAGCCTCATAAGGATGGTAAGGACAATTTTGCTCATAGGCATGATATTCTGTAGCACTAGACCTGTAGACAATAATACCTCGCACGCCTTCATCAAGAATATAATAACCTCCATCAAAAGATAGTGAATTAAACTGCGGCAGATCCAGGTTCATATACACATCAGGAAAACCACTATACGGCATTTCATCCTGATACCCCTCTTCTCCACAACCTGAGAACAAGCCAAAGGCAAACACCACAATAAGTAATAAGTATCTATTCATAATTATAAAAACCTTTGCCTGATTTACGGCCGTTATGTCCTGCATTTACCTTTTGCTCCTGTATCCTATTCGGCCTGAATTTAGCATTATAGTAAAATGCTTCATACATAGATTGAGTAACAGAAAAGTTAGTATCAACACCAATTAAATCCATCAACCTGAAAGGCCCCATACGAAAGCCTGAAGCCTCCATAAGCCTGTCAACACCTTCTACATCAGACACCCCTTCTTCGATGATTTTAAGGCTCTCTACGTAAAAATGTCGAGCCACCCTATTCACTATAAACCCAGGAGAATCTTTAGCTAATACAGGCGTCTTATCTAGTCTCTCAACGAATGCCTTAGTAACGTCTAGCACATGAGGCTCAGTACTGCTACCCGCTATTACTTCTACCAACTTCATAATATGGGCCGGGTTGAAGAAATGAACTCCCACTACCCGCTCTGGATGAGCCAGAGTTGAAGCAATTTTAGTAATAGGAATAGAAGATGTATTAGTGGCTAGAATAGTGTTGGTACTATTGATATCTTCAAGCTGCTGAAAAAGCTTTTGTTTCACCTCCAACTTCTCCAAAACCGCCTCAATAATAAGATCTGCCCTCAGATCATTTATTTCTGTAATAAAAGAAAGGTTACTTAAAGCCTCTTCCTTTTGACTTTCAGTAACCTTTCCTTTTTCTATTCCTTTATTGAAGTTGCTTATGATACTTTTTTCAGCATCTTTAAGCGCCTCCTCATTAATATCAAACAAAGCAGTTTTGAAGCCGGCTGCAGCACAAACTTGCGCAATGCCTAACCCCATAGTTCCTGCCCCTACTATGCCTACGGTTTTTATATCATCAACCGCATGCAGCATTTAATGAAGTGTTTTAAATTGCTGTAAGAAGCGCACATCATTTTCAGTATACAGACGTAGATCATTCACTCTGAACTTGAGCTGAGTAATACGCTCTACTCCCATACCAAATGCAAAACCGGTATATTCTTCAGGATCAATATCACAATTGGCCAATACGTTAGGATCTACCATCCCAGAACCACCAATTTCTACCCAGCCTGTATATTTACATAACTGGCATCCATCTCCTTTACAGATCTGACATGAGATATCTATTTCTGCACTAGGCTCTGTAAAAGGAAAATAAGATGGTCTGAAACGTACTTTTGTATCCTTACCGAACATCTCCTTAGCGAAATGATATAAGGTTTGTTTAAGGTCAACAAAGCTTACGTTTTTATCTACGTAAAGTCCTTCTACCTGATGAAAAACACAATGAGCCCTGGCTGATATAGCTTCGTTTCTATACACCCTACCAGGCATAATAGACCTTAAAGGAGGCTTTTGGTTAGCCATAAGCCTCACTTGCACACCAGAAGTATGCGTTCTTAAAAGCATATCAGGGTTTCTCTCTATAAAGAAAGTATCCTGCATTTCTCTTGCTGGGTGATTTTCAGGGAAATTAAGTGCAGTAAAATTATGGAAATCATCCTCTATCTCAGGACCATCAGATACATTAAAACCAATTCTTTCAAAGATCTGAATAATCTGATTTCTAACATAAGTTAAAGGATGCATGCTTCCTAAGCCCGCTCCAGCAGGAGGTAAGCTAAGGTCTCCATGCTGCTCTGATCCTTCAGAACCAGAAGATTCTAATTGATCAATAAGCTCTTTAAACTTATTTTGAGCTGCTTGCTTCACCTCATTAAGTTTCATTCCATAGGCCTTTTTTTGGTCATTAGGAACATCCTTAAGGCCTGCAAACAGTTCACCTACTACACTTTTTTTGCTGATAAAGCGCATACGAAATTGCTCCAGCTCATCTTGGCTAGAGGCGTTAGCGCTTCCAATCTCAGCTAATATTTCATCAACCTTCTCCTGCATATCTTAAATTATCATGCCTGCGGCTACAGTTTCATTAGTCGCTTCATCTATCAATATCACACTACCCGTAATGCGGTTTCTGCTGTATCTATCAAAGAACAATGGTCTTGTAGTACGCAAAGTTACGCGGGCAATATCATTCATTTTAATTTCCTTATCATCTTCAATACGGTGTAAAGTATTAACATTCACTTTGTATTGAATAGTTTTCACCATACATCTGGCATCATTTGTAGTATGTTTAATACCATACTTACCGTTAGGTACCATTGGCTTATCGTTCATCCAGCATAGCATAATATCTACATCCTGACCGATATTAGGTTTATTATTTTCCCTAACGATCATGTCTCCGCGGCTAATGTCAATGTCATCTTCCAGCTGGATAGTGACAGACATAGGTGCAAATGCTTCTTTCAACTCCCCATCATAAGCATCAATACTCTTGATCTTAGAAGAAAACCCTGAAGGTAATACCGTTACGTCATCCCCAGGTTTAAATACTCCACCTGCAATTCTACCTGCATAACCTCTGTAATCATGATGTTTATCAGACTGAGGTCTAATTACATACTGTACAGGGAAACGGCAATCAATATGGTTATGATCGCTACCAATGTGTATGTTTTCAAGCATGTACAATAATGTACCGCCTTTATGCCAAGGCATATTTTCAGATTCGTTCACTACGTTATCTCCCTTAAGAGCACTAATAGGAATAAATCTAATATCTTTAACATCTAGCTTAGCTGAGAAAGACTCAATGTCAGATTTTATTTTGTTATAAACGTCCTGACTGTAATCCACCAAGTCCATTTTGTTAATACAAAATACTACGTGAGGAATTCCTAGCAAAGAAGCTATAAATGTGTGTCTGTAAGTCTGCTCTACCACCCCGTTTCTGGCATCTACCAAGATCAGGGCCAGGTTAGCTGTAGATGCTCCTGTAACCATATTCCTGGTATACTGAATATGTCCTGGAGTATCTGCAATTATGAATTTTCTTTTTGGCGTAGCAAAGTATCTGTAAGCTACATCTATGGTAATACCTTGCTCTCTCTCTGCACGAAGCCCATCAGTAAGTAAAGCCAGGTTTACATTTTCATCTCCTTTTCTGCGGCTAGATTCTTCAATAGCCTCATATTGGTCTTGGAAGATAGACTTAGAATCATATAGAAGTCTACCTATCAGGGTACTTTTACCGTCATCTACACTTCCTGCTGTAGAGAAGCGCAGTAACTCCATATCTAAATATCCTTTGGATTCTGTATTATTATCGCTCATTAGTTTCTTTTATTTACTAAGATTTAGGGAATCTTAAATTTTGAGTATGCTTTTGTTTAAAGTGAAGAGATACTAAAAATAACCTTGCTTTTTACGATCTTCCATAGCTGCCTCTGATCTCTTATCATCTGATCGTGTACCACGCTCAGTAGACCTGGCTGCGGCTACTTCTTCTATAATATCTTCCAAAGTAGAAGCTGATGACTCTACTGCTCCAGTACAAGTCATATCACCTATGGTTCTAAATCTTACCACTTTCTTTTCAGCAGACTCTGTTTCCTTCATCTGAATGAAGTCGCAAGTAGCCATAATTACATTATCTCTAACAAACACATCTCTCTCATGAGCGAAATACAATGGAGGAAGCTCAATTTGCTCCTGTAAAATATATTGCCAAACATCCATCTCAGTCCAGTTACTAATAGGGAATACTCTAAAGTTTTCACCAAACTGTTTTCTTCCATTGAAAATATTCCAGATCTCAGGCCTCTGGTTTTTAGGATCCCACTGCCCAAATTCATCTCTGTGAGAGAAGAACCTTTCTTTAGCTCTGGCTTTTTCCTCATCTCTTCTGGCTCCACCAAGGCAGGCATCGAACTTATTATTTTCAATAGTTTCCAATAGGGTTACAGTTTGTAAACCATTTCTACTGGCATTATATCCCTTTTCTTCTACTACTTTGCCTTCATCAATAGACTTTTGCACAGAACCTACTATTAGCTCAGCACCTAACTCAGCCACAAATTTATCCCTAAACTCAATGGTTTCAGGAAAATTATGACCTGTGTCAATATGCACTAATGGAAAAGGTACTTTCCCTGGGTAAAAAGCTTTTTTAGCCAGGTGAGCTACTGTGATAGAGTCTTTACCGCCTGAAAACAGGATAGCCGGATTTTCAAATTGAGCAGCCACTTCGCGAATAACATATATCGCTTCGGCTTCTAGCTCTCTTAGGTGTGTTAGATTGTAAGCCTTCATTGATTCTTACTAGGTTTTATTTTTGGCAAAATATATTCTAAAAGTTGATCTAAATTATCCTCTACAGAGTGTTCAGCAGTGTAAATTGTAATGCTGGCATTCTGAGGTTCCTCAAAAGGGGAATCAATCCCTGTAAAATTTTTAATTTCTCCTCGTCTGGCTTTTGCATATAAACCCTTCACATCTCTCTTTTCGCATTCTTCTATAGGACAGTTAATAAATACTTCGCAGTACTTATCTTGCAATATAGTTTTAGCCATT
This sequence comes from Fulvivirga maritima, assembly GCF_021389955.1. NCBI lineage: Bacteria > Pseudomonadati > Bacteroidota > Cytophagia > Cytophagales > Fulvivirgaceae > Fulvivirga > Fulvivirga maritima. Next base: position 1,399,608 of record NZ_CP089980.1, read on the forward strand.
TCTCTGATACTCTCTGTCGGACTTATCAACGAACATATAGTAATTACACCGTTTGCCGCTAATAGTTTAGAAGCTTCTGCTGCTCTTCTAATATTTTCTGTTCTATCTTCCTCTGAAAAGCCTAGATTATTGTTGAGTCCGGTACGAAGATTGTCTCCGTCTAGCAAAGCTGTAAGAAAACCTTCTTCATGCAATTTGTTCTCCAGCCCTCTGGCAATAGTGCTCTTCCCTGAGCCTGAAAGGCCCACCATCCAAATTACGATAGATTTCTGATTTAACAGCTCTTCTTTCTTTGAAGTACTAAGAATAGTATCAAATATAGGGTGAATGTTGTCAGCCATTGATTAAAATTTAAACGCCAAAAATACAATTAATTCAGTTAATTAATAAACCATACAAGCATTTGTGTAGTTTTGTTTGCATGACAGAACAAATTAACACCCAAGAATTGATAGATTTGGCTCTGCAGGCAGGCCAGGCAATCCTTAATATTTACCATGATAAAGACCTAGCCGGTGATGTAGATTACAAAAGCGACAATTCGCCGCTTACCCTAGCTGATAAAGCATCTCACAACGTGATTATGAAAGGCTTAACTAAGCTTTACCCTAATATTCCCATCATTTCAGAAGAGGGAGAGCAGGTAGAGTATAGCGCCAGAAAAAATTATGATACATTTTGGCTAATTGATCCGCTTGATGGCACCAAAGAGTTTATCAATAGAAATGGTGAGTTCACCGTGAATATTGCACTGATCAGCAAGCAAAAACCTGTGTTCGGTATAGTTTATGCCCCTGTGCCTGATGTTGTTTACGTAGGAACTGGTGAAAGAGCATTCAAACTGGTTAATGGAAAAGAGGCTCCTTTAAAGGTGAATAATTCTACCTCTAACAGAATAGCTGTAAGAAGTAAATCTCATGCATCTCCTGAGGAAGAAATTATCCTTAAAGAATATGATGTTACTGATAGTATTTCAGTAGGTAGCTCTCTTAAGTTCTGCATGGTGGCTGAAGGCAAGGCTGATATTTACTACAGACATGGCCCTACTATGGAATGGGATACTGCCGCAGGGCAAGCTGTACTGGAAAGTGCTGGCGGTAAAGTATTTAAAGAAACAGGACCAACACCATTTACTTATAATAAAGAATCTCTTCTTAACACTGGCTTTCTAGGACTAGGCTTTTAATAAGCCTAGCGATTTAGCTTTCTGATAATTAGGAAATCTAATGTAAGCGAAAGCACCACAGAGAAGATAATTAATATTGGCAATAAAACGGCATCCTTAACATTCATACAGATTATAGCTAAAAGTATATAAACGATGTTGAGGAAGCCCAAAGCCAATGCTGTTTGAGAATGCTTCATACCCAACCTCATTAATGCATGGTGGATATGGTTCTTGTCAGGAGCAAATGGAGACTGCTTTTTAGATAGCCTTAAAATGAAGATACGCAACGTATCAAACAAAGGAATAATAACTACACAAATTCCAGAAGTAATAGAGGCTCTAAATCGAAAGGGGCTATCTACCGGCAAATTATAATTGGCATCTATAAAAGTAATCACCAAGACTGAAAACAAGAAGCCGAGCACTAGCGCACCCGTATCTCCCATAAAAATTTTTGAAGGCTCCCAGTTAAAAGTTAGAAAGGCCACCACAGCACCTGCAACACTTAGTGCCAACAAAGCTACCCAAGGCTGATCTATCAGGTAGAACCAAATGCCAAAGCTTCCTAACGCTATGGTAGCTATAGTTCCTGCTAAACCATCTAGACCATCTATAAGATTAAAGGAGTTAGTAACCACTATAAAAGTAAAGATAGTTAATAGATAACTGGCTACTTCGTTAAGTTCATTAATACCAAAAAGGCCATATAATGAATGTAATCTTACACCGGAGAAGAGCACTACAATTGAAGAAGCGATCAGCTGCCCAATGAGCTTATTCAAAGGCCTAAGCGGCACAATATCATCCCTCATACCTACCAGAAAGATGATGCCCGTACCCGCTAATATATATTTGAAATACTCAAACCCCTCAAGTGGGAGCCAAACGAGGAGAGCCACAAAAAAGCCAGAAAAGATACCTATCCCTCCCATAGAAGGAGTGATCTTTTTATGAATCTTTCTTCTCCCCGGCGTATCCAACAACTTGCTCTTCTTCTTTGAATACTTGATGATCACCGGGATAACCAAAAAAGTGATAATAAACGATGTAGCTATCGCCAATAGTATTGCAGTCATCTAAGAATTTTTTAGATGCGCAAAGTTATGATAAATGACATTGCCAAAAAATTATTAATCTGAGATTTTAAAACTGTTAAAAAAAAGGAGACTGTTAAAAAAAGAATAAAAAACAACCCCTTTCTGTCTTAAAAAGAAAGATTCTCCCATGCAAACCAATATTATCAATACAATAAAAATTAAATATAATTTCTCTCCTTTATAATAGGCATGCCTTAAAGAAAGAAAAAGCACTAAACTAAAAGCAATTAGCCCTAAAACTCCATACTTAATAAAATAATCTAAATATTGATTATGAGAATTATATTCTTTCCTCAGTGCATTTTTTAAATCATTTTCCCTATAACATTCATTAAGAAACTGTTGGCTATCACCTGTTCCAACTCCCACCAAATAAAATTCACTATAATTTTCTAATATCACTTTCCATCGTGAGAACCTGCTCTCACCCAGCTCATATCTTAAGCTTGTGCTACCGTTGTCCTTAATTAAATTTTCAAATCTCTTTTTTGTATTGTTAGTTTCCGGGAGATTATAGATAATAAATCCAGACAATACTATTATAGCAAATATTACAGCAGTTGCATTCAAAATATTACACTTTCTAAACAACCATAATGTAAAGCTTAAAAAAACAAATAACCCCGTAATCAATATAATGCTTCTTGAAGCACATAAGTAAATTATAAATGTGATAAACAGAATAGCTATAACCAAAACAATCAAAGGAATACCTACCGGCCGATCTTTTATGCAAAAGATAATGGTTAAAGATATCATTGAAAAAAGTAGATACAACGAAAAATAAGTTGGATGTAAGCCAAGTAAAGAAAGAAAATTTAAATGGGTATTGTAATATTTAAATATTGTGACTAAGGAGCGATTTGTGAGATAAATAAAGTGTAATCTATCCAAAAGTGAAATACAAGAAGCTATTATTACAGAAACTGAGAACATTAGTAAAACCCAAATTAATTGCTCCCTTTTTAGTTTTGGGCCTGTGCCAATAATTATAGGAAATAACAAAAGTGCAAAAGACTTTTCAACTGTAAAAAGTCCCTTAGAAATTGTAGAGGTCCAAATCAATCCAACAACACTTATAATAAAAAGACTAATAAACATTAAAATCGAATATCTCTGCTTAGCGTTAACTTGCCTTTTCTTTACTATAAGCCAAATTATAAAAAGGCCAATTATTGAAATATTACTCAAAACAATGCCAAATGGCATTACAAAAGCAACACAAACTAACCCCAAAAAGTATAACCTTTCCAATTTTAGACACTCTCGCTCCACCTATAAACTTTTATTAATTTTAAGTTTAATCACGTTTCTGATAAATTTAGGAATGCCTATAACTGTACGCTTCCAATACTTCCTTGGATCATGAAATAAGCGTACCATCCATTCCAATCCAAGTTTTCTAATAGCACGTGACCCTCTAGGTTTTTCTCCAGAAAAAAGAGCATACAAATCACCCACCGCTTGAACCACATTACAATTCAGCTTATCAATATTTTTATATATCCAAATCTCCTGTTTCGGCGATCCCATTCCCACCCATAGAATATCGGGACTACATTCATTAATTTCTTTAAAAATCTTGGGGTCATCAACATCTTCATAGCCATTTTTACAACCAACAATTTGCAATCCAGGATAAAGGAACTCCAATTCTACCAAAGCCTTATTTAATCTTTCTGTTGTAGATCCTAAAAAAAAAATTTTCCACCCTCTTTCATTACATTCCTCCAAAAAATCAAATCCGTAATCAGTCCAATTAAACCTTTCCCTTAATGGCATTTTCAAAACCTTAGATGCTGAAAAAACACCAATACCATCCGGGTGTACTATATCGGCCTCATTTATCGAATCACAGAATAACGAATCTGACGAAGCTCGATTCAGTGTATTGGCATTTGCATAAACAATTGTGAGTTTATCATCACTAAATATAGCATTGTCAATGCACTCTAACATAATTTCATAATTAACATTAGAAACCTTAATAGGACCAATATTAACATGTTCAATTCCTCTACATATGATTTTTTCTGTCATTTTATTCTAGACTTTTATAAATCTTCAATAACTCAATAGCTACAGATTCCATATCTAGCTTTAGTTTAACAATGGACTCTCTATATTTATTTTCAGCAATATTCTTCTTAAAGCTTTTATCAACAAGGGCGGCTAAGTCACGAGGGTTATTTGAGTCACTAACGAAGCAACCTTCCAAGCCGTTAACTAATTCCCTAACATTTCCAACGTCTGTAGAAACTACAGAAGTATTGCAACTTAAACTTTCCTTCACTGAATTCGGCGACCCTTCGAAGTCAGAAGTTAATAAATGTAACTCTGCCGCATTAAAATAAAGGGGAACCAAATCTCTTTCAACCTTTATTAATAGAAGCTCCTCTACATCATCATATCCATATTCATCCTTTAGGATACACAGAGTTTCCTTAAAAATATCATATCTCTTTTCCCGGCGATCCCTATTATTTAAACTTGCGAATAGAATATATTTCTTACTTTGATCCAAGCCTAATTTTTCTTTTGAAGAAAATTTACCTTTAGGATAAAAGAAATCCATATTCACGCCGTTTGGCAGATAATAACTGTTAGGGTCATCTTTAAATTTACCGGGAATCCCCTTTTTAAAAATTCTTATATCACTATTTAAAGAGACATACCTAAAAAGCCTTTCACCAACCAATTTATTGAATCCAAAATTAGGAAGTATCAATTCTTTACCTCCATCACTTAAAAAAGAAACTAAGACCTTAGTATGTGCAGGTTTAATTAATAATACCACTAAAGCGGCCAATAAGTGATGACAATGAATGACATTATACTTCGGCAAGATAGAACGAAGCTCCTTATAGGCTTTATAATACGCTTTCTTTCCCTCTTCCTTACCATTAATAACATATAAATCGAATTCACAGTTTAACTTCCGTAAGGAATTCAACTGTTCCTTAACAAATATACCATGAAGTGGAAATTTTTCTGTAGGGTAAGCATTTGTGACTTGCAAAATATTAACCATGCAACTTATTATTTTTTTCGACCGTAAGTATCCCTAAATAGATGATGAATATAAAAAAAGCCACTGTGAATAATGTATCACCTAAAAAAAAACCAAGTAGAAAATAATAGAAAAAAATATATATCTCTTCCATTTCTAATTGCTTGATTAGGATTGTAAACTTCTTGATCATGAAGGCCATGATTATTGAAAATAAAGTCATTCCTACGAGACCAGTTTCTACTAAGATTTTAACAAAATTAGAGTGAGCCTCATATCCACGTCCATCAGGGGTAGAAAAACCATTCAGTTCAGTTTCTTGTCCAAGACCACGCCCAAAAAAAAGATAATTTTGAAACCAGTCAGTAACCAAATGATACCACTGCAAAACCCTCCATTGAAAAGAACTATCAAGTTTTTTTCCTGAGATTTCAGAAATATTATAAGACGAACCTAATGTTGTTATTAATCTATCTTGTACTTCATGATTAAATGATAGGCCAATAATTAAAAACAAAAAGAGAATGATAAGTTGTATGAATTTTCTCTTATGAATTACATAATAAATGGAGAAGGCTCCTATCAAAATTACAATCGCCCGAAGAGTATCGTTAGCTGCTAAAAGAAAACAGAACAAAATAAAAGAAACTAAACATAGAAATCTTTGGTATCCCGAAGACCTAACTATTCCCACATAAAGAAAAATCACCAGTAACCCTAAAAATGTACCAAACTGCCCTTCACGCTCAAAATAACCAGATAAACGACTATGACCGTGGATGACTGTCACCTCATTACCATACAGATCAAACAAACAATAAATAAGATGAAAAGTAAAGATTATTATAAGACCACTCCAAACAACCCTACTTGGCAAAAATTTAGCGACTACTATGCCTAAGTAAAATAAGGCCAAGAGTAAAAGGTATCTAGAAAGATCATGTATTGCATTTTCAAATGGCATGCCTTGATAAAGGCTTCCTACCATACCTATACCTAAAAAAAGAATAGCTATAACCAGAATTATTAAATTATTAACCTTTATTGGAGTGGAAGAATCACTATAAAGGTATAAGAATAATACCCCTAGACTAACTGCTCCGAACAATAGGTTATAAATTGAATTATTTAATAAATATGTAAATCTCAAAGTTGTAAGGACAAACAACATTAAGGCAATCACAAAATTAACTAAATAATAACTTGAAGCTTTTTTGATCATTTAACTATTTCTTTTCATCCTGTTTTTATACAAAACAAATGTTCTCATAGTATATAAGAGATGCAATAACAGATCAAAACTACATCTTCTTATTTCCTTCTGTAACGACAAATACAAACGATTATATTCACTGCGTTTTTCTAACAAGTCAAAATTAACTTTAAACATTTGTTGGGAAAATTTCTCCAAACCTTCTCTATAGTCAACATCAAGAATTGAGCGCCTGATTTTTAAGTATGACTTCTCAACAATATCTTCATTTACCTCGTTTCTTGGAGAAAAGTTGCTTTTTGAGACACTTTGAAATGTCATATCATCAACTAGAACAGGTATATCACTCCCTAATACTGGGGTAAGTATAACCTTCCCCAGACTAGCGGCCTCCATTAAGCCACGCCCAGTACCAATCACGTAATTAGATACATTAATCAGTTCACTTGCATTTTTAGTAAATTCATCTTCCGTCACAAAATGAACGTAGGATGGAGATGAATCAGATAGGTTCTGAAATATATCATGATCGTAAACAACCCCGACAACAAGTAAGGTACACGTTTGACCATCCCTTCTCAATCGTTCTACTAAATTAATACTTTGTTTAATACTACTTTCATATGCTTCGCCAATTCTAGCAACACGTAGGAAGACAACACCATCAAGGTTAATTCTTGTTTTAAGTTTATTAATTCTCAATTTATCTGGTCGCACCTGTATCACTCTATTTGGAATAAGGTATCTCTTCCCATTACTATATCTAGCTCTATGCTCAAAAAACAGATCATTTTCTTTTGAAAAATTTATCATCGCATCAAATTTAGGGAAATAATGGGGTGGATTAGGGCCTCCACATTTAGTTAAAATAACCCCCACTCTGAACTTAGTATTTAAAAATCTAGCGAATAAATAGGCATGAATATCAAAAGCATGAATTACGTCTGGCTTAATTTCTTTAAAAATTCTATGTAATTGATGCATTGCAGTTGAAAAATCACACCCTCTACAATAAACGAAATCGTTCCGCAATTCTACACCTTCCAATATTTTGTATGGCTTAAGACCTATTACTGCGATACTTGGCTCTACAACTGATGATAGTGCTTTAATCGTGGTTAGCATACTATATGTATGTCCACCACCAATTTCCTTTCCTAAATTTGAAATTAGGTATAAAACCTTCATTTAATTTTTAAGATTTTATAGAATTGTTGCAATTCATATTTACTAATCATTATTATTGACTTATACGGTAACGAATGGATTCTTCTGTAAAAGATAATTATTAGAACCACACTCGCAAAGTAACTAACATTAGTTGCTATTGCCGCTCCAATGACTCCTTTTGATGGTATCAGAATTATATTTAAAACTATGTTTAGCATTACTGCTGGAATAAAAACTTTTAACGCAATGTCCGGTCTCCCAATTCCTGCTAACTGACTATTTAAAACTTTAAAAATCACGAAAATCAATATGCCAGGTAAGAGGTATTGAATAACTAATACACTCGACGAAAACTCTTTACCATAAATAATCGGTATAAAAATTGGGGCCAAGAAATACGCTAAAAAACACATGAAAAATCCTAGAATAAAAGAAATTTTAAGAATTACTAAGACTTCGTTAGTATTCTCCAAAGAATTTTTAGAATTGGCAGTTCGAGCCAAGATTACGGTTCCTATAGCAGTAGGTACAAGCCAAATTTGTTCCACAAGATTTACACCCAAAGTGTAATTGCCAATTTCAGCAGACGAAACCCATCGATCCAAGAGCAATATGTCCAGCTTGTAATTCAACTGTACAAAGAAAAGAGCTAAAGCATAAACAAATCCCTTTTTTAGCAAACTCTTTATTAGAACAATGCTCACTCCAAATTCTATTTCATACCTCTTGGTTATAATAATAAAAGCATAAATAGATAAAAAAAGATTTGATGCAAGTAAAACCAATATTGCTCCAACAACCTCCATCTTCAAATAATGAACAAGCACAATAACACCTATACAGTTAATTACAGGTGGCACCCAATTCAGATGATTAAATTCTTTATAAGATTGCTTTGCCAATAAAATCCCACTTGAATAGGAAATCCATAATTTAGAGGGTATAAACAGACATATTAAAAGGCTGAGCATAACACTTGAGCTCATATTTAAAGCAAATATTATACTAAAGCACGCAATAAAGCTTATAATACTTGCTCCCAAAAAAATGTTAATCATTGCAGATATCACATCTTTAGTTGAATTCATTGTATTACTTAGGTGATAAATAGCAGACTGTTTAATACCCAACTCTGCGATACTAAAAATAATAGTTGGAACCACCAGCAAAGTTGACAATAAACCTCTACCTTCTGCTCCTAATAACCTCGCTAACAAAATACCAGACAAAAAATTTAAAGCTATAGAGGTGGTATTACTGAGAAATACACTTAAAAAGTTTTTAAAAAAACTGCCCACATCAATCTTACTTTGGATAAATAACTTTTGATGGCACACCCACAGCCACACAATTTTCAGGCACATCTTCCAAAACTACAGAGTTAGCCCCTACATTGACATTTTCACCTAAATGAACACCTCCAATAATCTTGGCTCCAGAGTATATAATGCAATTATTTCCGATTGTAGGATATGATTTTTCACTTGATTTCTTCCCATGGCTACCCATTGTTACTTGCTGAAAAATGGTGACGTTATTCCCTACTTTCACATTTTCACCTATAACTACCCCAAATGGGTGAGGGAATTTTATGCGAGCGCCCAACTGGGCACTAGCTGATATCTCGCTAGAAAAAATCACCTTCTGAAAATAGCCTAATACTAGATTTAAACGCCTTATTTTTGTAGTATTAACAAAATACATAACCCTATATAGAGCAAGCAACTGAAATCCCGTATGAAACATCCAAACTCCAATTCTTTTAGAAATTGATTTTCCTCCGTAGAAAATCAGATCATCTTTAATGATCTTCATGACTGAAACCATATCCGCCTTTCATTATAAACCTAAGTCAAAAAAATAACTTCTGGCTCCAGGTCAATTGAAAATTTTGCTTTTACCTCCACTTGAATAGTCTGCATTAAACTTCTAACATCCTTAGAAGATGCATTTTTATCTACTTCAATCCAATTAGCATGTTTCTCGCTTACTACAGCGGTTCCACACCGATATCCTTTTAACCCAGCTTTATCTATATACCATCCAGCCGATTTACCTCCAGCCGGCTGTTTGAATGTACTTCCTGCTGTGGCCTTAGTTAATGGTTGTTTAGCCTTTCTATCTTTTAAATTAAAAAGTGTGCGCTCCTTAATTTTATTAGCATCTGATTTATCCCCCATTCTAAATCTTGCACTTAAGATAAATAGTTCGTTTCCCAAAATAGAACTGTATCTATAGCCCAACTGAAGATCATCCTTAACCAAGGTTAATTGATTTCCCATATTGTCAATGGCCTCAATATCAACCAGTAACTCTCCTATTTCAAGAATAGTTCTTGCTGTTAAGCCAGCATTCATTACTATCCCTCCACCAACGGTACCTGGTATTCCAATCAAAAATTCATATCCGCTACATCCTAATTTTGCTGCGTATTTTGCTAGCATAGGTAAGGGGACTCCACTCTCTGCTATTATAAAATCATCCGCATTATTAATTGACCGGAGAGCTTTTTTTGTACAAATCACTAAACCATCAAGACCTTTATCGTCAATTAAAACATTAGACCCTCTGCCTAAAAAATAAACCTTGATACCATTTTGGTAACAAAAAGAAATAACGTCAGCCACTTTATCAGCCACTGGAAACCAGAAATATTTAGCTTTTCCTCCGATCTTCCAAGTCGTATAATTTGAAAGATCAATATCCCTTTTTAAATCAGGAATCAATTTTTCCAACTTTTCAATTGACTCTTTCAATCCTTCCTCCTAGATTTCTAAATTTTTCAACAAAATTATTATACCCTCTATCAATCTGCCAAGCGTCTTCAATGACAATACCTTCCTGGGAAACAAGTCCTAACAATGCTAAGGCAGCACCAGCTCGAAGATCTACCGCTCTAGCACTTCCTCCTATTATTTTACACGGTCCATTGATATTTAACAAATTACCTTCAACACTACTCTTAAATCCAACTTTTTCCATTTCCTCTGCATATTGATACCTTCCAGGGAATCTCAGATCAATAATTTTTGAATCTCCCGATGCCTGGGAAGCATAAGCAGCCATAATGGGTTGCATATCTGAATTTATCCCAGGATAAGGTCCAGTACTTATCTCTAACGGAAAACACTTTCCTCCTCTTATAATAATCGCATCATCAGATCTAAAAAACCTAGCACCACTTTCTCTTAAAAAAATTAAAGGTACTTCAAGATCTTTGAATGGAAAACCATCAATTTCTACATCTCCATTTGTCATGACAGAACCAATTAACCATGTTAGTGCCTCCATATTATCTAATATCACATTATGGTTTGTTCCAGATAAAGATTCTTTACCTTCTATTCTGATATGCTCTTGCCCATACACAGTAATTGAAGCTCCCATTTTATTTAACATTTGTATAAGATCCATTATTTCAGGCCGAATATGTGGGTTCCAAACCCTTGTAACGCCAGTAGCTAAGCAACCACAAATTATCGCATTTTCAGTTGCTCCTGTTGATCTTATCGGCAATCTAATTTCACAGCCTTGCAGCCTCCCCTTAGATTCCGCATGCAAATAGTCGCCATCCATCCAAACTTCTGCACCCATTTCCCTAAAAATCATCTCATGCAAATCATATTTTCTTTCCCCCAATTTGCACCCACCCGGTAAAGGTACCGCTCCCTTACCGTATCTAGTCAGTAGTGCCCCCAGTATCAATAATGTATTTCTGATTGACCTGCCTTCCCAGCTTAAAGTTGTAATTAGATCACTTGATTCACTAATTATAACTTCATCCTTTTTATGGTGATGAACTGTCTTCCCCAGATTCATAAGCATCTCCTCATGAACTTTTACATCCAATAAGTCTGCGGGATAATCAGTTAAATTAATGCTTTCATTGGTAAGCATCGAAGCTGCTAATAAACGCAACGCACTATTTTTTGCTCCACTAAGCTTTACCTTACCAACCAGCCTGTCAGGCTTAATATGATATTTAAAATTTTCCAAAAAAATATGCTTTTATAATAATGAAATTTTAGTGTAAAATCCTCTTAAAGGATAAAATTTAAGGTTACAGAATGAATAAGAGATCTTATAATTAAACCTAAAAGCAATATTAAATAAACCTGTATAAAGTTTCAAAAGAAAAAAACATACACCCTTCTACACCAAAAAGAATTCATGGTCACTTAAGCAATCTTATTACTATAATAGTAGTAAAATAATAAGCGAATTAATACTATAGACTATCAATTTATACTTTGCGATCTTCAGCTATTTTCTCCTCCATATTCTATAACTAAGTAGGAGACAATAATATTTTCACGAAAACATCTTATATTCAATCATTTATTTTCAAAAAATGACAATAATAAAAGCTGTCAATAATGTACATATTATTACGCTGCGCTTTCAGTCAATATATCCCCTTATTACGAATAAGACTAATCAACAATTGTATTTTTTTAAATACCAGTTGATGGTGCGTTTTATGCCGGTATCAAAATTTTCATCGGCTTTCCAGCCCAGGTCATTTTCTAGTTTGGTGGCATCTATAGCATAACGACGGTCATGTCCGGCACGATCTTTTACATAGGTAATTTGAGATTTGTAAGATTGGTCTCCTTCTTTAGGATGTAATTCATCAAGGATAGCACAAATGGTGTTAACTACTTCATTATTATTGCGCTCATTTCTACCTCCAATATTATAGGTTTCTCCAACTACTCCTTTATGAAACACAAGGTCTATGCCTTTACAATGATCAAGCACATATAACCAGTCTCTGATGTTTTTACCGTCACCATAAATAGGAATGCCTTCTCCATTAAGGGCTTTCCTGATGATTACTGGTATCAGCTTTTCATCATGCTGCTTAGGACCGTAGTTATTAGAACAGTTAGTTGTAACTACATTCATCCCATAAGTATGAAAATAACTTCTCACCAACAGGTCACTGCTAGCTTTAGACGCAGAATAAGGGCTATTAGGTGCATAAGGAGTTTCTTCAGTAAATAGACCTGTTTCTCCTAGAGTACCATATACTTCATCGGTTGAGATATGATGAAAACGAGCATTTTCAAATTCGTTCTTTTTCTTAAATGGCTCGTCCATCCAGGTATTTCGAGCAACATCTAATAGCGTAAAAGTGCCATTAATGTTAGTGTTAATAAATGCCTCTGGACCTGAGATGGAGTTATCCACATGAGATTCTGCTGCAAAGTGAACCACTCCTTGAAATTTATATTCATTGAAGAGTTTTTCTATAAGAGATCGATCACAGATATCTCCCTGAACAAAGGTATACCTGTCTGAACCTTCTACCTCTGTTAGGTTAGATAAGTCTCCGGCATAGGTAAGTTTATCTAAATTTACCAAATGGTAATCTGGATATGACTCCAAAAAGTAGGGAACAAAATTAGATCCGATAAATCCTGCTCCCCCTGTAATCAATATATTTTTTTTCATTATTCTCCTGCGATTTTCATTAAGTACTGTCCGTACTGATTTTTCAATAAAGTTTTGGCTGCTTCTTTTAATTGTTCTTTATTTATGTAGCCCTTTCTAAAAGCTATTTCTTCCAGACATGCTATTTTTAACCCTTGTCTCTCTTCAATAGATTCTACAAAATTGCCTGCCTGAATTAAACTTTGATGTGTACCTGTATCTAACCATGCCATACCTCTGCCTAAAAGCTCTACACTTAAACTACCTTCTTCTAAATACATATTGTTGAGGTCGGTAATTTCAAGCTCTCCTCTTGGGGACGGTTTAATCTGCTTTGCCTTTTCGCTCACTGTATTATCATAAAAGTATAACCCAGTAACAGCATAATTAGATTTTGGATTTTCTGGTTTTTCAACCAAAGAAACTACTTTATTATCATCAGTAAATTCCACAACTCCATATCGCTCCGGATCCTTTACATAATAACCAAAAACGGTGGCACCAGAAGTCTGCTGCGAAGCATTTACCAGTGTCTTAGAGAAATTATACCCATAGAATATATTATCTCCCAAAATCAAACAGCAAGAATCATTACCAATAAACTCTTCACCAATAATAAAGGCCTGCGCTAATCCGTCAGGAGAAGGCTGAATGGCATATTGTAAATTGATGCCAAACTGAGAACCATCGCCAAGTAGCTTTTTGAATGCCTCAGAATCTTCTGGAGTAGTAATGATCAAAACATCTTTAATATCTGCCAACATGAGTACCGATAATGGATAATAAATCATCGGTTTATCATAAATGGGCAGTAGCTGCTTTGAAACTGTTTTAGTGAGGGGATAAAGTCGTGTGCCGGAACCTCCGGCGAGTATAATTCCTTTCATGGGTTTTGGTTTGATTAATATAAATTTAAATTAATAATTTTTAATGAAAAATTACCCTATTTAGCTCAAATCAACCCAAAGATTTCTGCCAATTCCAAGCATCCTTCAATGCTTCAGCTAGAGTAATTTCTGCTTTCCATTTCAATTCTCTTTCTACTTTGCTAGCATCAGCATATACTTTTTCTACATCTCCGGATCTTCTTGCTCCTATTTCGTAATTTAATTTTACGCCTGTTACTTCTTGAAAAGTATCTACTACTTCTTGTACTGAATTACCATTACCAGTACCCACGTTGAATACTTCCAAGCAAGCATCTTTACGAGCTAGGAGATAATCTAAAGCAGCTATATGTGCTTTTGCTAAATCCACTACATGTATGTAGTCTCTGATGCAAGTACCATCAGCTGTATTATAGTCATTACCAAATATGGTAAGCTTTTCTCTTATTTCCGCTGCTGTTTGGGTAATGAAAGGCACTAGATTATTGGGTGTTCCCAAAGGCAATTCCCCTATTAAAGAAGTAGGGTGTGCTCCAATAGGATTAAAATATCTTAAAAATATTCCTTTGAATGTTTCAGATGTTTTAGCGAAATCTGTAGTGATATCTTCACATATTTGCTTTGTTCTTCCATAAGGAGATTCAGCAGGTTTTGTTGGTGTTTCTTCCGTAACAGGCAACTTATCAGGCTCTCCATATACAGTACATGATGATGAAAATACAAAGTTAGTCACACCTTCTTCATCCAATACTTTTAACATATTGATAGTAGAAAGCAAATTGTTCTGATAGTATTTCAACGGCAATTTGGCCGACTCACCCACGGCTTTATAGGCTGCGAAATGAATCACTCCTGAAATATCTGCATGCTTTTTAAACACAGACTTCAAGAAATCATAATCACCACAATCACCCTCTTCTAATGCTACCTCCTGTCCTGTAAGTTCTTTTAACCTATCTAAGATAAACTTTTCTGAGTTTGAAAAATTATCAATAATGATAGGTGTGTATCCAGAGTTAATCAACTCCACACATGTATGCGAGCCGATATATCCGGCTCCTCCTGTTACGAGTATTTTCTTTTCCACAATATTTATAATCTTGCTGTTATTAAATCTCTATTCCAATAGCCTTTAATGTCATAAATAGCAGTGTTCTCTTCAGCAATGGAGCTCATATCTAAATCTTTAAATTCATCATGACTTACAGCTAAAACTATGGCATTGTACTTTTTGTTTGGTTTTTCTATTAAATCGATGTCATACTCATGCTTCACTTCTTCTTTATCAGCCTCAGGATCAAACACTTCCACATTAGCACCAAACCCCTGAAGTTCTCTAATAACATCTATTACCCTACTATTTCTAATATCAGGGCAGTTTTCTTTAAAGGTAATACCTAAAACAAGGATGTTACTATTATTAATAGGATTATCCTTTTTGGTCATAAGCTTAATCACCTTATTGGCTACAAACATGCCCATATTGTCATTTATTCTTCTTCCAGAAAGTATCACCTGAGGGTTATACCCATAGCTTTCAGCCTTATAGGTTAAGTAATAAGGGTCAACTCCTATACAGTGACCGCCTACTAATCCTGGCTTAAAGTTGAGGAAGTTCCACTTAGTACCTGCCGCTTCTAATACCTCATGAGTATCAATTCCTATTTTATCAAAAATAAGAGCTAATTCATTTACAAAGGCTATATTAAGATCCCTCTGAGAGTTCTCTATTACTTTAGCAGCTTCAGCCACTTTTATTGAAGAAGCTTTGTGTGTACCTGCCGTAATAACTGTTTTATACAGCTGATCCACTTCTTCTGCCACCTCTGGCGTACTTCCACTTGTCACCTTTTTAATAGAAGGTAATCTGTGCACTTTATCTCCCGGGTTAATTCTTTCTGGAGAATAGCCACAATAAAAATCATCATTAAACTTTAACCCACTTACCTCTTCCAGTATAGGAACACAAACTTCCTCAGTACACCCAGGAAATACAGTAGACTCATATATAACAATGTCACCCTTCTTCAAGCTCTTTCCCACTGTAGCACTCGCTTTCTCCAAAGGAGTTAAATCTGGTTTTTTATATTGATCTATTGGAGTAGGTACCGTTACAATATATATATCTACATCATTAAGATCATTAATATCAGAGCTATAAGTTAAATTCTGAGCCTCATTTAATTCATCAGAATCAACTTCCTTTGTTCTGTCAAAACCTTTCTTAAGTTCTTCTATTCGGGTTTTATTTATATCAAAACCCACCACTTTTACTTTTTTTCCAAATTCAACGGCAAGTGGTAAGCCAACATAGCCAAGGCCAATTATTGCGAGATTTTTACTCATATTTTTACTTTATAATAATCAACATACCAATCCACAAACTTCTGTATTCCATATTTCAAGCTAGTTTGCGGCTTAAAGCCAACAGCATCAGCTAAATCCTGTACATCAGCATAAGTCTCTAGCACATCACCTGGTTGTAAAGGTAAAAGATTTTTAATGGCCTTCTTACCTAAACACTCCTCCAATGTAGTTATATATTCCATAAGCTCAACAGGGTTATTATTACCAATATTGAATAACCTGTAGGGAGCCCAACTTGTTGCAGAATCAGGGTTATCTTTATCCCATTTATCGTCAGGTTGCGGAATCACCGGGATCAATCGTGCTATTCCCTCCACAATATCTTCTACATAGGTAAAATCTCTTTTCATTCTCCCTTCATTGAACACATCAATGGATTTTCCTTCAATAATAGCCTTGGTAAATAGAAAAAGAGCCATATCGGGCCTGCCATAAGGACCATATACTGTAAAAAACCTCAACCCTGACGTCGGTAAGCCAAACAAATGGGAATAAGTATGTGCCATTAGCTCATTGGACTTTTTTGTAGCCGCATATAAGGATACAGGATGATCCACATTCTGATGCACTGAAAACGGCATGGCAGTATTTCCTCCATATACTGAACTTGAAGATGCATAAATAAGATGCTTAACATCATGATAACGACACCCTTCCAAAATATTCAAAAAGCCTTGAACATTGTTTGAAATATATTCATCCGGATGTGTCAAAGAATATCGTACTCCTGCTTGTGCAGCCAGGTTGATGACATAATCAAATTTATGGGATTCAAATAAATCAAGAATTGATTTTTTATCACACAAATCAATTTCTATAAACTGGAAACACTCCTTTTTTGGCAATGCTTCCAACCTTGCTTTTTTCAAATTGACATCATAATAATCATTCATATTATCCATGCCTACAACCTGATAATCAAGCTTAAGTAGTTTATCACATAAATGAAAACCTATAAAACCAGCTGCTCCTGTAACTAATACTTTTGGATTCCCCACAAAAAAAGTCTTTTATATTTTGCAAGCAAAGGTAATAATTCTGACTATGCATTAAGGAATGTTTAAATATATTTGCAGCAAAATATAACTTTATCATGCCAGAAACGACTACAAATACTGACGAAATCGACTTAGGGGAATTACTAGTTAAAATAAAACAGGCCATCCTAACTAATAAATTAATCATATTGGTTTTGGCCTTGGTCGGCTTATTCATTGGTATTTTTTTATTCTATTCTAAGCCTAAAGTATATGAAAGTGAAATGCTTATTTATTCAGAAGTGCTTGAAGAACCTCTCATTGAGACCATAGGAGAGAACCTTGACAAACTGGTAAGTGAAGGGAATTATATGACTCTTGCTAATAAGTTGGGAATTTCTGATAGCGTAAGCACCTCAATTACCAGTATAGAAATATCCGTAAACGAAGGTCAGGTAAACAAGAGTAATGATGGAGAGCTAGGACTATTTTTCACCATTACAGTGGATGCCAATGGAGACAAAAACTGGACTATTATCAATGACGGAATTATAAGTTTTTTGAGAAACAACCGGTATATTGATAAAAGGGTAAAGCTAAAAAATGAGAACCTTAAGAATCTCACTTTAAGGTTAAATGATGAAGTAAGTCAAATAGATAGCTTGAAAAATAGTCTTAATGGATTAAGCAGCACAAGCAAAGATGTTACCATCTTAAGCCCTTCAACTGTTTATGAAACCTTAATTGATTTGTATAAAGACTTACTGAAAACCAACACCAACTTGCAATTATCAGAAGGCATAGAAATCATAGACATAATCACTTATAATAAACCAGTGAGTGCAGGATTATTAAAATCTGGTGTGGTAGGACTAGCTATAGGTATTTTTGTATCGCTTTTCTTGATTTTCTTTATTGAGGTGAGCAAATACATGCGTAAATACGAAAATTCAGGTAAGTGATTTATAATTTCATAAAAAAGGAAATCCTGCTGGAGTGGAGACAACGGTATGCCATCAACGGCATACTGCTATACCTTGTCAGTACAATATTTATTTGCTACCTAAGTTTCAATGTGAAGGCGAATCAATTAAACCCTATTACTTGGAACACCCTTTTTTGGATAATAATATTATTTACTTCTATTAGTGCCATAGCTAAAAGCTTTATTCAGGAAAAACAGGAAAGATACCTTTATTACTACTGGTTGTTAAAGCCACAAGTACTTATAACAGCCCGTATTATATATAATGGCCTATTAATGCTAATATTAGGATTAGCAGGTTTTATTATTTACGCAATCGTGCTGGGAAATCCTGTTCAGGATGTGACCTTATTTATTGTTAATCTGGTGCTGGCGTCAATCTCTTTTTCATCAGCACTAACTATGATTTCAGCTATTGCCTCAAAAGCTAATAGCAACCAAACGCTCATGGCCATACTAGGTTTTCCTGTAATATTGCCTATGCTCTTAATGATTATCAAGGTATCTAAAAACGCCTTAGATGGTCTACCAAGAGATGCCAGCTATCACGAAATAGCGACCTTATTCGCAATTAATCTAATAATAGGGGCCGTTTCTTACCTGTTATTCCCGTATATTTGGCGCAGCTAAGTGTATTAGGTTATGAACAAAATCTGGTGGAAAGCCCTAACTGTTATTTTACTAATTTATATCATTACAGGAGGCCTGTTATTTGATGTGCCTCGGTTAGATATATTGAATGAAACCATAAGAGCTTTATATTTCCATGTGCCTATGTGGTTTGGAATGATCATTATGCTCACCATTTCTGTGGTGCACTCCATTCTTTACTTAAGATCATCAGATGAAAAACATGACATTGCTGCAATAGAGTATGCTAATGTAGGTGTAGTATTCGGCATACTAGGCATAACTACGGGCATGCTCTGGGCGCAATTTACCTGGGGTGACTGGTGGAGTGGAGACCCTAAACAGAATGGAGCTGCTATCGGCTTATTGATTTATTTCGCCTATTTCATTTTAAGAGGTTCATTTGAAAATCAAGACCAAAAGGCACGAATCAGTGCTGTGTATAACATATTCGCCTTTGCCGCTCTCATTCCTTTATTATTTATACTGCCAAGACTAACGGACTCATTACACCCCGGCAATGGCGGTAACCCAGGCTTCAATGCCTATGATCTTGATAGCAAATTAAGAATGATCTTTTATCCGGCAGTAATTGCCTGGACACTTCTGGGGGTATGGATAACTACCTTAAGAATACGAATCAAAACTATTAGCAATTCCGTTTTATAAAACGAAATAAATACATTCTCGTAAAACTCTACTTTTAACATAAAGGTATTTCAAATGAAAAAATTACTAGTAGTCACTCTTCTCATTATTAGTTCTGTCATCGGTAAAGCCCAGGATAAGATTCAGGTTACTGAAGATGACTACACCAATAGTGAAGTAAGTATGGCTGATCAGTTTAGAGCCGAAGGAAAAATTTATGTGCTTACCGGAGTCATTTTATTGATATTGGGAGGACTGATTGGATATCTGATAGTTATAGACAGAAAAGTAAGCAAGATAGAGAAACAATTACCGAATGATAATAATTAGAAACCTTTTTGCGTCTAAATTTGTAGCATATTAGATTTTATTAATTATGAAAGCATCACATATAATAGGCATAGTAGTTATCGCAGTAGCCATAGGCATCATTATAGTGACGGCCGGCGATGCAAGCTCTTATGTTACTTTTGATCAAGCCAAAGAGATGGCTGATAATGGAAATAATAACAGCATTCATGTGGTAGGTGAGCTACCTAAAACAGGTAGTGGTGATATTACAGGAATTGAGCCATCTATTGATAAGCTGTCTTTTTCATTTGTAATGGTTGATGAAAACAAAAAAGAGCAAAGGGTTTTTTATAACGAACCTATGCCAACTGATTTCAAACGTTCAGAAAAAGTAGTGGTAATTGGTTCTTACAAGGAAGACCTTTTCGTGGCTGATAAAATTCTAATGAAGTGCCCTTCTAAATATCAGGAAAAGACAGTTAATGCTGGAATTTAAGACTTATGTCTGCATGTAAGTCTCCTCAAAATCGCTCAACAAAATATTATGATACATTCATTTATAGGTGACCTCGGTCACCTTTTTGTTATTATTACGCTGGTTACAGCAGTTTTTGCCGCTTTTTGCTATTTCATTGCATCAAAAAAAGATGGGCTTCAGGCTAACCCCTGGAAAATCAACGGCAGGTTCTTTTTTACTCTACATGCCATAGCCGTTACAGGCATAGTCTTTTGCCTTTTTTACATTATCTATAATCACTACTTCGAATATCATTACGCTTGGAGCCATTCTTCCAGGCAACTACCCACACACTATATGATCTCCTGCTTTTGGGAAGGTCAAGAAGGCAGTTTTCTATTATGGATTTTCTGGCATGCGCTTCTAGGCATCATAATCATCTTAACTAATAAATTCTGGGAATCATCTGTAATGACGGTATTCTCACTAGTGCAGATTTTCCTTGCCTCAATGATATTAGGAATAGTGATACCAGGCCTTGACATTAAGCTGGGTAGTTCTCCTTTCATATTATTAAGAGATGCCATTGACGCCCCCATATTCTCTTCACAGCCGGATTTTGTTCCAGAAGATGGTACAGGGTTGAATCCTTTACTCCAAAATTATTGGATGGTAATTCACCCGCCTACTTTATTCCTCGGTTTTGCCCTATGTACTGTTCCTTTTGCGTATTGTATAGGTGGCCTATGGAAAAAGCGCTATAGAGATTGGATAAGACCTGCTTTGCCTTGGGCACTTGTTGGAGGAGCCATTTTAGGCTTAGGTATACTCATGGGAGGTTATTGGGCTTATGAAACCCTGAACTTCGGAGGTTATTGGAATTGGGACCCTGTAGAAAACGCTGTGTACGTACCTTGGTTGTTCTTGGTGGCAGCCATCCACACTATGATCACTTTTAGAAGTAGTGAAACTGCTCTGAAAGCCAGTATAATTTTAGTGATCACCACATTCATATTAATATTATATTCCACCTTTCTTACCAGAAGTGGGGTTCTCGGTGAGTCTTCTGTTCACTCATTTACTGATTTAGGACTTTCTGGCCAATTATTAATATACCTTCTATTCTTCACCTTGGGAGCAATAATACTTTCAGCAGTCCGATGGAATGAACTGCCAACCACAGAAAAAGAAGCCTCCACCTATTCCAGAGAATTTTGGATATTTATCGGTGCCGTGGTTTTATGCCTTATGGGCTTTCAGGTGCTTATTCCTACTTCCATTCCAGTTTATAACAAAATTTTAGAACTATTTGGTGTTGTTTCCAATTTGGCTCCTCCTGCAGATCAGGTAGGATTTTACACCAAATTTCAATTATGGTTTTCTGTATTAGTGGCTTTGCTTTCAGGTACAGGTCAGTTTTTCTGGTGGAAAAAGATGGACAAAGAGGCTTTAAAAAACAGCCTTACTATCCCTGTAGTAATTACCTTGATTCTTACTATGGTAATAATATTGATTAAAGATGTGGCAGAGCCTTCTTACATTGTTTTATTACTCGCCAGTGTTTATACTGTAGTAGCTAATGGCAAAATATTTATTGATGTAATCAGAAAAAGCCCCGGGCTTTCTGGTGGAGCTATTACTCACATAGGAGTAGGACTTATGTTAATAGGCATAATGTTTTCATCAGGATACTCTAAAGTAGTATCCCTCAATACTACAGGAATGCTCATATCTAAAGAGTCTTCTAATGAGTTTAACAGTGAAAACTTACTTCTTTTTGTTAATGAACCAAAAGAAATGGCTGGTTATCAGCTAAAGTACAAAGGTGAAAGGGTAGAGTCAACCAGTCCATCTGTTTTCATTAATAAAAATGACATAGAAAAAACGGCTACTGACTATTTGGTGACAGCCAAAAAAGATATTGAAGATGACGGAGAAGTAGTTTTTAGCAAAGGAGATACTATTAAAATTTCCGCTGAAAATACTTATTATGCAATTGAATACACTGACCAAAGTGGCAATAGCTTCGACTTATACCCAAGAGCTCAAGTAAATGAATCTATGGGCGGTTTGCTGGCATCTCCGGATATCAAAAGAGGTTTATCTAAAGACCTTTATACGCATGTTTCTTCTATAAGAAGTCCTAACGAAAAAGTAGAATGGAGTGATCTGGAAGAATTTAAAGTAAGCCCTGGAAATAACTTCTTTGTAAATGATTATGTCTCGCATATCGACAGAGTGGAGCGTTTGGATCACATTGAAGGAATTGACCTTGCCGCTGATGATGTAGCCGTAAAAGTAAGTATCACCGTAGAAGGTGAAGACAAGGAATACTTGGCTCAGCCTATTTTCTTAATTAAAGACGGTATGGTTGGTCGTATAGCTGATGAAATAAATGACCTGGGCATTAAGTTTACTGCATTAAATATTCACCCTGATGAAAATGCATTTACCATAGGAGCCAACACCAGACAAAAAGACTGGGTAGTATTAAAGGCTATGGAAAAACCTTTCATCAACGTACTTTGGGGAGGCACATTATTGCTTATCATAGGTTTTGGAGTAGCTATCAACAGAAGATATAAAGAATTCAAAAAAATGAGAGAGAAGGGGATGGAATAATCCTCTTTTCTCCTTAATAATAGGAGAAAACATATGGCACAGCAGCAATATGTCACTTTTATTGGAGCCGGTAATGTGGCTTGGCACTTGGCACCAGCCTTGGATAATGCAGGTTATGCCGTTAGGGAGGTCTACAGCAGCACTGAGAAAAGCGCTAAAGCCCTAATTAGCAGACTGTACCAAGCAGAATTAAAAACAAATCTTGATTTCTCTGACAGCGCTTCTCAAATATTTATAGTTTCCGTTTCCGATGATGCCATTGAAAGCATAGCCCAGGAGATAATATTGCCAGATAACGCCATCATTGCGCATACTTCTGGTGCACAGCCATTAAGTGCATTATCTTATAGTGCAGGAGAAAATATTGGTGTTTTCTATCCACTTCAAACTTTTTCTAAAGACAAAAAGGTGGACTTTAAGTCTACCCCTATTTGCATAGAAGCAGAAAACAAGTTTACCAGAAATACACTTTTAGATATAGCTGATACTATCAGTAAAAAAGTATATAAAATAGATTCTGCTGATAGAAAGTCACTTCATGTTGCTGCGGTTTTTGCCTGCAATTTCACCAACCATTTCTTTAAAATTGCTTCTGATATTCTTAGAAGTAAAAAATTAGAGTTTAATCTCTTACAGCCTCTTATCGCAGAAACCATCAATAAGGCATTAGAAATTGGCCCTGACAAATCTCAAACCGGCCCTGCTGTGAGGCATGATTTTGAAACGCTAGATAAACATATGGATTATCTAGAAGGGAACGAAGAGCTTTCAGAAATGTACAGGCTCATTTCTCAGCATATTATTGACACCTATCCTAAAGACTGATGTCATCACACCACATAGTTAAAGATGACCAAGAGCCTGCTCTCATTATACAAGCTCCCATTTCGAATCTGGAACACCTGAAACAGCTATTAGAGTGGAGTCCTACGGTCATCTCCTCTTATGAGGCTCTAGATTGGCTATTAACAGAAAGCATTAACATTGATGTGCTCATCTGCACTGAGGCAGAATTAAGCTCAGCAACAGAAAAACTTCAGCATCAGCTACCGGTTAAATTCCTTACCTTTCATTCATTAGAAAAAGGCATTATTCCTGAAGCCATTAGTTTTCTGACCTACGCCAAATACGGAGCCGCACATATCATAGGTCCATTTAAAGCCGACTTACTTCAACAAACACCTCTTTCTATTGGTGTAATTTGGTCAGATGATCTACATCAATGGGCATTGGTAAAGCATGGTAATTACAAAAAGTGGTATAACCATCATCAGCAAATTGTGCTGCTTGAAGAGCCCGCTAAAATTGCTGGCAACTATACCATTTCACACGAAGCCTATTGCTATTTGGAAACGCAATCTGAAGGGATACTTGAAATTCAAAATTCAGATCCATTTTGGATTGGAGAACCTATCTCAGATTAAAAACTGCTTATATCAATGTAGTTGGTAGCTCTTACTATTCTGTCTTTACCGTAAATATCTTTCACTACCTCTACATGTGTATAGTCCATCACTTCTAAAAGCATCTTCACCTCTTCACCATACTTCTCATTAATTTCAAAATATAGAGTGCCGCCTTCTTTCAATGCCTGTTTGGCCAGCTCTGCTATGCGTCGGTAAAAAAGCAAAGGATCATCATCCTTTACGAAAAGGGCTCGTTCCGGCTCATATTCCAGCACATTGGGCTTCATTTGCGCCTTTTCACTCTCCAACACATACGGCGGATTACTAATTATCACATCTAACCCTGTAAGCGGAATAGGTTCTTTTAGGATATCGATCAGTAAAAATTCTACAGCGGCCTCATGTCTTTCTGCATTTTTTCTTGCCACTTTTATTACTCTGGGATCAAAATCTATGGCACTGGCTCTGGCTCCTTTGAGCTCCTTTGCTATAGTAATAGGTATGCAACCACTGCCGGTACCAATATCTAAAAAGCGAATTTTCTTCCCTTTATTTTCGCTTAAGACTAGCTGAATAAGCTCTTCCGTTTCCGAACGCGGAATAAGTATGCCTGGCCCTACAGTATAAGTTCTACCATAAAAATCACTTTCCCCAATAATATATTGTATAGGCTCATTATCATTCAGTCTTTTCAAAATACGGTTGAGCTCCTTCTCTCTGGCTTTAGAAAAATTAACCGAACGATCGAGAATAATTTCCGTTCTATTAATATCAAAAACATGTTCTAAAATAATGTGAGCTATACTGGATATTTCTTCCAAAGACTCTTCTACCTTCACTTCACTAATGATATATTTCAAAAGTTTTTTTGAAGAATCGGGGTTGTGAGATGACATCTTTATAATTCGGGGGAGTTTGGTTATCATTGTAAAGCCGGAGCAAAGCTAATGAATAAAGACGAACAATATATAACCAGAGCCTTTGATTTGGCTCTAAACGGTGTAGGCAAAGTAAGTCCTAATCCGCTTGTAGGGTGCGTAATAGTACATAATGACACTATTATTGGAGAAGGTTGGCACCAGCAATACGGCGGTCCACATGCAGAAGTTAATGCTATTAACAATGTCAGTAACAAGGACTTACTGCCAGAGTCTACCGTGTATGTAACATTAGAACCTTGCTCTCATTTTGGCAAAACCCCTCCCTGCGCTGACCTATTGGTTAAACATAATGTAAAAAAGGTGGTGATTGCTAATATGGACCCCAATCCTTTAGTGGGAGGTAAAGGCATAGAAAAATTAGAAAATGCCGGAATTGAGGTAATCACTGGTATATTAGAAGAAAAAGGCCTTAAAATAAATAAAAGGTTTTTTACCGGTCTTAAACATAAGCGACCATATATAATACTGAAGTGGGCCCAAACTCACGATGGCTTTGTGGCAAGAAAAAATTATGACTCCAAATGGATTAGCAATGAGCACAGCAGAAAGCTCGTGCATAAATTAAGGTCAGAGGAAGATGCCATAATGGTAGGCACCAATACTGCCCAATATGACAACCCTAAGCTAAATGTACGCTCATGGCAAGGCAGAAATCCTACTCGCGTAGTTATAGATAAGCAATTGCGCTTGCCCTATACTCAAGCACTATTTGATCACTCGCAATATACCATCTGCTATAACCTGGTTAAAGATGAAGAAAGCGAGCTTATCACTTATGTAAAGCTGGAAGAAAATAATTTTATAGAGTCTTTATTACACAACTTATATGAGCGAGATTTGCGCTCTGTAATTATAGAGGGAGGCTCTCTACTACTTAATACATTTATTGATAAAGGCTTATGGGATGAAGCACTAGTCTTCACCTCATTCCAAACTTTTGAAGAAGGTATAGAAGCCCCTACTATTAGTGGATTAGTAGAAGTAAAAGAGCTGGCAGGTGACAAGCTCTTAGTATATAAAAATTTAAGAAATGGCTGAAGAATTGATCATTAACTCCGAAGCGAGTAAAAAAGAAAAGTATGAGGAGCTATTACCTCAAATAGAAGGGTTGGTTACTGGCGAAGATGATCTCACTGCTAACCTGGCCAATATAGCTGCCGCCCTAAAATATGGAATGAATTTCTTTTGGGTAGGCTTTTATCTGGTGAAAGAAGAGGAGCTGGTATTAGGGCCCTTCCAAGGACCAATAGCGTGTACCCGTATAAGAAAGGGCAAGGGGGTTTGCGGTTCTACCTGGGAAAAGAAGGAAACTATCCTCGTACCCAATGTAGATGAATTTCCCGGGCATATTGCCTGCAGCTCAGACTCTAAATCAGAAATTGTGCTGCCTGCCCTTAAAAACGATGAAGTGTTCCTTATTCTGGATATCGATAGTGATAAGGTGAATGATTTTGATGAGATAGATCAGAAATACCTCACTAAATTGATGACCATTATTGAGTCAAAGTTATAATAACAAAAAGGGCTATCATTTTAAGATGATAGCCCTTTTTTATATATAATTGACCTATATTAAATCTCAGCAAGCACGGTACGGCCGCCTTTGGTTTTCTCTCCTATGTTTACTTTTACCTTAGCATCTAAGGGTAAGAAAACATCGACTCTGGAGCCAAACTTAATAAATCCAAATTCTTCACCTTGCTCAAACTCCTGGCCTTCTTTCACATACCATTTTATTCTTCGGGCCATAGCACCAGCTATCTGCCTTACTAATACCGGTACACCTTTGCCTGTCTTCACCACCAAAGTAGTACGTTCGTTTTCAGTACTTGACTTAGGGTGCCAGGCTACCAGATATTTACCTGCATGATATTTAAAAAACTCTACAATTCCTTTTACTGGCATTCGATTAACATGCACATTAACCGGAGACATAAATATTGAAATTTGTAGTCTTTTATCTTTTAAATACTCCGTTTCAGTGGTTTCTTCTATCACCACCACTTTACCATCTGCAGGAGCCAAAACATGTTTCTCATCTATTGGAGACACAATTTTTGGGTGCCTGAAAAACTGAAGAATCAGTAAGAAGAGTATTAAACTGGCAGCCAGAGTAACATTAAATATAATCGGCCTTGCAGGAAAGGCATACAGCACCACCGCGTTAATAATTATTAAAACTATTAACATCACTGCTAGCAGTACTCTTCCTTCTTTATGTATCGTCACTTAATATAATGTTTAATAAAAATGCAAAGATCGTTATTCTTATTAATAACCACCACGATATTTGTATGTTTTAGCAACTTTATCTATTGCTACAACATAAGCCGCTATTCTCATAGAAACATTATATTCTTTCGAGGTTTTATAAACATTATCAAAGGCATCTTTCATAATCCTGTCAGATCTTCTGTTTACTCTTTCTCCTGTCCACTTATAACCCAAGCGGTTTTGCACCCACTCGAAGTAAGAAACAGTTACACCTCCAGCATTAGCCAAAATATCAGGAGCAACCATAATTCCTTTATCATTAATCACGGTATCAGCCTTAGCAGAAGTAGGTCCATTGGCACCCTCTACTATCAATCTGGCCTTAATGCTTTCCACATTTTGAGAAGTAATAACATCTTCAGTAGCTGCAGGCACTAATACATCTACCTCCAGTCCTAAAATTTCATCACCATCAATTTTTTCAGCTCCCAAGTATCCTTCTAAAGAACCTCTATTATCATTTCTATAAGCAATAGCTTCTTCTATGTTAATTCCATTGCTATTATAATAAGCACCAGAAAGGTCACTGATGGCCACTACTTTCACTCCTCTTTCCTCTAACAATAGAGCTGCGTGCGAACCAACGTTACCAAAACCTTGCACTGCACAAGTAGCTTTGTAAGGATTAATTTTTAATTTCTCCATAGCTGCCAGAGCAGAAACCATTACACCTCGTCCGGTAGCTTCAGTTCTTCCTAAAGAACCTCCTAGCACTAAAGGCTTTCCGGTTACTACAGAGTTTACAGTCATACCTTGAGTACGAGAGTATTCATCCATTAACCAGGCCATTTCTCTCGGTCCTGTTCCCATATCAGGTGCAGGTATGTCTCTATCAGGCCCAAATATTTCAGTCATAGAAAGGGTATAAGCTCTCATAAGCCTTTCTATCTCTCCAGAAGACATCTCTCTTGGATTACACTTAATCCCTCCTTTGGCACCACCATAAGGAATATCCACCACGGCACATTTCCAGGTCATCCAGGCTGCGAGGGCCTTTACTTCATCAATATTCACTCCGGGATCAAACCGGATACCTCCTTTTGAAGGCCCTAATATATTAGAGTGTATTACTCTGAAACCTTCAAAAACTCTTATAGACCCATCATCCATAGTAATAGGTAATGAAACAATAACCTGCTTAGCCGGAGACTTGAGCACGTTATACACCTCATCATCTAATCCTAGAATTTGAGAGGCAATATGAAATCTAGACATCATCGCCTCAAAAGGATTTTTCTCGTCCTTTATTGGAGCTGGTTCAATATAACCCATATCAGTGGTTTTTAAATTACTAAATCGATTGCAAATTTAATTAAATTCACAATTTCCTATATTACAATTAAAAAATTTTTAAAAATGCCGTTATAAATGGAGCTGATAATAAAAGTCCATCAAAACGATCCAAAAATCCGCCATGTCCGGGAATTAACCTACCAGAATCTTTAATTTCTATACTTCTTTTAAAAAGAGACTCTACCAAGTCACCATAAGTACCGCCTATAACTATAATGAGGCCAATGCCCATCCAATGCCACAAGTCTAAAATTCCCGTAGTATAATAGAGTGCATAAGCCATGGTCATAGCCAATAATAGGCCTCCCACGCTACCTTCCCACGACTTTTTTGGAGATACACGTTCAAATAGTTTTCTTCGGCCGTATCTCACACCTGTAAAATAGGCACCAGTATCATTAGACCATAAAATTAATAATGAACCTAGTATAAGTTGAAAAGTATAATTTCCGGGTTCAAAAGCGATTACATTGAGTAGCGAAAAAGGTATTGCTACATATAATATACCCAAAAAAGTAAAAGCTATTCCTCTAAAAGGTTTTACTTCCTTACTTCTATACAAATAAATTAAATAAACACAGGTGATAATAGGGAAAAGTATAAAGTAATACTTGCTATCTATCTGTCCACTTTCAATAAAGAAGGACAGTAAAAACAAACAAGCACCACAAATAGTACCGAAAGTCTTAAGAGGCAGCATACCATCCAGGCCCACCAGTTTATAAAACTCTAGTTGAGTGACTATACAAATTGAAAAAAAGATTACAAAATAGCTCCACTCACTAAAGCAGATACTACTGATAATCACTAAAGCCCCGCCCATTCCAGCGATCACTCTTTGAGTAAAATTGCTGTATTTATTTAATATTGATGTCATTGTTTAACAGTTGTAGCCCTCCATCACTTTATCAGAGGCCACATATACTCCAGAAGAACAAATGATAGGACTAAACTTCTCATTAATAATTACCTGAGAAACAAATCTTTTGCTGCGATAGCGTTAAAGACGCACTTCTCCCATGAATAATTAATTCACCTGCCTTCTAAAAAAATAATTTCTAAAATAAATCAATAGTCCTGTGGTAATAATAGCGAATATTAACACAGTAGGCAAAGGGACGGTATCAGTATTTTCAATATCATACCCAATTACTTCCTTCTGAGCCAGCAGAACCATTACCAGAGTAAAGCCATTATTCACTAAATGGGCCAAGATAGGAATGATTAGGTTTCCTGACCAATAATATAAATAACCGAACAATGCCCCTAAAAGCAAACGAGGAATAAATCCGAAAAACTGCATATGGATAGCACTAAATAAAATAGCAGACACCCAAATGGCCACATGTATGTTTTTACTAAACTTATGAGTTAGTGTTTGCACAAAACCTCTAAAAACCAGTTCTTCACCTATGGGAGCTATCACAGCTATTACTATAAATGCAAGAACTATTTCAATAATACTATTAAACTCTGTGAGAAATTCAGTCATTTCTGCCATCTGATCTTCTTTAGCTCGAGCCCATTGTTCAAAGCCTTTTAAAAATTCAGGAAATACCAGGTTTGAATTCCATTCTATAAAAATGGCATTTACCATCATAAAAGAAAGCACTATAAATACGGTTAATATAAGAGGCTGTATGCCAATTCTTTTTTCAAAAAAGATACTTATATCTTGCTTGAGGACAAGCTTAAGATATAACCAAGGGAGACAAACCATGCCTAACAGCGTGCCGAAAGCCTGACTCACAAACAATACTAGTTTTATATCAGGGTACCCTTGTGGGTTAGATAAAGCCGCACTGAGCTCAGTTAATGAACCCTGAAAAAAGGGCACACATAACATCACCCCTACTACAGAACCCAATAAGGAACCGATTAAAGCAAGTACAAAAATAAAAATAGCAGTAGTCAGGGAACTTACTCCACTTGAGAGATGTATATTATTGTCGAATTTATTCATAATTTGACGTAAATTTACAGTTTATTTTACAAAGACAAATGCAAAGTTAACCCCCGAGTTGATGGTGAAAATTGGAAATATAGAGATTGGTGATTTTCCGCTTTTATTGGCTCCAATGGAAGATGTAAGTGATCCTCCCTTTAGAGCAGTATGTAAGGAAAATGGTGCAGACCTGATGTATACGGAGTTTATATCATCAGAGGGATTAATACGCAACGCTGCCAAGAGCGTAGAAAAACTAGACATCTATGATTATGAACGCCCTATTGGTATTCAGATTTTCGGAGATAAAATAGAGTCTATGCGAGAGGCGGCTTCTATTGCAGAGGAAGCCAGCCCAGAGATGATAGACATCAACTACGGATGTCCGGTAAAAAAAGTAGCAGGCAAAGGTGCAGGAGCCGGGATATTGCTTGACCTACCGAAAATGCAAAAAATGACTGCCGAAATAGTAAAGCAAGTAAACCTGCCAGTAACAGTAAAAACTCGCTTAGGATGGGACGAAAGCACTATTAAAATTATAGAAGTAGCTCAAAGATTGCAAGATGTAGGTATTTCTGCCCTTACTATTCATGGCAGAACCCGAAAGCAAATGTATAAGGGCGAGGCCGATTGGACCAAAATTGCTGAAGTTAAGAACCACCCTGATATACATATCCCAATTTTCGGAAATGGAGATATTGACTCTCCTGAAAAGGCCGTTGAATACAAAAACAAGTATGGTGTAGATGGCATTATGATAGGAAGAGCATCAATAGGCTATCCATGGATTTTTAATGAGATAAAACATTTCATGAAAACCGGCGAGCACTTACCTCCTCCTAGCATAAAGGACAGAGTAAATGCCGCCCAAAAACACCTTAATTTTTCTGTAGAATGGAAAGGTGATAAAAAAGGAATTTTTGAAATGAGAAGACATTACACCAACTATTTTAGAGGTATCCCTCATTTTAAACCCTACAGAACCAGACTGGTAGAATCTATATCACATGAAGAAATATTAGGTATTCTATCAGAAATAGAAAATAACTTTACAGAAGTGTTTGCCTCATAACCAGGCAAACACTTAACTGGCCATTTTTTCTTTTGATTCCACATGGATAAGTATGCCTATACCATAAACTTCTCCTTCATCATTAATTATAGGCTCACAGCGATTTACCAGCATACCTTCTCCCATTTCATATTTAGCCTCGAAAGATTCTCCCGCAAGCGCTCTGTCATATTGGGCTCTTACAGCCTTTTTCTGAGTTTCATCAAGGCCATTTAACAAGCTCATACCTGTTTTCACCTCCGAACCAAAAATAGCGGGGGCTCCTTTTTTGAAACGGTCGTTAGACACAATAAGGTTATAATCACTATCAATGGCTAAGAGCATATCATTAGAGGTATTCAATAGCGAGCTCATTACCTGACTCATTCTATGATTTTCAACCTCCATTCTCTTTCTGTCAGAAATATCTCTAGAGAATATGGATGCGCCTATGATTTTATTCTTATCATTTCTAACTGGGTTAATATAATACTCTCTCCAAGTATCCTCTCCACGTACGGAACTCTTAAGCACAAATTTCAACATCTCACCAGCAAAAGCACGATCATAATACTCTTTCCACTCATCTCTCACACTTCCCAACATCTCAAGCGCATTAGAACCTTCACCCAAACCTTCATACTGAGTACCTACATAGCGAGACTTTTGCATAGCATTCATAATTACCACATTATAATCCAGATCTATGGTAATAATGCTATCCGTAGTATTATTTATGAGAGCATTAAAATTGGCCTCCTTTGCCGCCAGGGTACGCTGTGTACGAGCCATCTCTTCCTGCGTGGCTTGCATCTCTTCCATATTTTGCCTCATCTCCTCTTCCTGAGACTGCATCTGCTCTGTCATCTCTCTAGATTGCAAAAGCAAGTCTTTGGTAGCCTGATTGGTCTTAGCACTAATAACACTAGAAGCAATACTTTCGCCTACCTTCTCTAAAAACTCAATATCAAAATCCTGGAAAGGCCTGAAAGAAGCCATTTCTAAAACCCCAACCAATTCATCATTAGATTGGAGTGGCACCAGTAAAAGACTGTTAGGAGTAGCCATACCTAAACCAGAAGTGATGTTCACATAATCTGACGGCACTTCTTTTAAATGAATAAACTTCTTCTCCACAGCTGCCTGGCCAACTAACCCCTGGCCGATCTCAACTCTCTTTTGTAAGTACTTTTTCCTTTCATAAGCTCTGCAAGCCCTGAGCTCAAGATGTCGGTCAGCCCCATTTTCATCTTCTTCCAAAATAAAAATCCCACCTTGATTCACCTTCATATACTTTACAAGCTCGGCTATTACTTTATCACAGAGTTCGGTAAGATCATCAGAATTAGCCCTGAGAATATCCCCAATAGAAGCAAGCCCAACATTAACAAACCTTTCTTTTGATTCTCTATCAGCAGCTTCTACCAAGCTTTCACGCATTTCCATTAGCGCCTTACCTAGTTTATCTGGCTGATCTGCCTGGTATTTCGCTTTTAGGTCTCCTTTACTTATGTTATCTGCAAAATTGATGTTGGTATCCATCAGCTGAAGCTGTTCCTGCATTTGCAAATTACTAATAGCAGATTCTTCCGTTTGCTTCTTTTGTAACTGCGCCCACAGCGCACATAAACCCGCATATAAGAGCATAATACCCGCATGTAAAAGGGCATTTTTATAAGTCAAGTCGGGTACATTAGTAAAAAAGCGCTCGTACTCTGAACCATATATTTCAAAGAAAAATATAATTACAAAAGTAGCCAGAGCATAAATTACGGCAGGAAGCAGCACTACCCAGTCTTCATAAAACAAAAGCACTGTGAGTGACACAAAATAGAAGAAGTACATTTCATAAGTGCCGTGGAGCTGCAGAATAAATTGCAAAGGAAAATTCCACAATAGAAAGCTAACAGTAATCCTGAAAAACAGTGTACCGGAAGCGAGTGTTTTGACTAAATAATACAACCCTAAAGACACCAGGCCCATAACTACGCCTAATTCCCAGGTATAATAAACTAAGGACAGCAATAGGCCAAAGACAAAATAACCTAGCACAAAATACTTGACTATATTATCAGCATCATTATGAACTTTTTCATGAAATTTTTGCAGCTGATCACTAAGGAGTTGCTCTTTATCTAGCATATATTAATTAGACAAAATTTTTTAAAAACAGAGGATTTACACAAAACCCGGTCTAATATATACTATAATGCTATTAATTACAATGATAGGGGAGGCAATGAGGTTAAATAAATACCCATTATGCAAAAAAGGGGTAACCTGAATGGCAACCCCTAAATTATTTTCTTTATTAGATAATTACAGCTTTTCTTTGATTCTAGCTGCTTTACCTTGTCTTCCTCTCAAGTAGTAAAGTCTTGCTCTTCTTACTTTACCTTTTCTTACTACTTCAATTTTCTCAACACTTGGAGAAAGAATTGGGAATATTCTTTCAATACCAATTCCATTAGAAACTTTTCTTACAGTAAAAGTCTCCCCATTAGAATTAGGGTGTCTTCTTTGGATTACTGTACCTTGAAACTGCTGGATTCTCTCCTTGTTACCCTCAGTAATTTTTACGTGTACATTTACTGTATCACCGGCTTTGAAAGAAGGAAATGAATTTCTTCTCTCGCTGTATTCAGCCTCGATTGATTTGATAATATCATTCATGATCTATATCTCTAAAAAGTCTCAATTCTAAAACGGAGTGCAAATATAAAATAATTTTTAGAATATACTACCATATAAGTATAAATTAAATATTCACACCGCTTTACAACTCGTGTTTTATAAAATTTTATTTTATTCAGAGCATTTTAAACTTCTAAAATGCCCTATTTTAATTTAAATGGAAGTTTTATAGTAACAGTACTTCCCAGGTTAACCTTACTCTCAATACTGATTTCCCCTTTTAACTTGGTAATGATCTGGTTAGAAATATATAAACCTAACCCCGGCCCTTTAGACAGAGTAGCTCCTCTAAAAAACATCTCAAAGGCTTTCGTTTTTATTTCATCACTCATACCTATACCATTATCTACTACAGAAACCAGCAAATGATCAGCTGATGAAGTAACATATATCCTTATATAAGATTCTGCACTTCGGTTTCTAAAATGCACTGCATTAGAAATCACCTGAAAGAAAACCAATTTCAACCTCTCTTTATCACTCACCAAGGGCTCATGCGTAGTGGGCTTGGGCAATGAAATATTTACATCACTTACACCATCAATAAACCTAAGGCTGTGAAAGGCATCATGAATTAATTCATGAATATTTACCGACTCCCAATGAATATTGTCAAGCAAATTCCAGGAGTACTTGGTAAGTAGAAATAACACTTTCTCCATTTCAAGAGAAGTATGCCTAGCCAGCTCTGCATAAGAATTAATTTCTTCAGAATCAGAAACTTGTGTTATAAGATTCATAAGCCCCCTCAGTGTAGTTATGGGAGATTTAAGGTCATGCGAAGTGCGATATATTATCTGATCAAGTTCCTTATTGCGGCTTTTCAGCTCAGCTAAAACTTTTTCTAGCTGCACATTTTTACTTACCACATTTTCTATAGCGGCAGTAAGCTCTTCGTGCTGGGCCTGCAGCTCTTCTTCCTTTTCAGATAGTTCTTTTCTTGCCCTTAACCATTTGTCCTTAAAATCCTCCATAGAGATTACTTCAGGAAATTAAACCAGGTCGTCTCTTCTTGGTTCTTTCTACGGATTGCTCAAACCTCCAGTCCTCTATTTTCTTCTCATTACCCGATAATAAAACTTCAGGAACTTTCATTCCTTCAAAATCCGCTGGCCTGGTATAAACCGGCGGAGCCACAAGGTCATCTTGATAAGAATCTGTTAACGCGGATGTCTCATCAGAAAGCACACCAGGTAAAAGCCTTATAACTGCATCGCAAACCACTGCCGCAGCTAATTCGCCTCCTGAAAGCACATAATCTCCTATGCTTATCTCCCTGGTAATAAAATGCTCCCTGATTCTTTCATCAACTCCTTTATAATGACCACATAGTATGAGCAAATTACCTTTTAGTGAAAGTTCATTAGCCACCTTCTGACTAAACTGCTCACCATCAGGACTCATATATATAATCTCATCATAGTCAGTATCTTCCTGCAATTTTCTGAAACAATTCAGAATGGGCTCCATCATCATGACCATACCAGCTCCACCACCATAAGCATAATCATCTACCTTCAGATGCTTATCAGTAGAATACTCTCTCAGGTCATGTACATGCACACTTACCAGCCCTTTGTTCTGCGCCCTTTTAAGAATAGAATCTCCAAAAGGACTCTCTAACAAACGAGGCAAGCAAGTAATAATATCTATTCTCATATTATTCAAGATAAATATCTAAAAGCCCCTCAGGCAAGCTAACATTTATTTTTTTTTCTTCATGATCTACTGATGTTATAATTTCATCATTTATAGGCACCAATATTTCCTTTTGATTAAAATCCACTGCCAGCAGGTCCTGCTGTGGAGATGCATAAACATCTTTAGCCACACCAATACTGCCTTGGGCTTCATCTACCACCTCATAGCCTATTATTTCATGAAAATAAAATTGATTGCCGGTAAGTTGGGGCAAAACTGCCAGCGGCAAAAACAAGCTATTACCTGTCAACTCATCAGCCTGCTCTGCAGTATCCACATCTTCAAATTTAACTACGGCCTTATTACCTTTTAAGCTCAGGCTATCAATAAAAAAAGGAACCAGTTTTTTGTTGATCTCAACAAACACTGATTCCATTTCCTGATAATATTGGGGATCGTCTACATCTAATAAGATATTAACTTCTCCCTTTAAGCCGTGTTTTTTGATGACGTAACCGAGTTGGAAACACTCATCAATATTCATAGCTCTTACTCTTTATCCTCAGACTCTTCTTTTTGTTCTGCCTCAGGAGCCTCTTCTGCAGTAGCTTCACCTTCTGCTTCAGCTGTAGCTTCAGGAGCTTCTTCAGCAGGAGTGTTTTTTTGTTTCAAAGCTTCCGCTCTAGCTTCTTTCACTTTAGTTTCAGCATCTTTTCTTGCCTTAGCTGTAGCAGCTGCATCTTTGGCAATCTGATCTCTTCTTGTAGTGATTTTAGCTTCTTTTTCTTGTAACCAAGCATCAAATTTCTTATCTGCTTCTTCTTGGGTTATTGCTCCTTTATTAACACCTATTTGTAAGTGTTTTTTAAGCATAATTCCTCTGTAAGAAAGCATTGCTCTTACAGTATCGGTAGGCTGAGCACCTTTCATTACCCAATCAAACGCCTTATCCTCATTCAACTCTACAGTTGCAGGATCAGTGTTAGGATTGTACCTTCCGATTTTTTCAATGTAACGACCATCACGTGGTGCTCGGGCATCAGCTACGACTACATCGTACATTGCCCTCTTCTTGCGGCCTCTACGGGCCAATCTAATTTTTACTGCCATTTTGTTATATTAGTTTTTAAATATTGCGGAACACGTCCGGCATTTAAAAGACTGCAAAGATAACTGTTTTTTTTATAAATACATTTTTTATACAAACATTTATCCCTTTTATTCCATTATAAACCGTAAATTCAATAGTAACAAAACACACATATGCCAAAATAATGGCAATTGATTGAAAATCAGAGATATTTGCATATGCGTGTTTACGGTTTTTTTATTAAAATCATGTTCTATACCTTTGTTTCAGTAATAAAGAACACGTTTTACTCATGGATAAATATTCCTACATCTCAAATGCACACGGCCACTATCTGGACGAATTATATGAAGCATATAAAAATGATCCTGAATCAGTAGATGGCTCTTGGCAAAAGTTTTTTGAAGGGTTCGAGTTTTCTCAAACGAAATTTGGCGAAAACGGAGCAGCAGCAGGTGATGGCATTTCTTCTAAGGAAATGTATGTCAGAAATCTTATTCACGCCTACCGGTCCAGGGCTCACCTAAAGTCTGACACCAACCCGGTGAGAAAGCGTAGAGATCATAATGTATCTCTTAACATAGAAGATTTTAATCTTACTAAAGAAGACCTGAAAACGGAATTTGAAGTAGGTGATATTTTAGGTATAGGGAAAGCCACATTAGAAAAAATTATTTCCACTCTTGACAAAGTGTATTTAGGCAAAATAGGCTTTGAATACATGCATATAAGAGATTCAGAAATTCTGGAATGGTTTAAGAAGAAATGTGAGAAAGAAGCTATAGACACCACTCCTAATAGCGATACTAAGCAGAGGATCCTAAATAAATTAAATGAAGCAGTAGTTTTTGAAAACTTCTTGCACACTAAATTTTTAGGTCAGAAAAGATTCTCTCTTGAAGGTGGTGAAAATACAATACCTGCTCTGGATACTCTAATAAATACCGGAGCTGAGTTTGATGTGAAGGAAGTAGTAATAGGTATGGCTCACCGAGGTCGCCTAAATGTGCTGGCCAACATAATGGGTAAAACCTACGAAGAAATTTTCAGCGAATTTGAAGGCAACACCACTCCTGACCTTACCATGGGTGACGGTGACGTGAAATATCACTTAGGTTATGCCAGCCATTTAAAAACAACTTCTGGGAAAGATGTATATGTAAAACTTACTCCTAACCCATCTCACCTGGAAGCAGTAGACCCTGTAGTACTGGGGTATACTCGCGGCCAAATAGATGATGAGTACGGCGGCGATTTGAAAAAAGGCATGTCTGTTTTAATACATGGTGATGCTGCTCTTGCCGGACAGGGAATAGTTTATGAGATCACTCAAATGTCTCAACTACCTGGTTACAGAACAGGGGGAACAATCCACTTTGTAATTAACAACCAGGTTGGTTTCACTACAGACTATGATGATGCCCGTTCTAGTATCTACTGTACTGACATAGCTAAAATAATAGATGCTCCGGTATTACACATTAATGGTGATGATCCGGAAGCGGTGGTATTTGCTTCAAAATTAGCGGTAGAATACAACCAGAAATTTGGTAAAGATATATTCATTGACCTTTTATGTTATAGAAGACACGGTCATAATGAAAGTGATGAGCCTAAGTTTACTCAGCCAAAACTTTATAGTCTTATAGCTAAGCATCCTAATCCAAGAGAAATTTATGTGAAAACATTGATTGAAAGAGGAGATATTGATGGTAAGGCTGCCAAGAAATTAGACAAAGAGTTTAGAAACCTACTGCAGGACAGGCTTAATGAAGTAAAACAGAAACCGCTTTCATACAAACCTCAAAAGGTAGAAGAAGAGTGGAAACAACTCTCTAAAGCTAAGCCCGCTGACTTTGAAAGTTCACCGGACACTAGCATAAGCAAAGAAGTAGTAGATAAAGTAGCCAAGGCACTCACCTCTATTCCTAAAGGTTTTAAACCTCTAAAGCAAATTGAAAAATTACTCAAAGACAGAAAAACTAACTTCTTTGAGAAAAAGGAATTATCATGGGCTGATGCCGAATTACTAGCTTATGGTTCATTACTTACTGAAGGCAAACTGGTACGTATGTCTGGTCAGGATGTAAAAAGAGGAACCTTCTCTCACAGGCATTCTTATATATTTGATGCGAACACTAATGAGCCGTATTGCAACCTTGACCATATAGAAGAAGGTCAGCAGAAATTTAAAATCTACAACTCTTTATTATCAGAGTTTGCAGTATTAGGTTTCGAATATGGTTTTGCTATGGCTACACCAAATGCCTTAGTAATATGGGAAGCACAGTTTGGAGACTTTGCTAACGGGGCACAAGTAATGATTGACCAGTTTATAGTAAGTGCCGAATCTAAATGGCAACGCATGAACGGATTGGTAATGTTACTTCCTCATGGTTATGAAGGTCAAGGGCCTGAGCACTCTAATGCCAGACCTGAAAGGTTCTTACAGCTAGCTGCAGAAGAAAACATGATCATTGCTAATTTGACTACTCCGGCTAACCTCTTCCACTTATTGAGAAGACAAGTTACCTGGAACTTCAGAAAGCCTTGCGTAGTGTTCTCTCCTAAATCATTATTGAGACACCCTAAAGTAGTATCTCCATTAAATGATATTACTGACGGCAAATTCAAAGAAGTAATAGCAGACGATTATGTAGATGATAAATCTGTAAGAAAAGTGCTTCTATGTACAGGAAAAGTATATTTCGACTTACTTGAAGAGCAGGAGAAAAATGAAGTAAAAGATGTGGCTATAGTACGTGTAGAGCAGCTTTATCCTTTCCCTAAAAATCAAATTGACGAAATATTAAAGAAATATAAGAATCCTAAATTGGCTTGGGTACAAGAAGAGCCTGCCAATATGGGATATTGGTTCTTCATCCAGAGATTCATGGGTGACTATGGTCTTGAGTTAGTTTCTCGTAAAGCGAGTGCTTCTCCAGCCATTGGTTACGCTAAAGTTCATAAAGATGAACAAGCCAGAATCGTAGAAAAATCATTTGAAAAATAACATTAAAAAATAACCCCATGAGTTTAGAGATAAAAATCCCTGAAGTAGGAGAATCTATTACTGAAGTTACCATTGGCTCCTGGTTAAAAAGCGATGGAGACTATGTAGAGCAAGACGAAATTATTGCAGAAATAGAAACTGATAAGGCTACTCAGGAATTTCCCGCAGAAGCCGCCGGTATATTAAAAATAAAAGTAGAAGAAGGTGAAACTGTAGAGGTAGGATCTGTAATTGCAGAAATCGACACTGAAGCAAAAAAAGATGGAGGTTCATCAGAAGCTCCTGAAGAAAAGCCTGCAGATTCAGCTCCTTCAGAATCATCAGAAGGTAAAAAAACAGGTGAGGTAAAAGAAATGAATGTTACCGAACTTGGAGAATCTATTACCGAAGTTACTTTAGCTTCTTGGTTAAAAGAAGATGGCGATTATGTGGAGATGGATGAAACCATTGCTGAAATAGAATCTGATAAAGCCACTTTTGAATTACCTGCTGAAGCAAATGGTATTTTAAAAATAGAAGCTCAGGAAGGCGATACGCTTGAAATAGGTGCCTTAATCTGTAAAATAGAGGTTATGGAAGGTGCACCTGCATCTGCCAGTAGCTCTTCTCAAAAGGAAACTGAAGCCAAGCCTGCAACTCAAGCTGCCAATGGCAACCAAACGTATGCTACAGGCCATGCTTCTCCTGCTGCAGCTAAAATATTAGCCGAAAAAGGCATAGATCCTAAAGATGTAAAAGGAACGGGTGTAGATGGCAGAATCACTAAAGAAGATGCCGAAGCAGCTCAAAAGTCCGCTAAGAAAGAGGCTCCTAAAGAGCAAAAAGCTAGTCAGGAAAGTGGCCCTAAATATGCAGGTGGCGTTTCTCGTGAAGAAAGAAAAGAGAAAATGACCAACCTGAGAAAAACCATTGCAAAAAGGTTGGTTTCTGTGAAAAATGAAACTGCCATGCTTACCACTTTCAACGAAGTGGACATGAAACCTGTAATGGATCTTAGAAAAAAATATAAAGATCAGTTTAAAGAAAAGTATGGTGTAGGCTTAGGCTTTATGTCATTCTTTACTAAAGCTTGTTGCCAGGCATTAAAAGAATGGCCTGCGGTAAATGCGGCTATTGATGGTAATGAAATTATTTACCATGATTACTGTGACGTATCTATCGCTGTTTCTACACCTAAAGG
Source organism: Fulvivirga maritima (assembly GCF_021389955.1). Taxonomy (NCBI): domain Bacteria; kingdom Pseudomonadati; phylum Bacteroidota; class Cytophagia; order Cytophagales; family Fulvivirgaceae; genus Fulvivirga; species Fulvivirga maritima. The sequence goes on from NZ_CP089980.1 coordinate 1,441,094, forward strand.
ACTTGTAGTGCCTGTAGTAAGAAATGCTGAATCTATGGATTTCCAAGGTATAGAAAGCGAAATCATAAGACTGGCTGTAAAGGCCAGAGATGGTAAACTTTCTATTGATGAGATGAGCGGTGGTACTTTCACTATCACTAATGGTGGAGTATTTGGCTCTATGATGTCTACTCCAATCATTAATGCACCTCAATCTGCCATTTTAGGAATGCACAACATAGTAGAAAGACCTGTGGCTATCAATGGCCAGGTAGAAATAAGACCTATGATGTACATAGCATTATCTTATGACCACAGAATAATTGATGGTAGAGAGTCAGTTAGCTTCTTAGTAAGAGTAAAAGAGCTCTTAGAAGATCCTGCAAGATTAATGCTTGGAATATAAAGCATTGAATATGCCATGCTTTAATACTATAAGATTTAAAATGCCAGCCATGATTTGCTTGATATCCTTGCAAATCATGGGCTGCTTTAATGATGACGCTGCTTGTGATCCGTATTTTACGGAAGAACCAGAAGTACAATTACAGTTTCGGGATTCAACCCCTTACTCTGAAGTATACGGGGTGAAGCCTGGCTTTAGTGATCTTATAGAACCTGAAGATGGCATATATTATCTGCCGATTAACCTCAACTCTGAAGCGTCTACCTACGTTTTTAAATCTGGAAATACTCAAGACACACTACAGCTTCATTATACTCTTGAAACTAAATATCTGTCAGAGGAGTGTGGCTTTGTGTTAGAGTTAAAGGATCTGCAAAACGGAGAACAAACAACATTCGATTCTGTATATGTAAGCTCCTATGAATATTATGTAGAAATAGAATGAAAAAAGCATCCATACTTTTACTTTTCCTAGCCATAGTAGGAAATACCTTAGCGCAAACAGAAGAGTCTCAAGAAAGAGATGCTATTTTTCTAAAGCTGGAACTATTCAAACAGGCCTTTGCTATTCAAAGAGGATATGTACTAGAACCAGAACTAGCCTGGCAACATGACCGGTTAAATTTCAATTTCACATATGGGTACTCACAATACAAAAGATCGAGTTTATACAAAGAATTAGACTATCTCAATAAAGGAAATTACTACCAGCTAGGCCTACTTTACCAAATAGTAGCCTCTAAGCAATATTTCGGGCAAGGCCTTTTTGTAGGCGTGCAAATGAGCTATGCTGATTTTAAAGAAACTGGTAGTGTAACTTTTGATGGACCTTATTTTGGAGATTATACTTCCAATTTAGAGCAGAGCAATGAATTATATTCTTTGGTATACATGCTCAGCTTCAAAAAAATGCTCTCTGACCACCTCATATTAGACCTTACTGGTAGAATATGTACAGTTTTAGATGATTATAACCAACCGCATTTTCCGGTATACATAGTACCTGGAAGTGGTGTAACCAATATTTTTGAACGACCCGAAGAAAACAGTTTTATGACCGGAGGACTCTCCGTCAAACTCGGATATAAATTTTAAATTATGGATTATCAAGTAACAGTAATAGGCTCAGGACCTGGCGGCTATGTGGCTGCAATAAGAGCTGCCCAACTCGGCTTTAAAACTGCCATTATTGAAAAATATAATACATTAGGAGGTACTTGCCTTAATGTGGGATGTATCCCCTCAAAGGCTTTATTAGACTCTACTGAGCATTTTCATAATGCTGCGAACCACTTTAAAGAGCATGGTATTGATATTAATACCCCTAAGGCTAACCTAAAACAAATGATCAGTCGTAAAGCTGACGTGGTAAAACAAACTTGCGACGGGATAGAATTCCTAATGAAGAAAAATAAAATAGATGTTCTTCATGGAGTAGGGTCATTTGTTGATAAAAATACTATTAAAATCACCCCTTCAGAAGGAGACGCTAAGCAAATAACTACAGAAAAAGTAATTATAGCCACAGGCTCTAAACCAGCTGATCTTCCATTTGCTAAAATTGATAAAGATAGAATCATCAGCAGTACAGAAGCTTTAGAGCTAAAAGAAATACCCAAACATTTAATAGTAATGGGGGGTGGTGTTATCGGTATGGAGTTAGGTTCTGTTTATGCCAGAATAGGCGCTAAAGTTACAGTAGTAGAGTACCTTGATCGTATCATACCTACTATGGACAGCACTATGAGTAAAGAACTGACCAGAACCAGTAAAAAGAATCTTGGTATAGACTTCAAAACCAGTCATAAAGTAACTTCTGTTGAAAATAAAGGTAAAGAGGTAGTAGTGAAAGCAGAAGACAAAAAAGGTAATGAGGTAGAGATAAAAGGAGATTACTGTCTGGTAGCCATAGGTAGAAAGCCTTATACTGAAGGACTCAGCCTTGAGAACGTCGGCATTAAAACTGACGAAAGGGGCAGAATAGAAACTGATGAGCACTTAAAAACAAGTGTTGATAATATCTATGCCATCGGTGATGTGGTAAAAGGAGCTATGCTAGCACACAAAGCAGAAGAAGAAGGCGTTATGGTGGCGGAGCAATTTGCCGGACAAAAGCCGCATATTAATTATAGATTAATCCCTGGTGTAGTATATACATGGCCAGAAGTAGCAGGAGTAGGATATACCGAAGAAGAGCTTAAAGAAAATGGAAGCGAGTATAAAGTTGGCTCATTTCCTTTCAAAGCCTTAGGTAGGGCCCGAGCTAGTATGGATACTGATGGTCAGGTGAAAATACTGGCAGATAAAAACACTGATGAGATTCTAGGCATACATATTACCGGCCCAAGAGCTGCTGATATGATTGCTGCTGGTGTTACGGCTATGGAATACCGTGCTGCTGCTGAAGACGTATCTAGAATGTCTCACGCACACCCTACATACATGGAAGCTGTAAAAGAAGCTTGCCTGGCAGCTACTGATAACAGAGCGCTACACGTATAATATTGTTAAACAAATAAAAAGGCTGCCTCTTAAAAAAGGGCAGCCTTTATCTTTTATGATCTCAGTTACTGTCATTCTTATTGCCATAAATGTTATTCTTTCACTCTATGCCTGGAATAACAACCACATTATGAATAAGTGGATTTTTAATCCATACAGCGTTAATAAATACAAGCAATATTACAGGTTCATTACCAGTGGCTTCATCCATAATGATACATTGCATCTCATCTTCAATATGTTTGTATTATGGATGTTTGGCAAAAACATTGAATACATCTTCACTACTATTTTTGGCTCTATTGGCCTCGTTATATACGCTGCCATGTTTTTACTAGGCATTATAGTAGCAGACATCCCCACCTACCTAAAACATAAAGAACACGCCTACTACAATGCTTTAGGCGCATCAGGCGGAGTTTCATCTATACTGTTTAGCTTCGTACTATTCGCCCCCAATGAACCTCTCTATTTATATGGAATTATTGGTTTACCAGGACTGGCATGGGCTGCCATTTATGTAGCATACTCTATATACATGGGTAAAAAAGGAGGCGACAACATCAACCACGACGCCCACCTCTGGGGAGGATTATTCGGTATTGCCTTCACTATTGGCGTATACCCAGAAGTACTGCTCCACTTCTTCAATCAACTAAAGGATTTTAGTTTGTTTTGAGATTGAGTTGATTGATTTCCTACTATTGCCAAACTAATATTCATTTATTTTAACATCTGATGCTTAAAGGATAAACCACTCATCCTATACAGTAACCTCTCCATTATTTTAAAATAAAATATTTTCTATCTTATTTATAACTTAGGATATGTTTTCTTTTGAAATTCTTGCCAGTCATTCACCAATAAATTATAGAATGTATAATTCAATAATTAAAAAATTCCTTCTTTTAATAACTATATCCTTACTATTTCTACCTCTGTGTTCTGCTCAAAATAGCGGAAACGTAAACAGAATTACTATTAACCCTAGTTACAATGGAACGAAAGTGGTTGATGCATTAAAGGCAATAGAAAGTGAGTACAGTGTAAACATCCTTTATAACGAAGAAACTATTCAAGGATTTACGCTTACAGGCATTACTAAACCCTTTAAACTAATAACATTTCTTAGGCTATTGTTAGTTGGTTACTCCGTTATTCCGGTTGAAAACAATACCTTACTAATACTAGAAGAAAAATATGAAAAAGACGTTCCTGAAATCAATGCGAGTTATATCCTATTAAAAATCAACTCCAAAAAACTTATAAAAGGCACCGTATTCGATGGTGAAACTAACGCTCCTATTATAGGAGCATATGTACAGCTTCCAATGGAGGACAAAGGTACAATTACAGACACAGATGGAAATTTTACTATAAAAACAACAAACAAAGTTAATCTGCTTCAAATCAAATACATTGGTTATTCCACTAAAAATATGCTTGTAGGCATAAGTTCTACTAGCTCTAAGACAGAAGAAGAATTCTACCTGTTTGAATCTTATACAGAATTAAGTGGTGTAGAAATTACTGCTGAAAGACAAGACAGGAATGTTACAGAGCAGATAACAGGAATTGAAAAAATGGGAGTAGAATCTATTAAAAGCCTTCCAACATTTTTAGGGGAAGTAGATCCATTAAAAAGTTTAACTACGCTCCCAGGGATTAGCTCAGCAGGCGATGTAACTGCAGGAATAAATGTTAGGGGAGGAGAAACAGGTCAAAACCTTATACATCAGGATGGAGCGCTTATTTACAATCCCACTCATTTATTCGGATTTTTTTCAGGTTTCAATCCAGATATGGTCAATAATGTTACACTATATAAAGGTGGAGGTCCTGCTTCACAAGGAGGCAGAGTTTCTTCAATTTTAAATATTGGCCTAAGAAATGGCAATGAAGATAAACACATTATAAAAGGTGGTTTAGGTATAATATCAAGCAGGTTAATGATAGAGGGCCCAATCAAAAAAGGACGGACCTCCTATATGCTAGGAGGTAGAATATCATATAGTAATTGGTTAATCAATTCCGTTCAAAATATACAATTAGAAAATAGTGCCGCCAATTTTCACGATGTCACAGGAAAAATATTTCATAAAATAGATAACAAAAATTATATCACTTTATCGGGTTATTATAGTTATGATGACTTTCAACTCGCCAAAGATTCTATATTCAACTGGAATACCAAGAATTTAAGTTTAAAATGGGATCATACGAAAAATGAGAATCTATCAACTTCTCTGACTGTTTCAGGCAGCAGATATCATACTATTGTGGACAACACTGAAGCCACTGCTATGTCTACTTCCAAAAATGGGATTAATACCTACAGAGCTGCATATGATATTAACTTCAATCAAAAAGGTAGAAATCACCATCAAATAGGTATTGGAACCACAGCTTCAGAAATAAACCCAGGGCAATTGATGGCGTCTCATAACAGTAATGTTCAGGAAATCAAACTAAGAAAGCAGCGTCTTTTAGAGCCTTATATCTATGGAGAAGGTAATTTTAACCTAGGGCTAAAATGGTCATTTAATGCCGGTATTCGAATAACTTCTGCATTTCGTTTTGGAGATGATCTAATATACAATTTTAACCAAGAAAGCTTAGATGGCAGGTCTCCTCATATAACAGACACAACTCAATATAATAAAGGAGAATTAATGTTTTCGGATATTAATATAGAACCAAGAATATCCTTTAGATACTTATTATCCAAATCCACTTCATTAAAGGCTAGTTACTTCAGAACCCATCAGTATATGCACTTAGTTTCCAATACTACCATTCCTATGCCTACAGATTATTGGATTGCAAGTAGTGATAATTTGAAACCTCAAAGAGGTGATCAGCTTTCTTTCGGTATATTCCAAAACATAAACCATTCGGAATATGAGATCTCCGCAGAGGGCTATTACAAAATCATCGATAACACTATAGACTATATTGAAGGAGCCAATTTAACTCTCAATCAAGCAATAGAAACTAATTTATTACAAGGCAAAGGACGCGCTTATGGTTTGGAATTTCAGGTTAAAAAAAATACCGGGAAATTTGATGGTTGGATTTCTTACACTTATTCCCGAAGCGAAAAGAAATTTAACCCGAGTAACCCTGAACTAGAAATAAATAATGGCAATTACTACCCCTCAATTTATGACCAACCTCATAATTTATCCATTATTCTAAATTACCATTTCAGTGAAAGAACCACTCTAAGTAGTAACTTCCAATACAGCACCGGGAGACCCATTACTATTCCCACCTCAAAATTTTCCTATGGACCATATCTTTCTGTGTTAAATTACTCTGAACGTAATGCGTATAGAATGCCGAATTATCATAGACTAGATTTATCACTTACCATTAAGGACAGAAACTATAAAGACAGATTTATCACAGGAGAATGGGTGATTTCTATCTACAATTTATACGGCAGAAAAAATGCATATTCTATATATTTTAATACAACAGGACTAGCCCATAAACTTTCAATATTAGGAAGTATGTTTCCCTCAATCTCTTACAATTTCAAAATATAAAGCATAACCGTAAGGATCTTCATTAATATTTTTCTGTTCTAATTATTAACACATGCTAATAAAAGAAATAAATATATACAACCAACTTAGGATACTCATATTAATAATCTGCATCACATCAATCCTATCATGTGTTGAATCCTATGAATTTGATACCAAGAATCAAGAACCAGGAGTAGTGGTAGAAAGCTACATATCTAACAAATCCTATAATGACACAAAATGTTATCCTTCTGAAGGCCGATACTTTAAAGTTCTATTAAAATATAACAGTTTACCTAGTAATGTACGTGATTCTAGCATAGCTAATGCCATAGTCATGTTAGAATCATCTTCCGGATCAACATGGTTTTATACCGAGATTGATAAGGGTGCATATTCTTTGTTAGATGATGACTTTAAAGCTACATATGAACAGCAATATAGACTCAATATAACTTTACCTAATAACACAGAAATAACCTCTTCCTGGCAAAAACTTCCTACTCCAGACACTCAGCTTGGCGAAGTCCATTTCGAAGAAACAATTCTTAGAAGCTATATAGATAAAGGAGACGAGAAACAATTAGAAGAAAATGATGGAATCAATGTCAGAATTAATACTACAGCAGATTCAAATCAATATTATAAATGGCAATTCGAACCGTTGTGGCTCTATAAAGCACCATACGCCAGTATAGGCACTCCAGGATATCAATGCTGGATAAAAGGAACTTACTACCTAAATGACTATCAATTAAAAAATATAAGTGCAGACAATTCAGACGCAAACCTATTCTCACTAGAAATAACCGGTAACGAAAAAATTTATGAATACTTCTCGGTATTAATTACCCAGCAAGTTATGAATTCAAATTCATACAATTTTTGGATGGAAATGAAAGAACAAAATCAAAATTCAGGATTATTTGATGAACCTCCAGTGTCATTACAAACCAATTACACCTCTTCTGATAAATCTATACCAGTATTTGGATACTTTAGTGTTTACACCGAGAACGCTACTAGATGGGTTTTTGATAAAGACAAGTTGAGCTATCCTATAGAAAATGACCTAAGAGCCCAATGCGACTCGCATATCTGTGTTGGCGGCCCTTGTCCTCCACCCTCATGCAGTGATTGCTTACTATATATGAATGGTTCACCTACAAACTCTGCTCCTGAATGGTGGGAAGAATAGATTTAATGATTAAAATCATTTAAACAACTATCTTCATGAAAGGTAAATTTATCTCATGATTAATCCCATTAATAAGCTTTAATCTCACGTACTATTATGTCTAAAGTTTGACAAATTAAAAAGGCTTCGAATAATTCGAAGCCTTTTTAATTTATTCCAAAATTCTGAAGATTAATTTACATCCCAGAAAATACTTGTTGTTGTATTATCTGCACCCATTGCTGAAATAGCTGCATTATAGCTAGCCACATTAATTAACCTCTCTTCTGTTGGATAAATAATTCTTTTAGGATTCTCTAATCCACTAGAAGGAGCAACTGCCAATACAGGATAATCCAATCTTCTTGCCTCTGTCCAAGCTTCATGGCCTTGTCCATAAAAAGCAATATACTTTTGATTACCTATCTTTTCTCTCCAAGTTCCTTCAGCTGTTGCATAGTTCACACTACTTTGAGACAAATAATCAGCAGCTTGACTCTCAGAGAGCCCCCAGTAACTAAAAGAAGCCCTTATACCAGCAGCATAATAATCTGCCGCTGAACCGTCAGTAATTATACCTCTCTCCACTGCTTCTGCCAATCCAAATTGAACGGAAGCATAATCCATCAATGTCCCTGCATAAGAGGCATCAACTATTGATTCAGTTGGATGCGTTAATTCTTCGTATGCGTTACCAGTGACTCCATAATCACCTCCTTCATAAGGTGTAACATTATCATCAAAATAAACATCACTTCTAGGATCATTGAAATCGTTTAATAAGTCAATGAAATTTTGTGTAACCACAAAATCACTAGCTCTACTGTCTATTTCAAAATAATCATAAATCGGGTTAACATATGGTTGTGTTCCAGTAAAATGAATTTGCGTATTATCATCATTTGAAGCAAATACGCCTGTATTAACAGCTGCAGTAACAAGTTCAGATGACCAAGTAGGGTTTATATCAGCTACTCTTAATCCAATCTTCAACTGTAATGAAGCAGCAAATTTCAACCATTTGGTCATATCTCCTTCATATATTAAATCTTCATCCGCTTCAAATCCTGTCTGATCAGTACTTATTAAAGAAATAGCAGAAGACAAGCTATCAGCAATAGCTGTATATACTGTCTCACCACTCTCATAAACTGGCGTAATATTATTCAAATCTAATGCTTCTCTAAAAGGTATGTATCCGAAGTTATCTACCAAATATTGATAAGCAAATACTTCCATGATTTTCACCATAGCCAATCTATTATTATGTTGACTTGTGAATGGCTCTCCCAAATCTTCCTCTGATCTTAAAATCTCCTTAGCCCTTGCCAACTCATATAAACCTTCCGTATATATATTATCCCATATTGTTCCTCCTACATTGCGGTTTGCTGCATCATAGCCAGACTCTTGTATGTAGGTTGTCTGAGTAAAGTAGTTAGCCCATATAAGAGAAACATTAGCATTATAGTCAATATCAACAAATTGTTTTGCAATATTATACTGACCGTAAGTAAAAAGAGGGGCAGCATCAATTTCTTGTGCATTCTTTGGATCAACATTAAGATCCGTCAAATCATCATCACAAGCCTGCATAGCAAAAACTAAAGCTAACAGACATATTATATAATTAAATCTTTTCATCCTTGATAATCCTTAAAATTGTACTCTTACATTAAATCCATACTCTTTAGTAGCAGGTAAAGCTCCGTTCTGGATACCTTGACTATTACCAGAACTAGCACTAAACTCTGGATCTCCATAAGGAAGATTCTTATCTATTATCCATAGGTTACGTCCATAAACACCAACTGTAACGTCTTGCAAAAATGTCTTACTAATTACACTTGAAGGTAATCTATAATTTAACGTTACCTCCCTAAGTTTGATATAACTAGCATCATATACTAGGCTTGCATCAGGGGCATAACCTCCCGTTTCTACTGAACCTCCATAATATCCAAATGGCGTCTCATAAGTACTTGCATCAGCTCTTACCGTATTCACTGCCCCATCTGCTGTAACTCCATCTAGAAGTACACCGCCTCCTTCACTAACAGGATCCCTTACCGGGTTACCTAACTCATTTAAACCAGCTGTCTCTTCATAAAGCCCTGTAGCTCTACCAAAACCCATATCATAGTTAACTATGTCACCTCCATGCTGAATATCAATTAAGAAGCTGAAAGATAAATTCTTATAACTGAAAGTATTATTCACTCCAGCATTCCAATCTGGCTGAATATTACCAATTATCTCAGTTGTTGATTCTGACATTAGGTATTTACCATCACTACCTACCACTCGTTTACCATTTAGGTATACATAATCAGAACCTGTTATAGCCCCATAAGCTTCGCCTTTTCTTGCATTAATTGCAGTTGACCACGCTGAATAAATTAATAAGTTTTCTCCACCTTCAAATAAAGAAACTACTTTATTTCTGTTTCGAGACCAGTTTACATTAACCCCCCATTCAAAATCTGAGGTTCTTACTGGAGCACCAAAAAGTGAAACTTCAATACCTTTATTTTCCATTTCACCAGCATTTACAAATCTATAGTTAAAGCCTGTTGCCTTAGATACTTGAACTGGTAAAATTTGATTGGTTGTATTCTTTTTATATAACGACAAATCCAATCTTACTCTATTATCAAGAGCACTCATTTCTAACCCCAATTCCAATTCTTCCGTTGTTTCAGGTTCCAAATCTGGATTGTTCGCAGTATCATCTATAAAGTATAGAGGTGTTGATCCATATGGAGTTGCCGCCTGATAAGTATTCAACAAACTATAAGGTTGTGCATCACTTGTTACTTGGGCCCATCCTAATCGAACTTTCCCCATGTTTAACCAAGATTGATCCATTAACTCACTAAAAATAAAACTTCCTGCCACTGATGGGTAAAGGTATGTGTTATTATCTTCAGGTAATGTAGATGACTTATCTACTCTTAATGTGGCATCTAAATATAATAAATCATTATACCCAAATGTTGCCTGACCGTAATATCCAAATTTTCTGACATGTGTATCTGTTTCAGTAGGAGGGTTAAGCGCACTTACAGAATTGCTCAAAGCATATACTCCATCAACGACTAGACCTCCATTTGTAGAACTTCTTGTACTGTTGATCCTAGTATTTTTTATTGAAACTCCTAAAAGGCCATTAAAAGAAAACTTATCAGTTATGTTCTTATTAAACTGTAAAATAAAATCACTGTTGTAAGCTTCAAAAGTTCTATGATATTTAGAGTAACTTGGTTGCGCTAAACTTCCCACAGCCATTCGCTCTTCTTGCAAATCACTATAGCTATCCACCCCAAATCTAGCCATAGCTTTCATCCATTCAGTAATTTCGTAGTTTACTTGAAATTTACCAAAAAACCTATTCCTTCTATCAGTTTCATAATTCTCATTCAATACAAAATATGGATTATTGAAGTAATGTGGTGACACATCTGTATTTGAATTGGGATTCCAAGTTATATTTTGTCCTGTCTGGTTATATGCCTGCTCTTGAGCTTTAAGATCTACATTAGTTTGAAACCATTGTCTTAAACCTTGTACTACGTTACCACCATCGTACCCAGTTCCATATCTACCTTTACCCTCCGTGCGGAAATAAGACATTTTACCATCTACTGATAATTTTTCAGATAAGTTATAACTCGCATTAAAATCAATAACATCTCTGGTTATCTCACTATTTGGCAAAATTCCCGTTCTATTGTCATGAGTGTATCCCGCTCTAAATGACCCCTTTTCATTACCTCCTTGAAAACTTAAACTTGTAACATTTGAAACTCCTGTCTCAAAAATATAATCAGGTCCATTTTCAGCACCAACCCAAGGTTGAGGCTGCATGTATGTATCCAATTCTGGATATAATGACTCCCATGTGTATACTAAAAGGTTAGGATCGTAAGCAGCACCAAACGATGCATCTTCACCAACCGGCACCAAAAGGTCTAGTTGCCCATCCCCATTTACATCCCTATCATAAAAATAATCTGATGTGTCTCCATATCCAGGACTATATCCCGCCCCATAGCTATTTTGATATTTAGGAAATGTCTTTTTATCAAAAACACTAAAAGAAGTATTATGATTTAAAGTCACTCCTATTCCTTTTTGCTTTGATCCCTTTTTCGTTGTGATCAAAACAACTCCGTTTGCCGCATCAGATCCATAAAGAGCAGCAGCAGTAGCACCTTTTAACACTGAGATAGATGCGATACTTTCTGGGTCGATATCAGAAGCAGCATTACCATAGTCATAACCACCGCCTCCAGTTTGCTGATCTGCAGTATTTAAGTTACTGTTACTGATAGGAATACCATCAACAACAAATAATACTTGGTTATTTCCAGTCAAAGAGTTAGATCCCCTAACTACAGCATTAACAGAACCTCCAAGAGAGTTACTTTTTTTAATATTAAGTCCTGAAACTTTACCAGATAAAGAACTAATAAAACTTCCTTCTTTTGCTTTAGAAACGGCATCTCCTGATACTTCCTGAACAGAATACCCTAAAGATCTTTCCTCCCTCTCAATACCTAAGGCTGTTACTACAACCTCTCCAAGTTGTTGAACATCCTCCTGCATCTGCACATCAATTACAGACCTTCCAGCTATAGCCTCTTCCTTTGAAGCTAACCCTACAAATGAAAATACTAAAGTAGCATCTTCTGGAGCAGAAAGGCTATAATTACCTTCTACATCCGTTACCGTACCATTGGATGTACCTTTTACGATAACGTTTACTCCGGGCATTCCTGTTCCGTCCTTAGCCGACGTCACTTTCCCGGAAACAGTCTTTTCTTGTGCCCACGTAACCAGCGAGAACACGAAAAAACTCATAAATAGTAATAGTTTCCTCATAATTAGTTGTTTTAGGTTATTTTAGTTAGAAATGGTACTCATGTAAAAATACCAAGCCGCCAAATTAACACAGGTTGATGTAAAAACAAAATCTAATTCCGTCATGAAGCTGAATTTTAGTCGAATATTTCGACTTTTACTTAAAGTATAGATTTAAGCATTTTATCAGGTTCAGCTTCTTTTAAATCGATTTCGAAGATAAAACATAACAAAATTGAGTTAGTGCAATTAATAAAATTTCAGAAAAGACAGCGGTTTCTTAAAATATTCACAAAAGGCACGAAATCTGAAATTTTAGGCAAGCCTATAAAACAAAAAAACCTTCCCGAAATAAATCGAGAAGGTTTCTCCTAATGTATGTTTTATAGGAAGCTTACGCTTGTGCTTCTACAGATACAAATGATCTGTTGTTTCTTCCTTTTTTGAAAGTAACTATACCATCAGATAAAGCAAATAATGTATGGTCTTTTCCAATACCTACATTTTTACCTGGGTGATGCTTAGTTCCTCTTTGTCTCACGATAATGTTTCCAGCGATAGCTTGCTGTCCTCCAAATATCTTTACTCCTAGTCGTTTACTTTCCGACTCTCTACCGTTTTTAGAACTACCAGCTCCTTTTTTATGTGCCATGTTCGTTAAATGTTTTTATTATACTTAAGTATCTGTTCTCTAAACTTAGTTCAAACTAACTTGAAGCCTCTTTATGCAGCTTCCTCTGTAGATTCCTTCTTCTTAGTGGCCTTTTTAGCTCCTTTACCAACGATATCTTCTATCTGAATTTTGGTAAACTGCTGGCGGTGACCGTTTTTCTTCTTGTAACCTTTTCTTCTTTTCTTTTTGAAGACGATTACTTTATCACCTTTTACATGACCCAGGATTTTTCCTGATACTTTGGCACCTTCTACTAATGGTGCACCTACTTCGATCGTATTGCCATCACCTAATAACAATACGTTACCGAACTCAACGGAAGCGCCTTCTTCGCCCTCCAACTTGGGAGCATACACGAATTGGTCTTTTGTTACTTTGAACTGCTTTCCGGCTATGTCAACTATTGCGTACATGTAACTTATAGATTTTTAAAATGGATTGCAAAGTTAAACTAATTATATTAAATATCAAACACTTGCTTGGATGATAATAATGATAATTATTCTATATATATTAAGGTGTAGTGCTTGCGCTTACGCTTGCTTCGCTTGCTTATATTGCTTGACTTGCTTGCAATTATCGAATGCTTTATTTTAACTTCGTATTTCTTTTTCACAATATGAAACTCAACATTCCCGAAAAATACGCAGATTTATACCTGAAAGCGCTCTCAGAACGTAAGCGTATGCTTCAGGCTAAAATAGCTGAGTTTCAGAGGGAAATAGATGATATTGAAAACCATATGAGTGCGCTTACAAGCATACCCATTTTTCAGGATAATCTACCTACCAGCAAGTCTAAATATCAAGCGAACAGCTATCAGGAGGAGTGGCCATGGTCTAGAAAAATCACTTATTATCAGGAACTTAACAAGCAAATAATGACCTCCGCAGAAGTGGTAGACTTCATTTTAAATAAGGAACCAAGCCTAGACAAAAACAAGGTAAGAAGCTCAATATCAGCGGCTTTATCTAACAAACACCGCTCTGGTGATTATATTAAATTTGTAGACCCAGTCACTAATACCGCTTACTACGGGCCACCTGAGTGGTTTATAAATAAGGAGCAGCCCCATCTCACTTATGTACCAAACGATCTTAAAAAAAGGCTTATCGGCAAGTAATATAATGTAAGAAATGCTGCTTCAAATGAACTTCAGCAGCTTGATTCTGTGGAAAACTTTTTGAGATTTTTTCAACCCCATTTCCTGCCATCTAGAGGCAAACTAACAATTGAAAAAATGCCCCTAATTACCTGTAAATAAATAACTTATATCACATAAGCACCCCATGCCTCCGCTTCAGCTTTCAGCTTTGATTTTTCTTCTCATTTCTTAATTTTGCATCAGCTTTTCACAGCTACAAATTCTAACACCGTTCTGGAATGTCCCTGTAATTTTTAGAACAAATATTTCGTTTTAACAAAACATTGACCTCTGGTCCATTTTTATAAATAATAAGTTTTCAACTTAAACATGTAAATGATGAGTGACAACACAAACGCCATTGAAGAACCTATATTAAAAGAGAACAAAAACAGATTTGTATTATTCCCTATACAGCATGATGATATCTGGGAGTTTTACAAAAAATCAGAAGCCAGCTTTTGGACAGCAGAAGAAATAGATTTAGGGCAGGACCTAAAAGACTGGAACAACCTGAACGATGGTGAACGTCACTTTATATCTCATGTACTTGCCTTTTTTGCAGCCAGTGATGGTATTGTAAATGAAAACCTGGCAGAAAACTTTGTGGCAGAAGTACAATATACTGAAGCTAAATTTTTCTATGGTTTCCAGATAGCCGTTGAAAACATTCACTCTGAAACTTATTCTTTATTAATAGACACTTATATTAAAGATGCTAAAGAAAAAGACAGGCTCTTCAATGCTATTGATACTATGGACTGCGTGAAGTTGAAAGCTGACTGGGCTCTGAGATGGATCGATAAAGGAAGTTTTGCAGAAAGACTAGTGGCATTTGCAGCAGTAGAAGGAATTTTCTTCTCAGGTAGTTTCTGTTCTATCTTCTGGTTAAAGAAAAGAGGTCTAATGCCAGGACTAAGTTTCTCTAATGAGCTTATCTCCAGAGATGAAGGTCTGCACTGTGATTTTGCTTGCTTAATTTATAATAACCACCTTGTAAACAAGTTGCCAAAAAGCACTGTTAAGGAAATCATTAAAGATGCCGTTTCTATTGAAAAAGATTTCGTTACTGATGCTCTTCCTGTATCTCTGATAGGTATGAATGCTGATTTGATGTGCCAATACATCGAGTTTGTTGCAGACAGACTATTACAAGAGCTTACTGGAGAAAAAATCTATGGCGCAACCAATCCATTCGATTTTATGGAAATGATTTCTTTACAAGGTAAAACAAATTTCTTCGAGAAAAGAGTAGGAGATTACCAAAAAGCCGGTGTGATGAAGAAAAATGATGATTCTTCTCCTAAGTTTTCTCTTGACGAAGATTTTTAATTTTTTTGATAATATAAAAAAACCAACATAACCCCCTATTTATATGCTAGTAATAAAAAGAGACGGACGGCGTGAGTCCGTTAAATTTGACAAGATAACGTCAAGAATTGAAAAACTTTGCTACGGCCTAGATATGAACTATATCGAGCCAGTAGATATTGCCAAAAAGGTTATTAATGGAATATATGATGGTGTAACTACCGTAGAATTAGATAACCTGGCTGCAGAAACTGCCGCTTCTATGACTACAAAGCACCCAGATTTTGCTTTGTTAGCTGCTAGAATGGCTATTTCTAACCTTCATAAAGTAACTAGCAAGTCTTTTTCAAATACTATGAAAAGACTTTATACTTATGAAGATCCTAAAACAGCAGAAAATGCACCTTTGATTTCTAAAGAAGCGTATGGGGTTATCAAGAAAAACGCCGCTTTATTAGATTCTACTATTATATACGACAGGGATTTTAACTACGACTACTTCGGATTTAAAACTCTTGAAAGATCTTACCTAATGAAAATAGATGGTAAGATAGTAGAAAGACCACAGCACATGCTTATGAGAGTAGCTGTAGGTATTCATATGGATGACATTGAGTCTGTAATTGAAACTTACAACTTGTTAAGTGAAAAATGGTTTACTCACGCTACACCTACACTTTTCAACGCAGGTACTCCTAAGCCTCAATTGTCTTCTTGTTTCTTACTTACTATGCAAGAAGATAGTATAGATGGTATTTATGATACCTTGAAACAATGTGCTAAAATATCACAATCAGCTGGTGGAATAGGGTTAAGCATTCATAATGTAAGAGCTACCGGATCATATATCAAAGGAACAGGGGGTGTTTCTAACGGTATCGTGCCTATGCTTAGAAACTTTGATATGACTGCCAGATACGTAGATCAGGGTGGTGGTAAAAGAAAAGGAAGCTTTGCTATTTACCTTGAGCCTTGGCATGCGGATATCTTTGATTTCCTTGATCTGAGAAAAAACCACGGTAAAGAAGAATTAAGAGCCAGAGACCTTTTCTACGCATTATGGATTTCTGATTTATTCATGAAAAGAGTAGAAAACAACGAAATGTGGTCTCTTTTCTGCCCTAACGAAGCTCCAGGATTAGCTGATTGCTACGGTGAAGAGTTCGAAAAACTTTATACTAAGTACGAAAGCGAAGGAAAATACAGAAGACAAATAAAAGCTCAGGATTTATGGTTTGAAGTATTGGAAGCTCAAATAGAAACAGGAACTCCGTTCATGCTTTATAAAGATGCTGCCAATAGAAAATCTAACCAGAAGAATTTAGGTACTATTAAGTCTAGTAACTTATGTACTGAAATTATGGAATACACTGCTCCTGATGAAGTGGCTGTATGTAACCTGGCTTCAATTGCTCTACCTAAATTTGTTACAGAAGAAGGTACTTTTGATCATCAGAAGCTTTATGATATAACTAAGGTAATCACTCGTAACCTCAATAAAATTATTGATGTTAACTATTACCCTGTTGCTGAAGCTAAAACATCCAACATGAGACACAGACCTATCGGTATAGGTGTACAAGGTCTGGCGGATGCCTTCTTAATGTTAAAAATGCCTTTTGACTCTGAAGAAGCTAAAGGATTAAACAAAGATATCCACGAAACTATCTACTTTGCTGCTATGACAGCTTCTATGGAAATAGCTCAGGTAGAAGGACCGTATGAAACATTCAAAGGTTCACCTGTTTCTAAAGGTATATTCCAGTTTGATATGTGGGGAGTAACTCCTGAGTCTAACCGTTGGGACTGGGCTACTTTAAAGCAACAAGTGAAAAAGCATGGGGTAAGAAACTCTCTTTTAGTAGCACCTATGCCTACTGCTTCTACTTCTCAAATACTTGGTAACAATGAGTGCTTTGAGCCTTATACTTCAAACATTTATACCAGAAGAACATTATCAGGTGAGTTCATTGTAGTGAACAAGCACTTGATGAGAGATCTTATTGAGTTAGGAATTTGGGATGATGATATGAAAAACAGATTGATCGAAGCTAACGGTTCTGTTCAAGGTTTCGCTGATATCCCACAAAATATAAAAGACAGATATAAAACAGTTTGGGAATTATCTCAAAAAGTAATTATAGATATGGCTGCCGATAGAGGTGCCTATATTTGCCAAAGTCAGAGTATGAACGTTCACGTTCAAGAGCCTAACTTCGGTAAGTTAACCTCTATGCACTTCCACGCATGGAAAAAAGGCTTGAAAACCGGAATGTATTATCTAAGAACAAAAGCCGCTGCTTCTGCTATTCAGTTTACAGTTGATAAGTCTGCCAAACACCAACCTGTAGCTAGAAACGCAGAATTAGAAGACCAAAATCGCTCAGATATGGCTTGTTCACTAGATGATCCGGATTCTTGCGAGGCATGCGGAAGTTAATTTATGTCACCTAGTTAATTCACTTTAACTTGAAGTCCCGATCCTCACCGATCGGGACTTTTTTATTTCCTTATATAAAAGGTACCGATCTACTCAGTAGCTTTTGTTAAATTCGCTGACCAATAACCTATAAGATAACCATGAAAAAAATTACACTAGCTTTTATTGCTCTACTTTTTATGAATATCGCATTTGCCCAAAAAGAAATAACTGTTTCTGATATATTTGAAAAAGGCACTTTCTCTCAGAAGAGTGTCTATGGTATTAACTGGATGAACGATGGCCGCTACTACAGCGCCCAGGAAGGTAATGACATAGTAAAATATGATGTTACCACCGGAGAAAAGGTTGCTACCATACTCAATGGAGATGACCTGAGTCCATCCATTAACTTCAGAGGTTATACTTTTAGCCAAGGCATGGATAAAATATTGCTGATGACTGAGCGGGAAAGCATCTATAGAAGATCTTACAAAGCCGAATTCTATGTTTATGATATGGAAACCAAAAAACTGGTAAAACTATCAGAAAACGGTAAGCAATCATATGCTTCATTTTCTCCAGATGGCTCCAAAGTAGCATTCACACGTGATAATAATCTCTTTTATGTGAACCTTGCTGATATGAGTGAAGTGCAAATCACCTCAGATGGCGAATTTAATCATATTATTAACGGCAGCACAGATTGGGTTTATGAAGAAGAACTCTCCTTCACTAAGGCATTTGAATGGTCTGGAAATGGAGAACAAATCTTCTTTCTGACTTTTGATGAAAGCGGAGTAAGAGAATACAATATGCAAGTATGGCATAACGGACAGCTCTACCCTGAAGATTATCGTTTCAAATACCCAAAAGCAGGAGAAGATAACAGTAAAGTTACAGCACAAATTTTCACGCTTAAAAACAAAGCGTTAACCCAGGTTGAACTTCAAGGAGATGATAAAGAATTTTATATAGCAAGAATAAAACCTACCGAAAAAGCTCAAACACTGGCATTAATAAGACTCAACAGGCTTCAAAATAAAATTGATTTACTTCATGTAAATATGAATAACGGAGAAGTAAAAGAAGTGCTCTCCGAAAAATATGACACTTACATAGATATTGATTTTATTGACGAGCTGTATTACCTAAAAGATGGAGAAAGGTTCATCTGGGCCAGCGAAAAATCAGGCTATAAGCACTTATACCTGTATAATACTGATGGAAAATTGATTAACCAAATCACGAATGGTGAATGGGAAGCTTTATCAATAGCAGGAGTTGAAGAAAAAGGGAAGAAAGCTACTATCTATTATACTTCAAATGAAGGTTCTCCACTAGAGAAATACTTCTACTCTGTGGGTATTAATGGTAAAGGCAAGCAAAAGCTTACTGAGCAACAAGGTGTGCATAACATTAATATGAGTAATGATCAGCAATATTATATAGATTATTACTCTAGTGCTACTGATCCTCTGAAAGTGACTTTGTACCAAACCAAAGGAAATAAAAAGATAAAAGTGCTGGAAGATAATGCAGCACTAAGCGAAACAGCAAAAGAATATAACCTTCAGGAAAAAGAGTTTTTCACCTTTAAAACAGTAGATGGAACAGAGCTAAATGGCTACATGCTTAAACCAGAAGGTTTTGATCCAAATAAGCAATATCCCATTCTTATCTATCAATACAGTGGGCCAGGTTCTCAAAATGTATTTAACTCATGGGGTGGCGGTCAATATTACTGGCACCAGATGTTAACTCAAAAAGGCTATATAGTAGCCGTGATTGATACACGAGGAACAGGTGGCCGTGGAGCTGATTTCAAAAAAATCACCTATAAACAACTAGGTAAATATGAGGTAGAAGATCATATAGAAGCAGCCAAATTTTTAGGTACGCAGACTTACATAGATGCCGATAGAATAGGTATTTGGGGCTGGAGTTATGGTGGTTATATGAGCTCATTAGCCATTTTAAAGGGGGCCGATGTATTTAAAGCGGCAATAGCTGTGGCACCGGTAACTAATTGGAGATTTTATGACACCATTTATACAGAAAGGTATATGGATACTCCACAAAATAATGCCTCTGGTTATGATGATAATTCTCCTACCACTTATGCAGATCAGCTTAAAGGCAACTTCCTGCTTATTCATGGTACAGGTGATGACAATGTGCATTTCCAGAACTCGGTGGCTCTGCAAAACGCATTGATACATCATGGAAAGCAGTTTGACTCATTTTACTATCCTGACAGAACACATGGTATTTATAAAGATAGCGCTCGCCCTCACTTATTTACTATGATGACTAACTGGATAATAGAAAACCTTTAAACTTATCTTAAAGGGCTGTCTCAAAAGTAGTGACTCAATGAATGTCACATTGGGTTACTACCAATGACAGTTGTGTGAAAAGTCAGAACAATTGAGATCTAATTAAATCATGAATCAGTACCGATCGTCTACACTTCGACACGGCTCAGCGTGACTCGGCTGTGGTTTCATCTTGCTGTACAGTTGTGAGGTGACAGTGGTTTGAAAAGAAGGCTTTTCTCAAGTTCTTAGTGGTAGTTCATTTATATGAAATGCTTCAGTGAACGGAAGACCTCACAGCAAGAAAGAGTTTTTTGTTACTTTTGAAACAGCCCTTTTTTTATATGAAAGATCCCGCTTTATATTTCATAGCCCTAATACCGCCCAGTCCTATTAAAGAAGATGCGCAGCAGTGGAAAGAATACTTCAGTGATAACTATAATTCTAAAGCGGCCTTAAAATCGCCTCCGCATATCACTTTACACATGCCTTTTAAGTGGAAAGAAGAAAAGGAAAATCGAATAATAGAAGCCTTAGAGCAATTGGCCTCTACCTCTCAAAAATTTGAATTAGAGATGGATGGTTTTGGAGCTTTCGAACCTCGTGTAATCTATATGGCACTCAATAAACCGGAAGGGCTGAGCCTATTATATAAAAATCTACAGTCAGTAATGAAAAGAGAGCTGAATATATTTAATGCAGACTATAAAAACAGAGGATATCACCCTCACCTTACTGTGGCCTTTCGTGATTTAAAAAAAGCGAAATTTATGGAAGCCTGGCCTGAATTTAAAGACAAGAAATATAATGCTAACTTCCAAGTAAGTGATTTCCATTTACTAAAGCATAACGGAAAACACTGGGATGTTTATCAGGCTTTTGATCTTAAGCAATAAGGCAAGTCTAAAACTTAAGCTCGTCTATTTTGCTTTCAGAAGTAAACTTCATGCTTTTTATATCATCACCTTGCTCTACATGCACCAGATTAACTTGGTCATCATACACTTCGGTGAGTATACTGTTAAAAACCCTTACAGACTTTAATTGATCGACACCGTCTAGTTGCAAATAGCAATAGATAGCATCATTCTCCACTTCATGCCCCAGGTATTTAGGTAATACCTCTTTACCATTAACCGTTACTTTGAAGCGATTTTTGAGGTATTCTTCTAATAAATCATCTGTTTTTCTTCCTTTTCCAGGATTAGTAATATCTAAAAAAGGCTCTTTTAATGATTGCCTGAAAGACTTTTCCCAATCATCAATAAAAATATGGTGCGTAAACTCCAGGCTATGATTTTTTTGGTTGAAATTGATTTCACAAACACTCACGTGCATAGGGTGAAACCATTCACTGCCAAAAAACACAACCACTAACATGAAATACTTTAACATTGATATAAATGTTTTATCAATTTGGACAAATATAGCCTAAACTTGCCCCTTATAATAAAATCAATATGACCCAATTTCAATTATATTTCGAATTAGGCCTTGAACACATCCTGGACATTAATGGCTATGATCACATCCTATTTGTTATTGCCTTATGTGCCATATATCTATTACACGATTGGAAACGCATTTTAGTTCTGGTAACAGCATTTACTATTGGTCACTCCATTACGCTGGCACTCTCCACATTAAACATAGTTAATTTTAATAGTGCAGTAATAGAATTTTTAATTCCTGTCACTATTTTTCTAACTGCTATGAGCAACATTCTCAAAAAAGAAAGGATGTTCTCTACCAAGCTTATACAAACCAATTACATATTAGCATTATTCTTTGGACTAATACATGGACTTGGTTTTTCGAATTATCTAAAAAGCCTTTTAGGTCAAAATAAAAACATTGTATCACAGCTATTTGCCTTTAACATCGGTTTGGAAGTAGGCCAAATAATAGTAGTTGCAATTTTTCTACTAATTAGTTTTATATTCGTAGATCTTATAGGCGTTCAGCGACGAGACTGGCGCATCGTCATATCATCAGCTGTAGCTGGCATAGCACTTATGCTCATGTTTGAAACAAAATTTTGGTAACTAAAAAAATAAGAATGAGGAAACTAGCACTTGGTTTAATTACACTATTTGCTTGCCAGGCATCCTTTGCGCAGGATAAACCATGGCAAGGCAAATTTGAACAGCTCGGCACGGAGCTACCCACTCCTAATGAATACCGAACCGGCTCTGGTGCTCCGGGAAATGCTTATTGGCAACAGCAAGCCAATTATGACATAGAGGTAGAGCTTAATGATCAAAACCAAAGCATTACCGGTAAAGAAAAAATTACTTATATCAATAATTCACCTGATGCCCTTAGCTACCTGTGGGTACAGCTAGATCAGAATGTAAGAGAACAAGGCACTAATACTTTAAAAGTAGGTCAGTTTAACCTTAGAGATTCTCTTCCTGCTAAATTTGCCGCTCAGGGCTTAGGCATGACTGATTATGATGGTGGTTTCAAAATTAAATCAGTAAAAGATGATTCAGGAAAAGATCTGAAATACATCATCAATAAAACTATGATGAGAGTGGATCTACCTGAAAAATTAAAATCAGGCGAGTCTTATACTTTCGGAATTGACTGGAGCTACAACATTAATGACCGTATGGAAGATGGTGGTCGTAGTGGTTTAGAATACTTCCCTGAAGATGATAACTACTTATATACTATCGCTCAGTTTTATCCTAGAATGGCCGTTTATGATGACTATGAAGGATGGCAAAACAAGCAATTTTTAGGCAGAGGTGAGTTCGCTCTTACCTTCGGTGATTTTGATGTTAAAATTACTGTTCCTGCTGATCATATTGTAGCCTCTACAGGTACGCTTCAAAACCCAAAAGATGTACTTACTAAAGATCAGCAAAAAAGATTTGAGCAAGCTAAAAAGTCTTTTGATAGCCCGGTAATCATCGCTACTCAGGCAGAAGCAGAAGCCAGAGAAAAAACAAAGTCTAGCAAAAAAGCCACTTGGTACTACCATGCTGATAATGTAAGAGATTTTGCTTTTGCAACTTCAAGAAAATTCATTTGGGATGCTCAGGCAGTTAAAATAGGAGATAAAACTCCTTTAGCTATGTCTTACTACCCTAAAGAAGGTAATCCTCTTTGGGAAAAAGAATCAACTAAAGCGGTTAAAAACACGCTAGAGACATACTCAAAATATACTATCGATTATCCTTATCCTAAAGCCATTTCAGTACATGCGGCTTCTATAGGTATGGAGTACCCAATGATCTGCTTCAACTTTGGTAGACCTAACCCTGATGGTACTTATAGTGATCGATTAAAATATAGAATGATTGGTGTGATCATCCACGAAGTGGGCCATAACTTCTTCCCTATGATCATTAACTCTGACGAGAGACAGTGGACCTGGATGGATGAAGGATTAAACACTTTCGTTCAATACAGAACAGAACAGGAAACTTATGATGAGTTCCCTTCAAGAAGAGGTCCTGCTGCTAACATAGTTGATTACATGAAAGGCGATACTAAATACATCAGACCTATCATGACTAACTCAGAGCAGATAGTACAGTTTGGAAACAATGCTTATGCTAAACCAGCTACTGCCTTAAATATCTTGAGAGAGACGGTAATGGGCCCTGAACTTTTCGACGCTGCTTTTAAAGAGTATGCTACCCGATGGGCATTTAAACACCCTAAGCCTGCTGACTTCTTCAGAACTATGGAAGATGCCTCTGCTATAGACCTGGACTGGTATTGGAGAGGTTGGTTCTACTCTGTAGACCATGTAGATATTTCTATTGATGAGGTGAAGTGGTTTACCATGAGAGATGAAAAGGCTCAAGTTGAAAACAAAGGCAAAAAGGTTAAAAAAGGTGATTTAGCTGAAAAAGAAGCTTCAGAAAATGCTATGGATTTCAGTAATGGTCCCGAGCCTTTTTCTTTAATAGAGACTGATCCTCGTTACTACGGAGAGTTCCAAAATAAAATAGATGACAAGGCGGTTATGGCCAAGTTTGCTGACAAGAATTTCTATCAGGTGAAATTCCAAAACAAAGGTGGACTTGTAATGCCTGTTATAGTGGAATTCACTTTCAAAGATGGCAGCAAAACCATTGAAAAAATACCAGCTGAAATCTGGAGAATGAATGAGCAGTTTGCTACTAAAGTATTCGCTTTTGATAAAGAAGTAACTAACATCACGCTTGATCCTAACTTGGAAACAGCAGATACTGATGTAGAAGATAACTACTTCCCTAGAGAAGAGTCTACTTCTAAATTTGACCAGTTCCAAGAGAAAGAAGGCAAATAAGAAGTTACATTATATTCGTTTGAAAGCCACTCCATTCTGAGTGGCTTTTTTTATTTATGGGTATAACACCACCTTCTAAAAGTGAAATTCACCCTTAAGCCCACTCCCAGGGTCCTTATTGTAATTTCAATACTTATCCACAAAAAAAATTAACTAGCTTTGTATACTACACCGTGAAATTTTAACCAGACTTAATTATATGAGAAAGATTCTACTCACTGTAATGGCTATTGCAGCCTGGAGTACTTCCTGGGCTCAGGAAGATTGGGGACAAAAGTTTGAACAACTAGGCCAACAATTGCCTACTCCTAACGTGTACAGAACAGGATCCGGAGCACCGGGAGTAAAGTATTGGCAACAGCAAGCAGATTACTCTATTGATGTAACCATTAATGACAAAACCCAGGAACTAACAGGTTCTGAAACTATTAAATATCATAATAATTCTCCTGATGTGCTGAGCTATCTTTGGGTACAGCTAGATCAGAATGTTAGAGCAAAAGATAACTTAGACGATGCCACCAGCACTGGCACTGTAAGAGACTCTTTGCCTGCCAAGTTCTTCCAATCTCAAATGGGAACTGATGCTTCTGGTTATGAAGGGGGTTATAAAATAAAAGCCGTTAAAAGTGAAAGCGGCAAAGACCTTGACTATGTCATCAACCGTACTATGATGAAAGTAAACCTGCCTGAACCTTTAAAATCTGGTGATAGCTATACTTTCAAAATCGATTGGTCTTACAACATTTATGACCGCATGATTATAGGAGGAAGAGGTGGTTATGAGTACTTCCCTGAAGATGATAACTACGCCTACACATGTGCACAGTGGTACCCTAGAATGGCCGTTTATGATGACTATGAAGGCTGGCAAAACAAACAATTCATTGGCCGTGGTGAGTTTGCCCTGACCTTTGGAGATTTCGAAGTAAACATTACTGTGCCAGAAGATCATATAGTAGCTGCTACAGGTGTATTACAAAATGCCAAGCAAGTGCTTTCTAAAACACAAATGGAGCGTTTTGAAAAGGCTAAAAAGACCTATGACAAACCTGTGTTTATAGTTACTGAAGATGAAGCCAAAGCGAACGAAAAAACTAAGGCCAGCAAAACCAAGACATGGTCTTTCAAAGCTGATAATGTAAGAGACTTTGCCTTTGCATCATCAAGAAAATACATTTGGGATGCTCAGGCAGTGAAACTACCAACCACTACGCCATTGGCTATGTCTTTCTATCCTAAAGAAGGAAATCCGCTTTGGGCTGATGAGTCTACTAAGGCCATTAAAAACACACTTGAAATATACAGCGAAAGAACTTTTGACTACCCTTACCCGGTAGCCATTTCTGTGAATGCTGCTAATCAGGGAATGGAATATCCTATGATCTGCTTTAACTATGGCAGACCTGTTGATGGCACTATTTCACCAAGATTATTAGATGGTACCGTTAGCGTAATAGTACACGAAGTAGGGCACAACTATTTCCCTATGATCGTGAACTCTGATGAGCGCCAGTGGACATGGATGGATGAAGGTCTTAACACCTTCCTGGAAAAAGAAACTAAGCGCGAGCGTTATCCTGACCTAGATCTTGACTGGGGAACTCCAAAAGGCGTAATCAGATACATGAAAGGTGATACCAAATATATTACCCCTATCATGACTAACTCTGAGCAGGTAAAGCAATTTGGCTATAACGCCTATGGTAAACCATCTGCGGCTTTAACAGTACTTAGAGAAGTAGTAATGGGCCCTGAGCTTTTCGATGCAGCCTTCAAAGAATATTCTAACAGATGGATGTTTAAACACCCTAAACCAGCTGATTTCTTCCGTACCATGGAAGACGCCTCTGCTGTAGACCTTGACTGGTTTTGGAGAGGATGGTTCTATTCTGTAGATCATGTAGACGTGAACCTGAGCGATGTGAAATGGTTTAAGATGAGAAATGAAAGTGGCGATGTAGAAAACAAAGGCAAATCTGTTAGCGAAGCGGATCTGCAGTCTGGTAGTAATGGTGCCATGGACTTCAGCAAAGGGCCTGAACCTTTCTCACTTATTGAAACTGACCCAAGATATTACGGTGAATTTCAAAATAAAATTGACGACAAAGCTGTAATAAAGAAGTTTGCTGATAAGAACTTTTATCAGTTAAAATTTGAAAACGAAGGAGGTTTAGTTTCTCCTCTAATTGTGAAGTTTACCTTTAAAGACGGCACATCTACCACAGAAACTATTCCTGCAGAAATATGGAGAATGAATGAGCAGGAAGTGACTAAAGTTTTTGCTTTCGATAAAGAAGTTACTGACATAGTAGTTGACCCTGAAGAAAAAACAGGAGATACTAACACTGAAGATAATATATTCCCAAGAGAGCCTTCACTTTCAAAATTTGAGCAGTTTAAGAGCAAAATAGATGCAGATGCCAAAGTAGATGTAGAAGGTGAATGGAATTTAACTATAGATATGCCTCAGGGAAAAACTACCGGAACTATTGCTATTAAGAAAAAGAGAAACAAATATTCTGGTACAGTAACTACTGAAGGCAATTCAGAAAAAAGAGAGCTTACTTCTGTATCCTTAGAAGGAAATGTGCTAAAGTTTAGCTTCGAAGCATCTTCAGGTACATTTATGGCGGAAAGCCAGGTAATAGTGGAAGGAGACCAATTTAATGGTACAATGACACTAGGATCATATGGAGATTTTGACGTAATTGGAACGCGATAACGTTTTAGTTTTTACATATAAAAAAGGCTGCCTTACATACCGTGAAGCAGCCTTTTTTCATTCGATTCAATTAAATTAAACGTCGGTTAATCTCAAGTATGGTTTCACTTTTTCATAACCAGGGAATCTTTTATCTGCCTCTTCATCAGATACAGAAGGTGAAATCACTGCTTTATCTCCTTTATTCCAGTTAGCAGGAGTAGCCAGCTGCTGATTAGCAGTAAGCTGTAAGCTGTCAATCACTCTTAATAATTCGTCAAAATTTCTACCAGTAGATGCAGGGTAAGTAAGCAAAAGCTTAATTTTCTTATCCGGACCTACTATAAATACTGATCTTACTGTAGCCTTATCAGATGCATTAGGGTGCATCATACCATAAAGATTAGCTATTTCCTTATTAGGGTCAGCTATGATAGGGAAATTCATCACACAATTTTGTGTTTCATTAATATCCTTAACCCACTCATGGTGAGAGTCTATATCATCTACACTGATAGCCATCATCTTCACATTTCTCTTATCAAACTCAGGCTTATATTTAGCAGCAGTACCCAGCTCAGTAGTACACACTGGCGTAAAGTCTGCAGGGTGAGAAAATAACACTCCCCAAGAGTCTCCTAACCATTCATGATAGCTAATGGTACCTTCAGTAGTTTCAGCGGTAAAATCAGGGGCTATATCGCCCAATTTTAAATCTGCCATGATTTTAAATTTTTGATTTAAGTTTCCAAATCCTTTTTTCCTTTGATAATCAAAGGTTACTACTCTTTAACGTATGAGATTTTTGATAGTTGGCTTTTTTTAAATAATCTGAATAAAAACAAAAAACAGGCCCTTCTACTAAGAGAAAGAGCCTGTTCTGGCGATTAAACCTAAACCGTTTATTTTAAATTATTCTACTTCTATATTCCAGGTAAGATCTACATCAGACAATCCATCTTCAGTAGTGGTAGACTGAGACTTTAAATTTGGCTGGTGCTTAAGCACAATGCGGAAGTCTCCTGATGCTGCATCACCGGTGGTCCAGCTAGTGATTAACCCTACAGGAAGTGCGTTTACATCAACATCCTCGTAGTTAACATCATTATTTCTATTTCCAGCTCCTATATTTCCAGTACCTTGAGGGTCAGTAAATAAACCTTCAGTAAATCCGAAGAAAAACATATGTGCGTCACTTTCTTCGTTTATTTCGTCAGTGATTTCTTCATTTTCATCACCCACAGTATTCTTTAAAGACATTGTTAATTCATACTCAGTATTAGCTTGTAGTACAATATCCTCTTGTGTAGCCGGCTCAGTACCTTCTCCATCAGGGTCAAGATAAGTAGCCGTTACTACATCACCTCCCTGAGCAGGAGTAAATGTGAGTGTAATCTTATTAATCACTTCTTCCTCGTTTTCTGCTTCAGGCACATCATCATCACTACATGAAGTGAAAAGCACTGTGAATAATAATAAAACAGGAATTGTAATTCGTAAAAATTTCATGTGTTGCTGCATTTTCGTTTCTAATAAATTCTCAATGCAAATATATAGCATTTGCAACAACGATGCATTTATTTTGCGTGAAAGGTTTAATAAATATTTAAGTTGCCTTAATTTAAGATATGTTAAAATTTATACTTAGCAGAAAAAAGCACATTTATACCGGGGTCATCAGCATAATAGCGCATGCTATTGGTATAATCTCTATAGCTAGTATTAAACAGATTCTTACCTCTAAGACCAAGGATTAACTTACCCATAGTTACATTCACTTGAGCATCTAACAAAAAGTAGCCATCAGGTGCTGCCGCAAAATCAAATCGATCATTACTATTTTCTATAACTGGTGTCCCAGCCTCTTCGCCCTCAATAATCTCAGTAGGACTTATCACTTTCGGAGCATTGTATTGCTTAAAGATATAATTCCCTTCAATACTTGCATTTACATTATCAAACCCAAGAATAGATTTTTCAAAATTCAATTTATACCCCACCTTATTTAAAGGAATGCCTACAAAATAGGCATCGCTGCTAACATCTCTTACATACAAATAAGCCCCTCTTACCTGGGAAGAAAATGTTTTATTATGATGATGGATATAACTGGCGTCTAGCCCATAAAACAGGGCATTAGTCTGATCATAAACAAAATAGGGGAAAGGCCCTCTTACAGTAGAAATTATACCTCCAGGACGTGTATAAATATAATTGCCTATGTAATTAACATAAGGCGTTATTTCTAAATCATGCCTTGAAGTTTTATAATTATAAGTAGCCAGCCACTTAATAGAGGTTTCGTTATCAATAGGTTTGCTATCCTGATCGGCCACATCGTCGCGAGTACCCACTGCACCTGCACTTTTAATCTCCCAACGCCAAAAACCATATTCAACCTCATTTTCATGCTTACCAAAACTATACAGTTCCGCTACGTTTGAAGGTCTCCAGGCTGATCCTATACTAGTTCTAAAATGTCCGTATTGCCCTAACTCCTTGCTTATACCAATAAGGCCTGTAACACTATTATAAGTCAGGTCTTGTCTGTAAATGCTATTATCATTTCCTCGACCACGCACATTGGCCTGTTGATAATCATACCTAACACCTACCTCAAGGGTAAAGTGATCCAGCGGCTTGGATTCCGTGATGTATAAACCAAATCTACTGTTATTGTAATTTGGCACAAACTGTACAGTATTAGTACCTGGCACATTGTTATTATCCTGATACAGCCACTGACCTCCAATACTTCCATCCCATCCATTAATTTCTGGGTGTAACCACTCCACGTCTAAAGTATGTGTAAATAGCTCCAAATCTATTGACGGCAATTCATTATTATTCGATCTCCTGACATCAAACTCTTTCCTTCTATTAGCTTGAAAACCGTATTCAAACTTTAGCATACTGTTAGAAAAATTGTACTCTCCCTTGGCAGTAACCACATCATGCTGAACCTCCTGTCTGGGGTTATTGATATCATAGCTAAAATCATCATTAGTATAAGCGGGCTCATCACTTTCCATTGCCAAGGCCAAATCAGCCAGATTACCCACTACGGAGCCGCGCAGCACACCCAACTCTTGTTCTACATGACTATAGCTTAACTCCAAATCTAGTTTTTTATGATGGTATCGGGTTCCTGCCATATAGCTAAGGTTACGAGCCCCCGTGTTAGTGAGGTAATAATCAGGAGCCTTCATATCTCCCTGCTGCCTGCCCGATATCTGAGCCATCCAAGCCCATTTTTTGTAGCCTTCTTGTAATAAAAGATTTCCGCTTAATGATCTCCCATTACTTCCTGCCTCCACACCTGCTTCGCCGTGTAAATGACCAGTGAGTAACTCCATTTTAGGAGGATCTAAGATCACAACACCACCCATGGCATCAGGGCCATATTTAACCGCTGAAGCTCCCTTTACCACAGTAACATTTTCTGACTGGCTTACATCTATTTCAGGAGCATGATCACTACCCCAGGTTTGGGCTTCATGACGAATACCATTATTGATTATAAGTATACGGTTTCCGTATAATCCATGAATAACAGGCTTCACTATATTAGCACCCGCCTTCATAGTAGAAACCCCTGTAATATTGGTGAGCACATCACCAAGGCTTTCAT
Organism: Fulvivirga maritima; assembly: GCF_021389955.1. NCBI lineage: Bacteria > Pseudomonadati > Bacteroidota > Cytophagia > Cytophagales > Fulvivirgaceae > Fulvivirga > Fulvivirga maritima. Next base: position 1,472,042 of record NZ_CP089980.1, read on the forward strand.
TCTTTACCAAATCTAATTCCTTCTTAGAAAGCTTGCTCTCTGCTGCGGTAGTCAGCCCAGACTGCTGTTTATCTCCTTCTACCACCACACTCTCAAGAATCATATCATCTTCGGCAAGCTGCACATTCATGTGTTTATGAAACAGGTCATGATGGTGGACTACACTTTTATACCCTACGTATGAAACCAAAATATCGAATTCTTGAGCACATAACTTTTCTAGTACAAAATGGCCATTCTCGTCAGTAAGCGTACCCTTCTCTGTACCTTCTACCTGCACAGAGGCATAAGCCAATGGCTCGCCAGTTTGAGCATCGGTAATTACACCATCAAAAGAGCAACTACAATCTGCCGCACAATCTTTATTTTGACCATATACAGTACACAACAGCAAAGAGAAAATTAATATTAAGCCTAACTTTTTCATATCATTAATATAATTGCAACAAAGTTGCACAATCAAATTTAGAGAGCGCCGTGTTTTAAAAATTATTTTATTATTAGCAACAAAAAGCCTCACAATGCTATTAGTATTGCACGTTAAAATTTCAAATTCCAGGTTATGACTAGAAAAAAGCCTCTCCACATTTACGTGGTAATCATTCTCATTTCAATGCTATTCAGCAATTGTGCCCCTAAACTTTCTACTGCAGAAAAGCAACTTTCTGAGCACCTTACTAATAGTGTATTGTGGTACCAGCAGTCTGCCGAGATGACGGCTTGCTACCTACAAGCCTACCAATATGCTGAATATCTATTAAGCAAGAAACTAGATACTATGGAGTTTCAAAAGCCACCAGCAGTGGTGCTAGATATTGATGAAACTGTACTAGATAACAGCCCTTATGAAGCTAAGCTGATAGAAGAGGGCAAAACCTATAATTCTGAAACGTGGAAAAACTGGACTGATGAAGTAAGGGCAGAAGTACTACCCGGAGCTAAGGATTTTCTGGTTTATGCTCAAGAACATGGAGTGGAAGTATTCTATATCTCTAACCGCAAACAGACGGAGCTGGAAAGCACCATTCAGAACCTAACTATGCTGGACTTGCCCAATGCAGATCAAAACCATATACTGTTAAAATCAAGTACCCGCGATAAAACGGAGAGAAGACAGAAAGTGGCTAGTGATTACCATATCATACTTTTTATAGGCGATAACCTCACAGATTATTCACAGCTCTATGCTGACCGCGGTAATGATATGGGCAAAAACATCTTGTTGAAAAACAAAGAAGAGTTATTACATAATTTTATCATTTTGCCAAACCCCATGTACGGTGAATGGGAAGGAAGTATTTATGGCAATAATTATGGAATCTCCAGTGAAGAAAAAATTATCAGAAGAAAAAAGGCTTTGAAAAAATAGGTCGAGCCTATTCATCCACCATTTCTGAGAATTTAAATTTCTGGATAATGTAATGTAAGAAATTAAAAGAAATTACAGAATTAGGATCTTCATTTGTATCATCTGATACAGATGTTTCCTTTTTTTGATGGCTTTCCTGGCCACCATCTAAACGATTAGAAGAAACTTTACTCTTGCCAGATTCCTTCTTCTGAGATTCTATCTCCTGATTTTTCTTGTTATTTTCTTTGTCGCCTTCAGTATAAGAAGTACTCGCTTTGTGGTGTGTAGAATATGACCTGCCTTCTCCTGAAGTATATGATCTGTCATTACCAGCATTTATCAGATCACTTTGAGAAGAACCCGATCCTCCATCCTCGAACATAAACGTACTTTCCTGTGCATGAGCAGTAGTTGCAAAGGCACAAATTGCTGAAAGCATTAATAAGTTTTTGAACGACTTTAGTTTCATAAGAAGCATAAAAGTGATGTCAAATATACGCATAATATTTGAAAATGTTGCATATCCTAGACGATTCGGCTAATATTATACCGTATTTCAAACAAAACACAATATGAATCTAATTAGTTGGGGCGATTTCGAAAAGGTTCAAATTTGCGTAGGAACGGTGATTAAAGCAGAGCAGTTCCCCGAGGCCAGGAAGCCCGCCTATAAGCTATGGGTTAATTTAGGAGAAGAAATTGGTATAAAAAAGTCAAGTGCCCAAATCACATATCACTATGATCCTGAAACCCTCATTAACAAACAAGTGATTTGTGTAGTCAACTTTCCTGAAAAACAAATAGGCCCCTTACTTTCTCAGGTGCTAGTTACGGGTTTTCATGATGCTGATGGCAATGTAATTTTAGCCACGCCAGACAAGCCTGTACCTAATGGTACTCGTCTTTTATAACTTACGTACCTTTTACCATAGGTTCTGCTGAATTTTCTCATTCAAAAATAGCTATGTTTTATATGTTAAAGCATCATGATTCTATAGCTTTAGAAAAAATTTGGAGAACATCATATGATTACGTTCCAGCAACTACCCGCTATCACCAGGGGAGTTATATTATCTGAAAGTGGGCCCGCAGAAATAAAATATTTATTAACAGATAGCCGAAAGTCTTTCTATGCCAGAGGCGCCTTGTTTTTTGCCATTTCAGGAAAAAGACATGATGGCCACAGCTATATCTCAAATTTATATCAAGAGGGCGTTCGGCAGTTTGTAGTAGAAAAAGACCTGGACGTATCAGCATACCCTGAAAGTAATTTTCTGAAAGTAGATAATGTAATTACTGCACTTCAGTCAATAGCACAGCATCATCGTGAGAATTATAAGCTACTATCTGTCGGCATAACCGGTAGCAACGGTAAAACCATTATCAAAGAGTGGCTTCACCAGATGTTGGCTTCTTATAAAAAAGTAGTAAAAAGCCCGCATAGCTATAACTCACAAATAGGCGTGCCACTTTCTGTATGGCAAATCAATGACCTCCACGAAGTGGGCATATTTGAAGCCGGCATAAGCACCACCGGTGAAATGCAAAAGCTGGCAAGCATTATACAGCCAGAAATTGGCATTTTTACTAACATTGGTTCAGCTCATGCTCAGGGATTTGCCTCTATAGAAGAAAAAGTAAAAGAAAAGGCCTCTCTTTTTGATAATGCTCGTCAAGTTATTTATTGTAAAGATCATAAGCTGATAGACCAGGCCTTGCAGCATAAAGGGTTTACCTGGGGACATTCGGCCGAGGCAGATATACACATCATTAGCCAAGAAAGCAAACAGGGTCAAACCTCTATGCAAATAGCCTATAAAGGCCATAATCATGTGCTTAATTTTCCATTTGCCTCTGAAGCAGCATTGCAAAACAGCATGCATTGCGTGGCTTTTCTCACTTTAATGGGTTTTGAATTCAACATCATACAAAAAGGACTGGATAAGCTGCAGACCATCCCTATGCGGCTGGAGATGAAAAAAGCGCTGAATGGCTCTTCTTTAATAGATGATACCTATAATAATGACCTGGCTGGCCTACGCATAGCGGTAGAGTTTCTGTCTCACCAGACACAACACCCGAAAAGAACGGTGATATTATCAGACATACAGCAAAGTGATTTAAATGAAGAAGAGCTTTATCAGCAAATCAATACCATATTTAAAGCTGCTGACATAAAACGATTTATAGGAATAGGCCCCGTTATTACAAAAAACAAAGGCTGCTTTGATATTCCCTCCTCCTTTTATGAAAATACAGCTGATTTTTTAAATGACTTTGACCTGAGTCAACTACAAAATGAACTGATTCTGGTAAAAGGAGCACGTAGTTTTACTTTTGAAAAAGTGGTGCGAGCACTTGAAGAAAGGCTTCATGGCACCCAACTACAAATTAACCTGGACGCGCTCACTCATAATCTTAACTTCTATAAATCTCGCTTAAAACCAGAGACACGGCTCATGGTAATGGTAAAAGCCTTTGCCTATGGCAGTGGCAGCTTAGAGATAGCCAACCTCATGCAGTTCCATAGGGTTGATTATCTGGGAGTGGCCTATGCTGATGAAGGCATGTTTTTAAGAACCAATGGCATTTATCTACCCATAATGGTGATGAACCCTAGCGAAGACAGCTTTGAAACCATCATCAGGTATGATCTGGAACCTGAAATCTATAATTTAAATATCCTCAATAATTTTATTAGTTACTTAGATGGCCGTCCGGCAAAAATTCATTTAAAGCTGGACACCGGCATGCATAGGCTCGGCTTTGAAAAACCTGATCTGGAAGAATTATTAAGTCTGCTGAAGGCTAATCCTAACCTGGTAGTAAAAAGTATTTTCAGTCACCTGGCCGGAGCTGATGAAGCAGAACATAAGGATTTCTCCTATCAGCAGGCGAAAAAAGTAAAAGACTGGTCTGATATTATTAAAAAGGGCCTTGGTTATGCTCCCATTGTTCATTTATTAAATTCACCGGGTATTATTCGTTTTCCTGATTTACAGTTTGACATGGTGCGCTTAGGAATAGGACTTTATGGCCTGGACACCAACAACCTGGAGCAGCAGCACCTATTGCCAATCAGCCGATTAAAAACCATGATTTCTCAAATAAAAAAAGTTAATCCGGGAGAGACGGTAGGCTATAGCCGAAAAGGAAAGGTGAATCATGAAATGAAAATAGCCACTATAGCTATAGGCTATGCAGACGGCTTTAACCGGGGTTTTGGCAATGGCAATGGAGAAGTATGGATCAATGGCAAAAAAGCACCTGTAATAGGCAATGTTTGTATGGACATGACTATGATTGATGTCACCAATATTGATGCACAGGAAGGAGATGAAGTAGAGGTTTTTGGAGAACACGTAACCATTACAGAAATGGCTGATAAAATCAATACCATTCCTTATGAAATATTGACTAATGTGAGCCAAAGAGTAAAGCGAATCTATTATACTGAGTAAAACATGAAATGGATCTCTATTATACTGGTTTTGATAATCACCTCTTGCAATATTGACAGCGAAAAAGGGGTAGACCTCACTGATTTTGATTTTAAAACAGGTGATGATACTGAGATTTTCTTCAAAAATGTACGGCAGTCTTACTATGATCTGGAAGAAAATAAAACGGCCAACTTAAATATTTTCCGATTTGAAGATCGCGTAAAAGAGTCGGCACACCCTGTGCTTAATTTGGCAATAGTATTTAATTACTTACAAGATGAAGCCACTTTACTGATAGAACCACTGAATTTAACTTTAGAAGATAGTCTGGAAGTAATTACTTACCAAGATGAACAGCAAGGAGACACGCTGACGTTAAGTTCTTTTAACAGAAGTGCCATGCTCACCTTTATTAACGACATATATCAGCACATGTTAAAGGGGAATAAGTTCAAAATAAAAACTGAGAGGGGTTACGAGGAGCTTCTTTCTACAAAACAAGAAAGGGAAGCCTTTAGACTAACCGTTTCCGATTACTATAGGCTTACCCGTATTTATTAATGATGCTTATGTTTTATTAACCAAAACCGCTTTTTTCTTATCTGCCGCTCTTACTTGTTTATAAAATTCTACCAAGTCAGCATATACTTCAGGCGTATAAATACCTTTATTTAAAGTAAACTTTCGGTAGTATATTAGTTCATTTTCAAATTTTTGCTCATAATCAGCCAACGCCACAAAACCTGTTTGCACTTTTTTATAGTCAAAGTACTCAGGCAAAGACACTACGTATTCGCTATACAGCACCGGGATAGAAGTCTGAAAATACCAGGTATTCAAACTGCCCCAACTACCATAATTTACATCATAAGTATATTCGATAATTGAGCCTTCCTTGATATCAGGTAAGCTAAATCGCATCTGACTTACGTCATCATTAACATTTTCTATAAAAGCATCTCTTCTTGAAAATTTAGATTCTACAATCTTTCCATCAACCAGATTATAAGTGGCTGCTTTAAATTTTTCAACTCTGTCTTTTGCGCCAAAAGGAATTTTAATAGTTCCACGGTCAAATTCTGAGCTGTTAAAAATCTTGATCCTAACGTGATTTCTCATGCTAATTTCAAAATTGTGATCAAATGACGTAGCTCCATAATCAAACATTATCAGGGCTCCAGCTGACGAGTCAATTGGGTTTGTGGTCATTTGCAGGTTTTCAACACTAATGTCGCCAAACTTTTCAGGGCTTTTTTGAGAGAAAGCCAACTGTACAGAAAAAATGGCAGAGAGGAGTAGGAATATTCTAGCCAAACACATAAAAAATAAGACTTAATAAATATTTAGTTTTAATTGTTTCACAATATAATACCTTTTTTGACTAAAACACACCATTATTTATGAAATCAAGGTTAAGAATGATTTAATCTAAAGTCCGGATAACCTTTTTTATCTTTGTGCATGGCCAAAACTAAAACCTTATTCTTTTGTCAGAATTGCGGGTATGAATCAGCTAAGTGGCTGGGCAAGTGCCCTTCATGCGGTAGCTGGAACAGCTTTGTAGAAGAAGTAACTAAAAGCAGCTCATCTACTGATAAAAATGAATGGAGAACCAAAAGCAAACAGCAAAAATCTGCTCCTAAAAAAGTAGGGGAGATAACTCATGAAAAAGACCAGCGGATTAACTCTAAAAACAGTGAGCTTAATCGTGTACTTGGTGGAGGTATAGTGGCAGGGTCTGTGGTGCTCATTGCGGGCGAACCTGGTATTGGCAAGTCTACACTGATGCTGCAAATAGCGCTTTCTGTTAACTGCAAAGTGCTGTATGTATCTGGTGAAGAAAGTGAACAGCAAATAAAAATGCGTGCCGACAGGATCACTAATATCGAATCTAGCGCCAACGAATGTTTTATTTTAGCAGAAACAGATACTCAGGACATTTTTTCGCAAGCTGAAGAATTGAAGCCTGATGTACTGATTCTAGACTCTATCCAAACACTGCACTCTTCTCATGTAGAATCTGCCGCTGGTAGTGTTTCTCAGGTAAAACAATGTACAGCGGAGCTGATAAAATTTGCCAAGGAAACCAATACACCACTATTTTTGGTAGGCCATATTACAAAAGATGGCACCATAGCCGGCCCCAAGGTATTAGAACACATGGTGGATACCGTACTTCAATTTGAAGGCGACCGTCACCTCTCGTACCGCATATTAAGAACTACCAAAAACAGGTTCGGTTCTACTTCAGAGCTAGGCATTTATGAAATGTTGGGCTCTGGCTTAAGAGAAGTGAGCAACCCATCAGAAATACTTATATCACAAAAAGACGGAGAGCTGAGTGGTGTAACTATTGGGGCTACAATAGAAGGCAACCGACCTTTAATGATAGAAATACAATCATTAGTAAGCACGGCGGCCTATGGCACCCCACAAAGGAGCTCAACAGGTTTTGAGCCTCGCCGGTTAAATATGCTACTGGCAGTATTAGAAAAACGATGTGGTTTCAGATTAGGCCTGCAAGATGTATTTTTAAATATGGCCGGAGGCATAAAAGTAGAAGATCCTGCCATGGACTTGGCAGTGTGCTGTGCGGTAGTATCATCATTAGAAGAAATATCTATACCCGAAAAAGTATGCTTTGCTGCGGAAGTAGGGCTTGGTGGTGAGCTAAGAGCCGTAAACAGAATTGAAAGTAGAATAGCAGAAGCGGAAAAGCTTGGCTTTGATGAAATTTATATATCGAAATTCGGAATGAAAGGGGCAGAACAATCAAAATTTAACATTGCCATTAAACCTTTCAGTAAGATAAACGATATTTTTAGTGAACTCTTTGGATAATATAGCTTATGGAAACTTATTTTGCGGATTGGGGAATAGACTCAGAGACCTTCAGAATTGTAGTATTACCTCTCATGATTTTCTTTGCAAGGATTTGTGATGTATCCATCAATACTATAAGAATTATATTCGTAATGGGCGGCAAAAAAGCCGTTTCTACCATATTAGGCTTTTTTGAATCACTTATTTGGCTTTTAGCTATTGGTCAAATTTTTCAACATATAGACAATATCTATTCTTACATAGCCTACCCGGCAGGATTTGCCTGTGGTATTTTAGTAGGAATGTTGATAGAAGAGCGCTTAGCCCTAGGCAAGGTAGTAGTAAGAATAATTACCTCCGCCGATCTCTCCTCTATACTAGACTATATTCATGATAAAAACATCCGATACTCTATCGTATCATCAGAAACTCATGAAGGAGAAGAAAAACTGCTCTTTACCGTTCAAAATCGTGATAATTTACCTGAATTCTTAAATTATATGCAAAAGTCATTACCAAAAGCATTTTACACGGTAGAATCTGTAAAAAGTGCCAGTGAATCAGGACTGCTAATAGAAAAACCCAGCAGAAGAGGACTAGGCTCCTGGCTTACTTCTATCAGAAGAAAGTAATGACAATACGCCTTATTCTTTTATGAATTGATATCTATCATTAGCCAATTCTAAAATATATACTCCGGCAGGAAGATGAGAAATGTCTATCATATGATCAACTATAGTTCGAGAATAGACATTTCCTTTCATATCTACTACCTTCACCTCTTTGGGTAAAAATACCTTATCTAAATATATTTTATCTTTCGCTGGATTGGGGTAAGGAAGCGGCACTTCATACTTTTCCTCGTTAGCTGTAATCAGTTCATTAGTATCAGGTATTTCAATATCAGGCTCCTCGGTGGGCTGGCTATACACCAAGAAGTTAAAGTCATTCACCAAAGAATCGGGTTCCACTTGGTATGTAACCCTTACTGTGACTATATATGGGTTAACCCGGCTCAGCTCATCAGTCATTTCCAGTTCAAGATAAAGACTATCATTCAGTTGTTCCGCCTCAACATTTTCTAGATCACTAAATACTTCAAAATTGACCTCCCCGCTATTCATGGTAGCATAAACATATAAAGAATCAGAATTATTTGGCTCCAAAACTAAAGCGTTATTATTGTCAATAGGCTCCACATCTTCATCGTTGATTTTAACAGCACCATCTATATCTTTTAAAATAATCTGAAAATCGCGCACTACAAAAGCTACCATCTGATACTCTCCGTCTACTAACGCAAACTGAGCTATTTTTAAAGCAAAGTTATACTCTCCGATAGCATCATCTTCTGAAGGCAACCACGTAAACAAACCTGTAATTGGGTCAACAGATACTCCTTCTGGAATAAAATAATCCTCCACCTCTATATTCACCCACTGCTTACAAGCCACCAGTTCATAGCGGATTTTCAAATCCTGTTCATTTTTCACCGCAAGAGATACATTGATCTCTTTCCCATATTGGCCAGTAAAAACGGGGGGTGCAAGTAATTCAGGCGACTTTTTTGACATCACGACTTCATCATTTATCGCTATGAATGATTCCAAATAAAGAATTGTGTTAATCGAATTACCTATGTTGATAACATTGGGGTTTCTATTCGCCTCTGCATACTGAATAAGATAATTACCTGGCTCGCCGTAGCTGTGAGTAACTGAACTTTCTGAATAGCCTACTTGTGAGTTTAATCTGGTAGTATCTACCATAGGTAAAATCATAGAAGTACCATCACCAAAGTATAGAGTGCCATCACCTAGTCTCACCTCAGAATTGACATCATTATATGCCTTTACGGTTATTTTATAAGTGAAATTACTTTCATCTATCAACTCATATGATATCTCTCCACTCCTAAGGTGAGTAGCCCAAAGGCTATTTGCAGAAAAAACAGATATTACGAGCAAGAAGAAAAGTGATTTTTTCATTATGTTAAGTTTGAATAAAAATTTACTGATATTTTTGATCACTCAAAACCCTTTAGCCCTTGGAGCCCTCCTGTATGTACTGCCAGAATTTTACTACCTGGCTCGAAGTAATCCATACCTATTAGATCCCACAGCCCAAACATCATTTTACCAGTATACACAGGGTCTAAAGGCAGATTATGCTCTTCTCTAAATCTATGTATAAATGACATTAGCTCAGCGTTAATCTTAGCATAGCCTCCAAAATGGTAATCAGTATTTACTTTCCAGTTTTGATAATCTACGCCATAGCCCTTCAAAAGGTCGCCTACTTCTTTTTGTAAGAAATCTCCTTTAAGAGCTGAAAAGCCAAGCATCTGCCCAGCTCCTTGCATGCCTACAATAATTCCTGAAATGGTGCCGCCAGTACCAGAAGCAGAACAGACATAATCAAAAGACCGCACCTCATCATCCACAATTTCTTCACACCCTTTTATTGCAAGATTGTTAGTGCCTCCTTCAGGCACCAGATAGAAGTCACCAAACTCATCTCTAAGTTGCTGTATAACCTCTTCTGTCTTTTTTAATCGATAGGTGCTTCTGTCCATATAAGAAATTTGCATGCCATGCTCCTTCACAAAACTAAGCGTAGGATTAAGTGGCAAATGCTGCTCTCCGCGTATAATTCCTATAGACTTAAAGCCTACTTCTTTAGCCGCCGCCGCAGTAGCATAAATATGGTTAGAATAAGCCCCGCCAAAAGTGAGTAAAGTATCATGGCCTTCTTCTTTTGCCTGAATAAGGTTGTACTTTAACTTTCTCCACTTATTACCCGAGACATAAGGGTGAATAAGATCTTCTCTTTTTATAAAAAGCTTTACCTTTTTATGATCTAAAAAATTATGACTTATCTCTTTAATTTCAGGCTCTTGGTGTATTGTAAGCATTATTTCTTTTTCTGCATATAATCAATGGTAAGATTAAGCATAGCTTTCATGCCAGTGATTAAACCACTTTCATCAATATAAAAATCGGGTGTATGATGCCCGCCTAAAGTTACTTCAGGTTTATCTGAATCCAACGGCTGACCGCCAATAAAGAAGTATAATCCTGGTATTTTTTCTTGAAAAAACGAAAAATCTTCAGCACCAGTCACCGCATTGATCAACTTCACATTTTCCTGGCCTGCCGCTCTTTGTAATGAAGGCAGCATCATGTCTGTTAAAGAGGGTTCGTTATAGGTTACCGGCACCATTTTTTGGATAGTCACCTCGGCAGTAGCTCCGGCGCTTTCTGCTATTTTGGTAGCTGTAAGCCGCACCTTGTTATGAATCATATTTTGCATACCCTCGTCTAATGTTCTAATGGTGCCAGTCAGGGTTACTTCTTCAGGCACTATGTTAAAACGGACACCACCATTAATTTTACCTACTGTAATTACAGCGGCCTCTTTGGTAAGCATGGTTTGCCTACTGATAATAGTTTGAAGACCATTAATAATCTGAGCAGATACCACCACCGGATCTACCCCATTCCAGGGAGAAGAACCATGGGTTTGCTTCCCTTTTACTTTTATAGAAAATCGATCAGAGGCAGCCATAGCGCCACCGGGCTTATAATTAATTTGCCCCACAGGAGTACCGGCACTAATGTGAAGACCGAAGATAACCTCAGGCTTAGGATCTTCGAGCGCGCCCTCTTTTATCATCAGGTCAGCACCTCCTTCTTCTCCGGCAGGAGCCCCTTCTTCTGCTGGCTGAAATATGAACTTGACCGTACCAGGCAGCTGAGCTTTAATTTCTGACAATACGGTAGCTACTCCCATTAAAATAGAAATGTGCGTGTCATGGCCGCAGGCATGCATCACTCCGGTTTTTACGCCCTCATATTCTGTAGTCACTTTAGAGGCAAAGGGCACATCAGTACGCTCAGTTACAGGAAGGCCATCAATATCTGCTCTTAGGGCTACTACCGGACCAGGTTTACCCCCTTTCAAAATGCCTACTACTCCGGTTTTAGCTACTCCGGTTTCTACCTCCATACCCAGAGAAGTGAGGTATTCGGCTATTTTTTTAGATGTTTCAAACTCACGGTTAGAGAGCTCAGGGTGCTCATGAAAGTAACGGCGCCACTCTATAACCTGAGACTCCAGATTCTCAGCTTTACTTATGGCTGATTTGTTTAATGATGATTGCGAAAAAGCAATAGAAAAGCACAAGGCAAGAAATAAGGTAAGGGTAATTTTCATGTTCGGTTTAAATTGATCTTTCGACAAGATAAATATTACAACCGTTTTGAAAAATTTTTACCCTTTTTATTACTTGTTGGCTGATTGCTTAAGGCTGGTTAACGATAGAGAAATATCACCTCCATTTGCATTTATATTCACATAACCCGGATAGTTAGTTTTTGCTCCTATCTCTCCTGTCACGCGTACGTCTTTTTGCTTATCATCAAGGTATTCCTTTTTAGTTTTCACATTTTCAAAAGGCAATCTCAAAGACTCTTCTCTGGCTGTGATATCTACCTTTAAATAGCTATTGGGGTAGAAATCAAAGAAAACATCGGTGTACTTACTTCTAATATCTATTTTATTAAAACTAAAAGGAATGCTTTTAAATGACACGGATCCATAACTCATATCCATATCTACTGACTTGTTGAGCTCCTCTATTTCTAACTCTGAAAAAGTAGTATTTCCTTTGATGTAATTCAGCTTTTCAAAAACCAACTTCCTATCACTTTTAGAGTCAAGCGTAATATCATTGGCCTCTACTATTCGCAAATCCGAAGAAACACTTCTGATGTTTACCTTGCCCATTTTCAATACTTCACCTTCCACTGATTTCAAAACCAGCTCCCCATCACTTAGCTCCTTTATGCGTATGTCTCCATAACCCACATCTATTTTAGAGGTACTATTCAGCTTATTCGCCCTGAGATTACCATGTGTTACTCTCACTTCGCATTCACCAAAAAGTTCATGCAGATAAACATCTCCAAACTTATTATCTAGCTCCAAATTATGGTTTCTAGGCATGTAAATCTCATAATTAATTTCAATTTTATTCTTGCTCAGAAGCGTCTTAGAGTAGTCATTAATATTATTCCACAGCTCCTTAAAAAAGCCTGATTTTCTATCCAGAATAGTTTCTATGATAAGGTATTGACCTGTTTTATTAAAATCAATATCCACTCTATCAGTAAGCTTTTCAGCATCATCTTCATCCTTTCCATAGCCTACTATTTCTACTTTTACCTTTATAGAATCCTTATTCCAAGTGTGAACAGCCACCTGACCGTACTTATTCATCACCTCTAAAAAGCCGCTTTTGTCTACCAAAAATGATTTTTCTATTAACCGGGTTGATTTAGCATCTTCCTTTTCTTCTGCCTTCGCCACTAATACGGTCATACTCAAAAAGCACAGCAGATATTTAAATATTAACGTCTTCATCAATACTTTCTCCTTTATGTTTTCTAATCTCTCCTATAATTTGCTCCAAAATCTGCAATTTGATGCGATAATTGGCAATCATGGCATCTATCACTTCCTCGCTATCTGCGTTATCTTTCAAATCATTCTTAAGCTCCGCATAAGCGCTATCAAGCATTGAAAGGTTCTGCATTACCTCATGATCTATATTAGTATTGCTAGCCTTAATCACCTGTAATTTTTCTGCTACCTGCTGAGAATAATAAAACTCAGTTTCGGCCATTTCAGGAGAAACATCGTGCAGAGCATAACCTTGTTTATAATCACCACCTGCAAACTGAAGTGTAACTACACCGGCCACACATAATAGTAGTACGGCAGCAGCCATTTTACCTATGTTTTGCCATAAGTTTATGCGCCGGGTCTTTCTAAGCCCTTTGTCTATATTGCCCCAAACCGCATCATAGTCTGTCTGATAAACATCAAACTCCTGCCTGCGATTCTGGACAGCGTTTTTTAATTGATCTTGCATGTTCAGGTATTTAGACTCAATATTTTTCTTACTTTACTCTTCGCCTTACTGTACTGCGCTTTAGAGGCAGACTCAGTAATTCCAAGTATATGCGCTATCTCTTTGTGGTCATAACCTTCAAAGAGATAAAGATTCATCACTGTACGGCACCCTTCAGAAATATGATCTATGGCTTGCAGTATTTTTCTGCTTTCCAAAGCACAATATTCGCATACCTCCTCTTCTTCCGGCTCCATCATATCGAAACCTTCATTGAGCTCAGATATCAGGAGCTTTTTCTTTTTGAGTGCATTTAAGCAATGATTAATCACTATCCTTTTTAACCAAGCACCAAAAGTGACCTCCTTCTTAAGCGTGCTGATAGATGAAAATGCTGTAATGAATGCATCTTGCAACACATCCTTAGCCTCTTCTTCTTCACCCATCATACGGCGACAAATATTATACATAGCCCCAACATAGAGCTTATAAAGCTCATTTTGGGCTTGCCTGTCTCCTTTTTGGCACCGTTTTACCAGGTAAATATGTATCGTTTGTTGTTCTGCCTCCACTTAGGTGTTAGTTATTATAAGGACAACAGCGCATAGGATAGGTTTCCATTAGTATTGAAAACATTTTATTTTAAAGGCCGTTGTTTCTTACATGGTTATACGCAAGCCCACAAGAACCTCCCTCAAATTAAATATAAGGATCATTATCATGTTATGTGGTTTTATTTTTAGTGGAATAAATTCATACGCACAAGAACACATATATAGGGTAGAATGGAAGGGAGACTCTATCGGCTATATGATAGCTCAGAAAAACGTAGAAGGAAACATTACCGATTACTCCATAGAGAGCAAAACAAAAATAAGTATGCTGCTCAGTTTTGAGCTCAGCTCTTCTTATCAATCTCAATATGAGAGTGATCATTTAAAGCAATCTTACTGCAAAAACATCCTTAATAAAAAAGTAAAGGGGGAAACCACCGTATCATACAACGGCTCCGGTTATCAGATAAAGCAAAAAGATGAAGACGACAGAGTTTTAACCAAATCTATTAAAGAAAGTATAGCAGCCCTGTATTTTAATGAGCCCAAGTTAAGCGAGGTCTTCTCTGAAAACTACGCTTCCTTTTGTGCAATAAAAAAACTGGAAGACCATACTTATGAATTAACAAAGCCTGATAACAATACAAACCTTTATTATTTTGAAAACGGTCAATGTGTTGGAGTGACAGTTCATCTGAATCTGGCCACGATAAAAATGACGAAAATCAATTAAATAATGGCCTTAATTTCTTAATTTGAAACGTTTTATGGGGTAACTTAGCGTTTCACTTTACTTTAACCTAGTGTATATGGAAAAAGAAAAATTCACTGTTGATCAAATTTTATCCATGGATTTGCCTAACATTATTTTATATGCAGCACCTGTAATGCTGTCATTAGTGGCAATAGAATGGATAATAAGTTACAAGCAGAAAAAAGACTATTATGATTCGAAAGATACTATTTCTGCTGCTGTAATAGGTCTGGTAAATGTGGCTATGAGTGCAGGGTTAAAGATAGTTACCTTTGGTATTATTTTATTCTTTTATAATCTAGTGCCTTGGTCTATTCCTCCTACATGGTGGTCATATATACTATGCATCATCTGGATTGATTTCTGGAGATATTGGGCTCACAGAGTGGGACACGAAAACAGATTCTGGTGGGCAACACACGTTACACACCATAATTCAGAAAAGTACAACTGGTCTGTGGCGTTCCGTCTTAGCTGGACTCAGCACATTAAAGTTATATTCTTTATCCCGGTGGCGCTTACTGGTTTTCACCCGGTAGTATTCTTTATATGTCACCAGATAGAAGTTTTATATCAATTCTGGATTCATACCGAGTATATCCATAAGTTGCCTCGTCCTATTGAGTATATTTTCACTACACCGTCGCACCACAGAGTGCACCATTCTAGTGATCCTAAATACCTGGATAAAAACTATGGTTCTACCCTTATCATTTGGGATAGAATATTTGGTACATTTCAGCCAGAAGAAGAAAGACCTAAATACGGCCTTACAGAACCGGTAAACACTTACAACCCTATTACATTGAATTTTCACGAATGGCGTGATATTTTCAGAGATGTAAAGAACAGTAAGTCACTGAAAGAAGCTTATCATATGATGTTTGGTAGCCCGGCTCAAATAGCAGCAGAAAAGAAAGCAGCTATGGAAGCAGCAGCTCATCAAGAGCAAAAAGCGGCTTAAAAACCATTTGAAGAAATTTAAAAAGGTCGGTTCATAACAGAGCCGACCTTTTTTATTCTATCCATTATTAAAATACTCTTGCAGCTCTGTAAGGGTAGAAGGTGACGTGTTAAGATCTTTTATCACCTCTCCTTTTTCTAAAACAATAATTCTATCACACACCTCAGTAACATGAGTAAGATCATGACTAGATATCAGGTAGGTTACCGGGTGATCATTTCGGTATTCTATGAGTAGCTTTTTGAGCTTTATTTGAGTGCTGGGGTCTAGGTTGGCAAAAGGTTCATCAAGAATAATAATTTCAGGATTACCCAGAAACGCTGAGGCAATGCCTACCTTCTTCTGATTCCCTTTAGAAAGGTCTCTGATATATTTCTTCTTGCCGAGCACCTCATCGTTAAATATATTTACAAACCGCTGCAGCGCCAGACTAATGTCAGCCGGAGACATTTTGTGCAAGCCTCCCACAAAAGCAAAATATTCATCAGGAGTTAGAAAACTAATCAGAAAGCCTTCGTCAAGAAAAGAGCTGGTAAAGCTTTTCCACTCATCTTTACCTTTAACAGGAATATCCTTGAGCAGCACTTCTCCATCATTAGGCATGATCAAATCCAGAATAACCCGAAACATGGTAGTTTTACCGGCTCCATTATTCCCCACTATTCCTACGGTACTACCTCCTTCTATTTGAATGGTGGGCAAATTAAGCACAATATTATCCTTATAATGCTTTCTTACCCCTTGTATTTTTATCATTATTCCTTCCTTAGTGAATCTGCTATTACGTACTTATAATTATTAAACCGCTTCACTAACACATCTATCAGCTTCTGGCGAAACATAATCCCTAGCACCCCTTGAAAAGCCACCAATACCACACCCCATACCGGCATACCTAAAATATAAAATAGCATATAACCCAGCAAAGGAGTAATAAAGCAAGGAACTGCTAATAGAAATTGAGCCAGGCCTGTGCCCTCATAATTAAACATACTTGACTTAGACAAATCTATCCTTTTTGGCTTTTTCCCTGTGAAATAAAGGATAAAGAATGAATTCACCCCCATATTAAACAACAATGCTGCAATATGAATAAGGATAATTTTAGCCCCAAAAAAACCATATGGTAATGATAGCAGAAACCCTATGAGACATCCATAATCAAACAGCTTGAGCTTATTTTCAATAATCTGTCTATAGCTAATGTTTTTGGTAAGAAAAGTATCAAAATAGCCACTTTCCCAACTAAAACTAAACTGACCATAGTTAATCATAAACCCACCAGTGATGAAAATACCAACAAAAATGAGCATGGCATAACCATCCATATAGTTTTCTTTAGTGTAAAAAAGGAAGCCATATAAAATAAAAAACAAAGACATAACCAGCATAGACCTTGGCCTTTTGTTCCTTAAAATCAGCCTTAGCTCCAGAGTGATAAGCTCATTTTTAAAATGAGGATTGAAGTTAAACCATTTGCTGTCGTCCCTCTTTTCCTGCATTTGCTCAGCATAGAACGCATTTATGAAAGTATGAAAACATAAAATGTACAGCGCCACCAATAACAGAAAGATGATAACAGGCAATACATAAGATTGTAGCGATAACATGAATAGGTTAGCAGAAACCGCTTTAAAATCATAAATATGATAGTAATCTAAGGCAAAAATACTCAGCACCAGCCCCACGAAAATCAGCATTACCCAAGAGCTCTTAAAAATGGTTTTCTTTAGATAAACAATGCCAAAGCTGCACAATAGCGACAACAAGCTAATAGATAGCAACCAACTAAAAGTAAGTCCCCATCCATAGGCAGGCAGCACTTGCTTAAAGGCAAAAGGCACTACCAAAAACAGAGGCACCAAATTAAATAATGTAATGGCCGACCGTATCAACAAATAATGAATCAAATGGCTTCTTTTAACAGGGAGCACTCTATAAGGCTGCACTTCTAAAGCGGGTATTTCCTGTAAATAGAACCTCATAATCAGCTCTGAAGTAAAGTAAAATAGCACGAAGCCGGCATACGTTTCTATCACTGGCTCACCAGGAAACATAATCATAATGATGCGGTCCATTAAATAGCCAACGCCCATCATGTATAAAACAGCCACTATCCCTACCAAAAAGGATATTACTGTAAGCATCTGGTTTTTACCCCACGAGGGTGACCTTCGTATCTTTTTGGACTGATGATTAATAATCCATTTGAACATAAATATTTGACAGGGTATTAATTAAAACCAGATTGATTTTCAATAAACTAATTTTTCAACGTTATTTGAAACAGTAGAACCCTAAGTTATGCACAAATATCTTCTTATTGTAATTTTCTTCTTAGCAACAGGAACCTTAAAAGCCCAGGACAAGCGCCCTATACATGATATTCTGGACTCCCTACAATATACTCAGGAGTTACCCAAAGACATTTTAAAGACTAAGTCTATGGTACTGGTAGACGTGCCGCCCAAGAGTACCGATCCTTACATCAGAGGAAACTGGAAGGCTCTGGCCGAAGCTGCTCAGCCGGGTTTTAGAAAAGCAGGAATAGACGCAGTCGTTTATTACCATATGGATGATATTTATAGCGGCAAAGAGTCATTTGATGCCTTTATGGGAAACTTTAATGGCCGGGAGATAGAGAATGTAGTATTCCTAACCCAAGAAAATGGCATGATTAAGCTCATTCTCTCTAAGGTGCATGATGAAACCCACCTAATAGTGCCAGGCCAAGCGGCATGGAAAGCTGAAAACGCAGATATGAAGGATCTTATGACCAATCTTTATCGTATAGCTGCTAACTCTTCTCAAGATCGGGAAAACCTATTGGTGACTACGGTACCTGAATTCGGAGAGATGCCCAGGGTAATAAAAGCCAGAAGAGGTGAATACTATGACCTCAACTTTTCTTCTGAAAAACTGGCTATCCCTATGTTTGCTGACACAGTAGCCATCAGCCAGGCTATGATTAACTACCCCTACGAATACGGTTTTGTAGATCCTGAGAGAGAGGAAAAAAAGCTTAGGTCAGACGGCTATCAGTACATTTTGTACTATGTACACTCCACTGCCAAATCTGTAAAAGAAATGCTGGAATACCCTATTAAAGAATCAGAAACCGCTTTTATCTCAGAAGTGATAGTAGATGATAAGACAAGGACTACCTCCAATAACATTAATACTCCCGTTTATAAATTTTATATAAAACATATTTACTCAGGTAATGTATTTTTAGGGAAAAGATGGGACGCCGCACCACGTTGGCAAGACGCTCTGATCAACTATGTTGATAACCTGCGCAATGAACTAGTAAGAAACTAGTCATCATCTGGCGGTGTCTCAAGGAACCTAACCGCAGATTTATGAAAAAAACATTTACAGCCTTTTTGGTACCCCTATTACTTATGTGGGGATGTAATAATGCCAATAAAGAAGATAGCACCTCACAAAATTCAGAGGTGCAGGCTTTCCTTGATGAGTACAATGCCAGGTACTTGAAACTATACTATCAATCATCTCTGGCCGAGTGGGCCTCTAACACCCATATTGTAGAAGGTGATACGATGAATGCTTATCAAACACGATTGGCTAACGAAGCCTTAGCATCATTTACGGGTAGTCAGGAGGTAATTGAAAAAACCAGGAAGTTTCTTGAAAATAAAAATTCACTTGACACACTTCAAGTCAAACAGTTAGAGGCCATATTATACTCTGCAGCTAATAATCCTGCTACCGCAAAAGAAACAGTAAAAAGAAGAATTAAGGCCGAAGCTCTACAAACAGAACGGTTGTTTGGCTTTGATTTTAAAATAGGAGATAAGTCAGTTTCTACTAATGATATTGACAATATTCTTAAAAGCGAAAATGATCTACTACTAAGAGAGGCTGCTTGGGATGCCAGCAAAGAAGTAGGCAAAGAGCTAAAAGCAGGCTTAGATTCTTTAAGAAGACTCAGAAATGAAACTGTGCAGGCACTGGGCTACCAGGATTACTTCTCTTACCAGGTTTCTGACTATGGCATGACTGTAGACGAGATGATGGCACTCAACAGACAGCTTATAGAAGAGGTATGGCCGCTATACCGAGAGTTGCATACTTATGTACGTTATGAACTGGCTAAAAAATATGGCGTAACTACCGTTCCGGAAATGATTCCTGCTCACTGGCTCCCTAACCGATGGGGACAAGATTGGTCACCAATCATTGATGTAGAGGGAATAGATTTAGATGCTACCTTAGAAGAAAAAGGGGCAGAATGGCTGGTTAAACAAGCGGAAAGCTTTTATGTAAGCCTGGGCTTTGACCCTCTTCCTAAAAGTTTTTATGACAGTTCCAGCTTATATCCCGCTCCTGCAGATGCTGGTTACAAAAAGAACAATCACGCCTCTGCCTGGCATATGGATCTTAAAAAAGATGTGAGAAGCTTAATGAGCGTTATTCCTAATGCAGAATGGTATGAAACCACTCATCATGAGCTTGGCCATATTTACTATTATATGTCATACTCTACTCCAGAAGTGCCTCCATTATTGAGAGGTGGAGCTAACCGTGCTTTTCATGAGGCTGTGGGGAGCATGATGGGGTTAGCCGCTACACAAAAGCCATTTCTCACTGAGCTAGAGCTTATACCTGCTAATGTGGAGACTGATGAAACCAGAACATTATTAAAAGAGGCGCTGAGCCATATTATATTTATCCCTTTTTCTTCTGGAGTAATGACACATTTCGAACATGATCTTTACCTCAATAACTTACCAGAAGACCAGTTTAATGCCAAATGGTGGGAGTACAAGAAGACATTTCAAGGTATAGTACCACCTACTCCTCGTGGTGAAGAGTTTGCTGATGCCACCTCTAAAACGCATATTAATAATGATGCCGCACAGTATTATGACTATGCCTTATCACACGCATTATTATTTCAGATTCATAGCCATATAGCTAAAAATATACTTCATCAGGATCCGAGATCTACTAACTATTTTGGAAGCAAAGCTACAGGCGAATTTCTGCATAATATGCTCAAAACAGGAGCTACTGAAGACTGGCGTAAGCTATTAAAAGATGCTACCGGAGAAGACATCAATGCTAAAGCTATGCTGGAGTACTTTCAGCCACTAATGAAGTATTTAAAAGAAGTAAATAAAGGGAGAGAATATACCTTACCGGTAAGACCCATCTTTAATTAACCATTGCATTAGAAAAAAAGCTACCTCTTTGACAGAGAGGTAGCCTCAGTTAAAACCAAACCAATAATTATATTAAATTAAGACACTTGCTCAGGCGTAGTTTATAAACGCTAATTGCTGAGCTCTGCATTCTTCATATCTCAAAGGCCTTCTTTCTTTATTAACCTTCAGATCCGTCTCTCCCAAAGACTTTTTTACGGCATATATGAGAGAGTTATCCAAATATGGTTTTATTAAAAAGGCACTTGCCTCCAGTTCTCTGGCTGAACGAATATAATTCAGATCCATTTCCCCGTGCAGGCATATTATACTTATATCTTTAGTTGATTCCTCATTTCTGAGCATATCCACCATATCAAGGCCGTTAAGCACAGCTATATCAATATCAGTGATAATCAAATCAGGCTGATTCTCTTTTGCCGCATATAAGCCATGAAGGCCATCTGTAGCATACATAAGGTCAAAATCAAAATGGGAAAGTATGCTATGCATTTCTCTCCTTGTTTCTTCATCTTGATGGATAATCAGAATACGTTTACTTTTCATCTACTAAGAGTTTTGGGCGATTAGTGATGGCAAGTTATAAATCGATTAATTGATAATTTTTTCAGAATCTCCCCAAGTAGTTACACTTAGAGGATTCCCCTTAATCAACCATTTGATATTTAGTAATTTACACGTATTTCAATTAAGAGTCAACCCTTATGGTATGGGTATTTTATACTAAACAATTAGGTAAATTTACCTAATATGTCATATGTAAGGTATTTAGTCTAGCAGACCACTTTCATACGCATATTTTACGAGACCTACGGTATTTCGCACACCTGTTTTGTCCATAATCCTGGCTCGGTGATTATGAATGGTCTTTTCTGAAAGAGATAATTTCTCTCCTATTTCCTTCATAGTAAGCTCCCGGCATATGAGCAAAAGTATTTCCTTTTCGCGTTCTGTAAGGGAGAGTGTATGATTAAAAATCGGCCTTGATTCTGCCTTTTTCCTATCTCTGGCACCTTTTCTTAAAGCATCTACCACCAGCTGGTTTTGATAAAAATCTTTTTCTATTACCGAATTTATGGCTTCTTCTACCTCTTCTGGCTCAGCATTTTTTAGTAAGAAGGCATGAGCCCCTACCTCCATCAGGTAAAATATATGTTGTTGGCTATCATGCATTGAAAGTATTATCACTTTTATGTCAGGATAGCGACTTATGACTTTCTCCGTGGCTTCTATGCCATCCATTACAGGCATTTCCAAATCCATGAGAATCACATTAGGAGGGTTCTCCTTTACCAAATCCAGTAATTCTTTTCCATTTTCAGCTTCTTTCACCTCTAAAATCCCCGGAAAGGATTTTACTAATCTAGCCATGCCCTTTCTAAAAAGGGTTTGATCATCTGCTATGTATACTTTCATTAAGTTCCTAAAACAATTCTTATTCGCGTGCCTTTGTTTATTTCGCTATCGAATTGTACCTCTGCCTTAATTAAACTCACTCGGTTTTCTATACTGTATAATCCTATTCCTCGCCTGATGTCTTGCTTAGTTTTTACTAAATCAAAACCCTTTCCATTATCAGAAACTGTTAAATTAATAGGATTATTCCAATCCACATTTACCCACACTTCGGAAGCCTCTGCGTGTTTAAGAGCATTATTAATTAATTCTTGCACAATTCGGTAAATCAGGAGTTCATCCTGTTGGTTTAATTTAACGTTTTCTCCCCTCTGATGAAAATATATTTTGGTTTGTGGTGTAGTTAATTTTTCTACCAGTTCTTCTAAAGCTCTTCCTAATCCAAAAATTTCCAGTGATGATGGTAATAAAGCTTTGGATATTTTTCGCACCGTTTCTATGGTGCTATCTATCATTTCTTTGGTATCTACCATAGCCAGTTCCATCTCATCAGAAGGAATAGTGCCTTTTTTTAGCATATTGAGATTGAGCTTAGCTGCTGATAACATGGCACCTACACCATCATGCAGTTCTGCTGCTATTCTTCTGCGCTCTTTTTCCTGAGAATCTACAGTGGCCTGCAACAGCTCTCTCTGATAGTCTGCTTCCAGCTGCTGAGTAGCTATTTTGTTTTGCAGCATCCGGGATCGATAATAAATAATAAAAAATATTATGCAGCCTGCTAATAGTAAAGTGGTAGATGTACCTACTATTACCAATGCAGTAATATTTGGAATTTCTGCACTCATTAACATCCTACCTCTCTTGATTTTCGTTGAGCCACCCAAAAACCATACGCCAGACAAATATTTTTAACCACACCCAATAGATTATGAAACATATATGATATAACGGCCGAGGCCCTGTCAATCTTACTCAATAGTTCAAAAAATAAGGATATGAACAGAAAGCCAGAAAAATAAATGAGGAAACCTGAATTAATCCAGAATAAAGAATCTTCTAATGGATTTTCTTTTTCCATTTCTCTTAAATATTTAATAAAAAATAAGGCAGATAGAACACTAAACAGAATACTGTTAGAAACCCTGAGATAGTTATTATTAAAGCCAGAATAGCAGAAAATAGCTAATATCAGTAATTCTATAATTGCCAAGATAAAAATTTTCCTAAATTTAAATATTCTTTTATAAAATTCAACTAACAAAAGAAGTTCTATTATTCTGTAGACTACTCCGTGATAGGGAATATATACACCAAAAAAGTCATAACATACAGCAAAAATCAGATCCAACAGAAAGGAAAAGAAAACAAGTGTCAGAACGAACTTCGAAATATTGGCAGAATCTCTTAGGCCAATTAATAGCGAAGCTACTGCACTAAAAATCATGATATAGCTGATTACGTCATAAAGATTTTCGTACTCCACAGCAATAATTTGTTATTGACATTAAGTAAAAGAATAAAACAGGCATTATGTTCAAGCCAGTAGATCTTCTTGGCCCGGGCATTTGGGAGGGCACGCGGCTCCATCATCCAAAATCATATAATTGATATCATTTTCACCCTCAGGCAAAATGTTATTTTCATCCGCCGTAGCAGCCACTAATATTAACTTATCCTCTCCATAGTCATCTTTGGCAAAGTATATTCTTAGCCCAACTGCTTTACCCTGTTTATCCTTTTCAGCCAAGAGCTGCTGTAATTTTTCCTTTCCATAAAAAATAGCCTTAACCCTGCCAGGGTTTTCCCGCTGATAATGCTTGGTCCATCTTATCGCAGTTTGTAAAGAGATAAATTCTCCTTCTTTTCCATTAAAAGCCATAACTATAAATTTAGAGTCAATAAATGATATTTATATGATTATTATAATATATTATTGTTTATCAAGAAAGGAAACCACTTGAACTGAAATAAATAAGAGGTAAACAAGTCGTTTCCTGATTCAGCTTTTATTATTTAATTTGCCCGAAACCTCCATTATGACTTTAATTCAATTTGAATATATAATAGCTGTAGACAACTACAGACACTTCGGAAAGGCAGCAGAATCTTGTTTCGTAACCCAACCTACCCTTAGTATGCAAATCCATAAAATGGAAGAGCAGCTAGGTGTAATGATTTTTGATAGAAGTAAACAGCCTGTGGTACCTACAGATGTAGGCAAAAGAATTATAGCTCAGGCCAGACTAGCACTTAGCGAATCAAAAAAAATTAAGGAGCTGGTAGCTGAAGAAAAAGGAGAAGTAGCGGGTGAACTGAGCATAGGCATCATACCTACCTTAAGTCCGTATCTTCTACCACTATTTATCAGTAACTTTATAGAGAAATACCCTAACGTAAAAATTAAGGTAGAGGAGCTTAAAACTAATGAGATCTTAAAAAAACTTAAAAATGAACTGTTAGATCTTGGCCTGATAGTAACGCCTCTTAATGATCCCGGGCTGATTACTAAACCGGTGTTTTATGAAGAGTTTTATGCTTATGTATCTCACCGAAGCAGTTTATATAATGAAGACAAGCTTCATGTAGAAGAGCTACCAGCAAATGAAATCTGGTTATTAAATGAGGGCCACTGCTTCAGAGATCAAGTCTTAAACCTCTGCCATACTTATGAAGACAAAGACACACAATTTAAATATGAAAGCGGCTCGCTAGAAGCACTGAAGAAGATAGTAGATAAAAACGGAGGATTTACCTTGCTACCAGAGCTCGCCACATTGGATTTTGATAAAAACAGTAAATCAAAATTAAGATCATTCGTAGATCCCAAACCGGTAAGAGAGGTATCTATCATAATGCATAGAAGCTACCTGAAGAGAAAGTTAGTAGAAGCGCTTCATACGGAGATCCTTAATGCTATTCCTGATTATATTAACATTCAAAAACACGGAGAAGTAATAAAATGGAAATAATATATGAATCAGCCTACATCAAAAGCCACGGCCTGCGTACATGCAGGCTCCAAGGCAGACACCATGACCAAAGGAGTCAATACACCCGTATTTACCTCCACAGCCTATGATTATCTAGACGTAGACGTCCACGCCTATCCGCGCTATTTTAATACCATCAACCAGCAGGTAGTTTCAGACAAAATAGCTGCCTTAGAAAAAGGAGAGAAGGCTATGGTATTTAGCTCTGGTATGGCCGCTATTACCACTGCTCTTTTTTCTATCCTCAAAACCGGAGATCATGCTATATTTCAAAATGATCTTTATGGAGGCACTCACCATGCCATAACTAATGAGCTAAACCGCTTCGGTATAGAGTTTACTTTGGTAAACAGCCTATCAGCCTCAGATTTTGAAAAGGCTATTCAGCCTAACACCAAGCTTATATACATAGAAACTCCCTCCAATCCTTTACTCAAAATCATTGACATCAGAGCCATAAGTACATTAGCTAAGGCCAATAATCTTATTACACTCATTGATAATACTTTTGCCTCACCCATTAATCAAAATCCAATAGAGCTGGGTATAGACATAGTACTGCACAGCGGCACTAAATATCTGGGAGGGCACAGTGACCTATGCTGTGGCGCCATAATTTCTTCAGAGGAGCTTATGCAAAAAGCATGGTCATCAGCCATTCATTTTGGAGGCAACTTAGATGCTCAATCTTGCTATTTATTAGAAAGAAGCATAAAAACCTTATCACTGCGAGTAAAGCAGCAAAATTTAAATGCCCATGCTATCAGTAAGTTTTTGGAGGGCCACTCAGAAATTTCCAACGTTTATTATCCAGGATTATCAACACATCCACAGCATGATTTGGCCACCAGTCAAATGTCAGGCTATGGCGGCATGCTCTCTTTCGAAGTAAAAATTGACCCTGATGCATTTGTAAAAAGGCTGAAGCTCATAGCTCCGGCAATGAGCTTAGGAGGAGTAGAATCCACTATTACCTCTCCGGCACAGACATCACATTCAAAAATATCTGATGAAGAAAAAGAAAAGGCTGGTATATCAAATCATTTACTCAGATTATCTGTTGGCATAGAAGAAGCTGATGATTTAATTAATGACCTAAACCTCGCCCTCCATGGTAATACCTAAAGAAATACGTGAGTTTTGCGAAAAGAAAATTGGAAGTATAAGTGATTTTAGCCCTGCCTCTGGTGGCTGCATTAATCACGGAGGCACAGCTACCACTACAAAGGGGGAGTTTTTCCTGAAGTGGAATAGTGCAAGCCTATATCCTAATATGTTTGAAGTAGAGGCTAAAGGCTTGCAACTTCTGGCTAAACCCAAATGCATAAAATTACCTGAAGTAATCTTTACTTATGAAGGTGATGAATATTCCTGCCTGATTCTTGAAAATATAAAATCATCAGCCAAAAGTCCTAACTACAGCAAAACTTTAGCAGAAGGATTAGCCTGCCTGCACCAGCAAACAGCAGAACAATACGGGCTCGATCATGACAATTATATGGGCTCCTTGAACCAAAGCAACACTTCTACCACCAGCTGGCCAGACTTTTTCTATAAAAACCGAATAGCACCGCAAGTAAAATTGGCGCTCTCTAACGGCAAAATGAATCAGCGAGATTATGATAAATTCTGTGAGTTTGCTGATAAGTTACCTGCACTTTTATCAGACGAAGCTCCAACTCTTGTACACGGAGACCTGTGGGGCGGAAATACTATGGTAGGTAACAATGGCGAGCCTGTGCTCATAGATCCGGCCGTCAGCTTTGCTCACAGAGAAGTGGATTTAGCCA
Organism: Fulvivirga maritima; assembly: GCF_021389955.1. Classification (NCBI taxonomy): domain Bacteria; kingdom Pseudomonadati; phylum Bacteroidota; class Cytophagia; order Cytophagales; family Fulvivirgaceae; genus Fulvivirga; species Fulvivirga maritima. Next base: position 1,499,173 of record NZ_CP089980.1, read on the forward strand.
TGACTACTCTCTTTGGCGGGTTTGACCAATCATTTTATGATGCTTATCTGAGCATTTTTCCTCTACCAGAAGGCTACAAAGATCGATGGGACATCTACAACTTATATCCGCTTCTGGTGCATGTTAATTTGTTTGGGGGCGGATATTACGCTCAGACCATGAATATACTCTCTAAATTCATCAGATGAGAAAGATTTTCCACACTTTAAACTTCCTCAAAATACACTAACCAACTGATTTTCAGAACAATAATATATGTGGTACTATTTTGTCATAAGTGAAGACAATACCAAACCGTGAAAATCAAGATGGAAAATAACATTAACAAATTCGATATCAACATGTATGCGATCCTTTTTATAGGAGCGTTAGCATTTATGATCTTCGTGGTAGGATGTGAATCCCCTAAGCAAAACGACGAAGAAACGACAGACTCAACTGCGGTATCACTTGATAATAGCAATACCGAGGCTCCCAATAATACCGTTGTTTATGATGAAGACTCTACCATACAAGCACTGGTAGAAAAATACCCTGAATTAGAATACAGCTACGTACAGACTGATGATGGAAATATAGTAACTGTAAAAGGAAATTATCAGGTAAAAGTAGATGGAATAGATGATGATCAGGATCTAAACAAGTTTGTAAAATATGCTGAAGGTCACTTTGCTAATCAGGAGCTGATGCGTAAAGAATACAATAAAAATGTAGAAGTTGGTGCTGAACCTAAAAACGGATTCGAAGCATATTACGAAGCCATCAAAGCCAATGTGGAGTATCCTGAAGAAGCATTAGATAACAATGTAGGAGGAACTGTAATAGTAGAATTTATAGTAGATGAAAATGGCGAAATAGACGAAGTGAAACCTATGGAAGCTATGTATTACACTAAAGATAAGGAGTATATGGAAGCTCTGGATGAAGCAGCTGTAGAAGCCATTAAAAATACCAATTGGACCTGGACTCCTGCTAAGCAAGGAAATGAGCCTGTAAAAATGAAATTAGAAATACCTATCACGTTTGAAGCGGATAGTTGATAGATTGTAATAGTAACCTAAGAGGGGCTGTCACAAAAGTAACTTTAAGTCAGGTCGGCTTATTAGTATTTACTTTTGAGGCAGCCCTTTTCTTATTTTGCCAAAGATTAATTGGCCATAATCATTTTAATCAATAAAAAGATATGGTAAAATTTTTCAATTAAAAATTAAGCATTACCTTTGGCTGGCAATCAAGTAATAATAATCACTAGGTGAAACCTCTTTTCACATACACGAACATCACACTAAACTCTATTCTAGGGATGGGCAATATTATTATTACTACCATTATTACCCCTTTGCGGGGTTAATATTCATATATCACCATTAGGGGCATGGGCTCCATCTTATAAAACACATCTCATTTTATTAATTATAAACTTATCTGTTTATGCAGGTCTTAAAATTTGGCGGTACATCAGTAGCCTCAGCTAAAAACATTACGCTGGTAAAAGACATCATAGTTCAAAAACAAGAAGCAGGCAGCCTAATAGCTGTAGTATCTGCATTAGGCGGCATTACTACGCAGCTGGTAAACGCTAGCCTTAAGGCTTCTAACGGAGATGAGGGCTACCTGAAACTTCTCAATCAGGTAGAGCAAAAGCACATAAAAACCGTTCAGGAACTGATATCCGTAAAAGCACAAAGCAAAACCCTCGGTAAAGTAAAAATATTATTAAACGATCTTGAAGATATTTGTCGAGGCGTATTCCTTATTCAGGAACTTACCGCTAAAACCAGCGACAAAATTCTTTCTTTTGGAGAAAAACTTTCTTCTACCATTATAACGGACTTCCTTAATGACTGCGGCATAAACACCAGCCTGGCAAAACCTCAGGAGTTTATTATTACTGACAATAATTATGGCAGGGCCAATGTAGATTTCGGTGTTACCGTACCTAAAATCAGTGCTTATTTCTCTGAGCAGCTACCCGTTTACATCTGCCCGGGATTTATAGCCTCCTCTAAAGACAACCAGTGGACCACTCTAGGTCGTGGTGGCTCTGATTATACCGCTGCTATATTAGCCTCAGCGCTAGATGCCGCCGAGCTGGAGATATGGACTGACGTAAGTGGCATGATGACCGCCGACCCCAGGTTAGTGCGCTCTGCTTATGCTATTAATGAGATCTCTTACGAAGAAGCCATGGAGCTTTCTCACTTTGGCGCTAAGGTGATATATCCGCCTACTATACAGCCTGCGTTAGAAAAAAGCATTCCGATAAGGATAAAAAATACTTTTAGCAAAGAAGACGCAGGCACTTTGATCTCTGCCAATGCATCAGCCAACGGCCATTTAATAAAGGGACTTTCCAGCATTCAAAACATAGCTTTGCTTAATGTTTCTGGCAGTGGCATGGTAGGCATTCCTAACTTCTCGCACAGACTTTTTAGGGCACTTTCTAATGCAAAAGTAAACGTTGTACTCATCACTCAGGCCTCTTCTGAGCACACTATCTGTGTAGGCATAGACACCAGTGATATAAGCAAAGCCATTACTGCGATAGAGTCAGAGTTCGCCTTTGAATTATCTGCACGTAAGATTAACCCGGTAGAGGTAGAGAAGGAGCTAGCCATAATAGCCCTGGTAGGTGCCAACATGAAGGAGCAAGTAGGAGTGAGCGGCAATATGTTTAGTGTGTTGGGTCAAAATGGAGTAAACATAAAAGCCATTGCACAAGGATCTTCAGAGAGAAACATATCTGTAGTAGTGCATGAAAAAGAAGTAAAAAAAGCACTCAACAGCTTACATGAAAGCTTTTTCCTTTCTGACAAACGTGTTATAAATGTGTTTATGATCGGCGTGGGTAATGTGGGATCTGCCTTAATAGAGCAGTTGAGAAAACAAAAAAGCTACTTATCCACACATCATCATATAGATTTAAGAGTGGTAGCATTGGCTAACAGCCGAAAGATGTATTTCCAAGAAAGAGGCATGGATCTCAAAGAGTGGAAAAACAAATTGGAGCACGAAAGTGAGCCTATGACTACTGAGTCATTCTTACAAAAGATGGCCGAACTGAACTTAAGAAACAGCATTTTCATAGATAATACAGCTAATGCAGATATCGCGTCGGTTTATAATGGTGTTTTAAAAGAGAGTATTTCGGTAGTAACGCCTAACAAAATAGCGTGTACTAATTCCTATGAAGAATACCTGAACCTTAAAAAGACAGCCTTAAAATATAAAGCCAAGTTCTTGTTTGAGACCAATGTGGGAGCAGGGCTGCCGGTAATCAACACACTTAATGATTTGATAAAAAGTGGTGATGAAATCATAAAAATACAGGCCGTTCTTTCTGGTAGTTTGAATTTCATTTTCAATAATTTCAATGAAAATACTCGCTTTGCTGATATAGTAAGACAAGCGCAGGAAGAAGGTTATACGGAGCCAGATCCAAGAATAGATCTTAGCGGAGTAGATGTAAAGAGAAAAATACTCATTCTTATAAGAGAAAGTGGCTTGAACATGGAGATAGATGACATCCCTTCAAGAGCATTTATCCCTGACGAATGCATGAATGCTCCTACTATTGAGGAGTTTTTCAATAAGCTTGAAGAGCATGAGGCCACCTTCCAAAAGATGATAGCTGATGCTAAAAAAGCAGGTAAAAAAATAAAATACGTTGCTACTTTCAATAAAGGCAAAGCAGAAACAGGCGTACAGCTTATAGAAAGCTCACACCCACTTTATAACCTGGAAGGAAAAGATAATATAGTCCTTTTCACCACCAAAAGATACCCTGAGCAACCACTGGTAGTGAAAGGTGCTGGTGCTGGTGCTGAAGTAACTGCTTCCGGAATATTTGCCGATATCATGAGAATAGCCAATGCTAACTGATATGGAAAAGATAAAAGTTTTTGCACCTGCCACTGTAGCCAATGTAGGTCCTGGTTTTGATGTACTGGGCCTGGCTTTAGATGGTATTGGTGATGAACTCGAAGTGATAAAAAGTGACAAGGGCATTAAAATCAATCCTATTCCAGGTTTTGAAGATTTGCCACTTGATCCTAAAAAAAATGTAATAGGCGTAGCCATTCAGGCATTATTAGATGAAGCCCGGCTTTCTGATGGTTTTGAAATTAATGTCAAAAAAAGGGTGATGCCAGGCAGTGGCTTAGGCTCTAGTGCTTCCAGCTCTGCCGCTGCGGTATTTGCTGCCAATGAGTTGTTAGGGCAGCCCTTCAGCAAACAGGAGCTGGTAAAATTTGCAATGGAAGGGGAGCGGTGCGCCTCAGGAAAAGCCCATGCTGATAATGTAACCCCGGCTTTACTAGGCGGCTTCACTATAGTAAGAAGCTACAGCCCGCTGGATGTAATTAATGTGCCTTACCCTAAAGATTTGCATGTGGTGGTGGTTCACCCTCAGATAGAGGTAAAAACTTCTGACTCTAAGCGCATACTCAAGAAAGATGTGAGCCTGGAGACCGCCATTAGTCAATGGGGAAATGTGGCAGGTCTAATTGCAGGTCTCGCCACTGAAAATTATGAACTCATAGGCCGCTCTTTAGAAGATTACATAGTGGAACCTATCCGCTCAGTGCTTATTCCGGGCTATGATAAAGCCAAAAAATTAGCTTTAGACAATGGAGCTCTCGGATGTAGTATTTCAGGATCAGGGCCATCCATTTTTGCACTTACTAAGGGTAAAGCCATAGCAGAAAAGATTGGCGAAGCTTTCACAAATTATTATTCATTACTAGAAATAGATCATAAAGTATACCTCTCAGCTATTAATGCAGAAGGTGCTAAAGTAATTTAAAATGCAGTATTATAGTACCAACAGACAAGTAGCGCCGGTAAGCTTCAAAGAAGCGGTAATAAAAGGATTGCCTGATGACAATGGCCTTTTTATGCCTGAAAGCATACCTCAGTTACCCAAAAGCTTTTTCGAAAAGTTATCTACTCTCAAGCTCGATGAAATAGGATTAGAAGTAGCTACGCCACTGGCAGAAGGAGATATTCCAAAGGAAGATCTGGCCACCATTATTTCTGATACACTAAATTTTGATATTCCAGCGGTAGCCGTAAAAGATAATATTTATGCTCTGGAATTATTTCATGGACCTACCCTGGCTTTTAAAGATGTAGGAGCACGCTTTCTGGCTCGTTGCTTAAGTTACTTTTCAAAAGAAAGTGACCAAAAGGTAACGGTGATTGTAGCGACCTCAGGTGATACGGGAAGTGCTGTAGCTCACGGCTTTTTAGGAGTTGAAAATGTAGATGTAGTTATTCTTTATCCTAAAGGAAAAGTGAGTTATCTACAAGAAAAGCAGCTTACCACATTAGGCCAGAATATAACGGCTTTAGAGGTAGATGGTAATTTTGATGACTGTCAAAAACTAGTTAAAACGGCCTTTTTAGATAAGGAGTTAAATCAAAAAATGAAACTCACATCAGCCAACTCAATAAATATTGCCAGGTTAATTCCACAGTCATTTTATTACTTCTGGGCTAAGGCACAGCTACCAGAGAAGGATCTTGTATTCTCAGTACCCAGTGGCAATTACGGAAACCTGACTGCTGGTCTTTTAGCCAAAAAAATGGGACTAGATATCAAAGGCTTTGTTGCTTCTTCTAACATTAATGACATAGTTCCTAATTATCTTACTTCTGGCAAATATGAGCCAATGGCTTCTAAAGCCACTATTTCCAATGCCATGGACGTAGGTAATCCTAGTAATTTCTATAGACTTCAGGAATTATATGACAAAAACTGGGATGACATTACTGCCGAAATAAAGGGCTTTAGCTTCACAGATGAAGAAACAAAAAAGGCTATGAAAGAGGTGTTTAATGAGACAGGATACGTTATGGATCCGCATGGAGCAGTTGGCTATTTAGGTCTTAAAAATTATTTACTTCAAGACGAACAAGCCACAGGTTTGTTTTTGGAAACAGCTCACCCAGCTAAGTTTAAAGACACGGTAGAAGAGGTGATAGGAGAAGTTGACATTCCTGAAAGACTAGCTAAATACGCTGACAAGGAAAAGAAAAGCGAGCTGATGTCATCAGATTATGAAGAGTTCAAAAACTACTTACAATCCAGATAAATAATACAACCTCCGATGGCTCACATAAAAGCCATCGGAATTATTTTTATTTTTCTAATCGGCCCTTTAACTTGTCATAATCAGCAGCCAGATTTACTTCTTTATTTCCCTCTAAAGCTTCAGGATTGTTAAAAAACAGCTTCTTACCATTATACCTGGCTTCCACCAAATAGTCTTTACCACAAAAGTAGCTTTTCACCACCGTAGCTGATAATGTCGCTCTTTCAGTCACATACAGATCATGCGGATAAAGTAGCACCTTCTTATCACTATTTAGCTGCGGCCATATAACATTAGCTTCTACTTCTGATACCTCTCCAAACAAGTTAGCCACATACTTATTAGCCGGGTTATAATATAAATGGGTTGGCGTTTCATGAGCTATTATTTCGCCTTCTTTCATTACTATGGCATCATCAGAAAATGAAAGGACTTCAGTAGGATCATGAGTAGCTACAATACAGGTAATATTCTTTTCTTTCAGGTAATTAAAGATATTCCTACGCAAGTTATTTCTTCTATATTGGTCTATGTGACTAAAAGGCTCATCGAGCAAAAGCAGCTCCGGCTCTTGTGCCAATGCCTGCACTATGGCTACCCGCTGCTGCTGACCACCGCTAAGATATTTAGTCTGTATATCAGCAAAATCTTCCATCTCCACCATCTCCAGCAGCTCTTGTATCCGATCCTGTTTTTCATCCATAGGCATCAGCTTTAGGTGCTTACCTACATTTTCTGAAACCTTATGAAAAGGGTATAGATCGAAAGATTGAGAAAGGTATTTTATGAAAGGCTCGCCTGGCACCAGCTTATCTTCTGGCTTAGTAATTTTTCTATCTCCCCAGCTCACCACACCCTCATAAGAAAGTAAGCCATATATCACTTCCAAAAGAGTAGTTTTACCACATCCGCTGGCTCCTATTACACTTAAATGCTGCCCCTGAGCCAGGCTAAAATTGATTGATTTTAATATAGGATCATGGTTATAGGCAAAAGAAACATTGGATAATTCTAGCATAAAAAATGTCTTCTTATAAAATCATTTGGAAGGCTAAAACTACCCCTGCTTTCCTAATTAACCAATTTAATTGGAACTAGTTAATCAATATTTTTTGAGTGATTAACTCACTAGCAAATGTAAGCTGAACTATATAATAACCTTTGGCCATGTTCTGCGGAATAGACAACTCATTCGTATAACCATCTCCATCAATAGCAAGCTCTAATAGATCTCCTTTGGCAGAAATCACTACCAACTTTTTGAGTTGCTGGGTGCTTTTTACAGTTATACTATGATTAGTCACTGGGTTTGGATACAATTGATAACTCAGACCATGCGCTACATACTCCACTCTTACTAAACCATGATATTCTATAAAGCCATCAAAGTCGACAGCTTTAAGTCTATAATAGGCTACTCCTTCAGCCGGAGCATAATCAGTCCAGGCATAATCAATTACTTCAGAAGAATTTCCGTTACCTCTTAAGTACCCCACTTCCTCAAAGTCCACTGCATCCACTGATCTTTCTATCACAAAATGATCGAAATTTAACTCTGTAAGCGTAACCCAGGTAAGTTCAACAGCATGATCAGCAACTTGTGCTGAAAAATCACTGATCTCAATAGGAAGCACCCCTCCATTTCTTACGAAATCATAAAGTGGTCTGTCATCATTATATAAATCACTTTCCGTAGCAGTATAATCTGTAGGATTACAGGAGGGAGTCCCCCACCAAGTAGTGGCGCAGTTGTTAGAGCCATCACCTATAGTACCATTATTATTATTCAGATTTCCAAAAATATAAAAATTAGAATTGGTGGTTACGGCAGTTCCATCATTAATGTTAAGGTCTCCTAGTACCACTACTCTACCATTATTATCACTTTTAAAACCGCCATAAGAAGTATATGAACCCGTTACGATTAGAACGCCATTATCATGAATTTCTATTGAAGCACTAGAACCAAGGGTTAAATCGCCATCCACATACAAGGTGTCATAAATATGGATTTTAGGACTCGCATTTTGCACTGATAAGGACCCTGCAGTTCTGATATAGCCATATAAGTTGATACCGATAGCATTATTATTTGTAGGGTTATTAGGCGTAGTAGGTGATCCTCCCCAGCCTCCTGTACTTGACCATGTAGCTTGATCTTCCCAATTCCCTGAGTAGTTGCTCTTACTAGAATAAGTTATTTGAGCGTTAGCTAAATTATATACACTAAAAAAAAGAAAAATTATACTAAAATATCGATATTTCACCACCTATGTAATTTTCATGACAACATTCAACAAATGTAAATAATGTGCCAACAATAAAAAAGGCCTTTATTCAATAATAAAGACCTTTGTTGCTAAATAGTATTTCCATTTCGGGATTTTATTCTCTTCATAGATTCAATCCACATGTCACCATTAATGATAATAACATATTAAAATGGATTATATTACATTTTTAATGATTTCATCTACAACATCTGGATTGAGCAATGTAGAAGTATCTCCGAGGTTTTCTGTATCTCCACTCGCTATTTTTCTTAAAATCCTCCTCATGATTTTTCCCGATCTGGTCTTAGGCAATCCTGGCACAATCTGTATCTTATCAGGCTTAGCGATAGGTCCTATAATTTTACTTACCGTCACTCTAATTTCCTGTTTCAGGTTATCTTCAGAACGACCTTCCATATCACAAATTACATAGGCATAAATTCCTTGTCCTTTAATATCATGCGGATAACCAACCACTGCGGATTCCACTACTTTAGGGTGTTCATTAATAGCATTTTCTACCTCTGCAGTACCCATTCTATGGCCAGAAACATTAATAACATCATCTACTCTACCTAAAATACGGTAGTAGCCATCTTCATCGCGCTTCACGCCATCACCCGTAAAATAATAGCCTTTGAAGCTAGAGAAATAGGTCTGCTTGCACCTATCATGATCTCCATAAGTAGTTCTTAATATAGAAGGCCAAGGGAATTTCACACAAAGGTTTCCTTCTACACTATTACCTTTAAGCTCATTACCATCATTATCTAAAATGGCCAATTGTACACCTGGCAACGGTAATGTGGCATAAGATGGTTTAGTAGGCGTAACACTGGCTATGGGAGAAACCAAAATTCCACCAGTTTCTGTTTGCCACCAAGTATCTACCACAGGGCATCTTCCTTTACCCACATGATCATGATACCAGTGCCAGGCTTCTTCATTAATAGGCTCACCTACAGAACCCAGCACACGCAAAGAATCTAGTTTATACGGCTTTAAGGCTTCAGCACCATAGGCCTGCAAAGCCCTGATAGCAGTAGGGGCTGTATAGAACTGGTTCACCTGATATTTATCACATATCTCCCAAAAGCGACCTGCATTAGGGTAAGTAGGCACACCTTCATACATAAGAGTAGTAGCACCAGCTAATAGTGGGCCGTAAACTATATAAGAGTGACCGGTGATCCAACCAACATCTGCCGTACACCAATAGACATCTCCCTGATTATATTGAAATACATTCTGAAAAGAATAGCAAGAATACACCATATAACCACCACAAGAGTGCACAACTCCCTTAGGCTTACCGGTAGAACCTGAAGTATAAAGAATAAAAAGCATGTCTTCAGAATCCATGATCTCGGCCTTATTCTCTGTAGAAACACCTTCAATGGCCTCATGCCACCAAATATCTCTCCCTTCAGCCATAGTCACTTCCTGACAAGTTCTTTTATACACTATGACCTTCTCTACTGTAGAGGTTGATTCGAGTGCTTCATCTACCACAGTCTTCACTTCTATCTTTTTCTCACCTCTAAAATTACCATCAGAGGTAAGTACCATTTTAGCTTCACAGTCATTAATTCTATCTGACAAAGATTGAGATGAGAACCCTGCAAATACTACAGAATGGACCGCACCAATACGTGCGCAGGCCAGCATAGCCACAGCTGCCTCAGGCACCATGGGCATATATATAATTACTCTATCACCTTTACCCACTCCATTTTCTTTTAGAGTGTTAGCAAACTGACAGACCATTTCATGTAATTCCTTATAACTAATAATCCTGTTATCTTCTTTAGGATCATTGGGTTCCCAGATGATGGCCGGCTTATCACCCAGCAAAAAGAGATGCCTTTCCAGGATGTTTTCAGTGATGTTTAACTGGGCATTTTTAAACCACTTTACATCTGGCTTATCAAAGTCCCATTCCACTACCTTATCCCATCGCTTATGCCAGTAAAACGCATCGGCTACTCTACTCCAAAAGTGCTCAGGGTCTTGAACACTCTTTTGGTAATCGTAAAAATAGCCACTTAATGTCTGGATTTTATTGATCATACTTTTAATTGTTGATTAGTAATATTTTTTCGCCTAAAGCCGCTTCCCTAATTTGCAAAAAAACCAGCATACGACGAAATACTACACTGCAAACGTTATCGAAAAGTATAATGTTTAATGTTCGAACAAATAAAAAAGCTCTTCACTTATCAGCGAAGAGCTTTACTTAATGATATAAATGTCTTTATTATTCTACTTCAATATAGGAGCTAAAACCGGTAAGTAAGCGTAATGCCAGTAGCACCGTTCTTTCTAAAGTAGCCCGCGCTCACCCTGTCAAGCCTTCGCTCATATTCCTTTTCTTTTTTATGACCAACAATAGCCAATACTACCCCAGTAACCGTTAGTGGCACCCCAATTACTGTAAAAAGGATTCCTGCTACTCCTTCAGGATCATCAGTAGTAACAGTGTTATTATTACTTCCGTAGCCACTCGTATCTTCCCAATCGGCCTGACTTATGAGCACTATACCAGCTGCAGTCATTACACCCCCACCAACAGCCATAGCGGTGCCTGTACGTTTTAACCTGCCGTATTTTTCTACTTTCCTTAAGTTGGTTAACTGGCTTTCATCAAACTGAGCCTTAGTAAATTCAACCGTAACTAAAACTAGTAGTAAAGCTAATCCTATTGCCTTCATCATTTTTTATTTAATATGATTTCAATGCAAGATATGGAGTTATTTAAAGAGAAAAAAGAAGAAATTAAAAATACACTTCTGCCATAACAGCGATAAGAGCTCCAAAAATAGCTACACCTAACTTTCTGGCGTTAAACAAATGGTTCGCGTTATTTTCAAATATGATAGTAGTAGAGATATGTAAAAAGCTACCACTCACTATGGCAAAAATTATGGTAAATGACTCTGGAGAAAATGCTTGATGCTCCACATAATAATCCCCCAGAACCAACCCAAAAGGAGAGGCCAATGAAAAGATCAGAAGGAATATGCCTGTCATAGCCTTTTTGCCTAGCTGGCATACCAGAATAGACATTAAAGCAAAAGCCGCCGGAGCCTTATGTAGCAAAATGCCGAACAGCAATGTTCTTGATTCATGGTGCGCATGCACCGTACTGGGGTGCGCTAATAAGGATCCTTCTAAAAACGCATGCACCGATAAAGCCAATAGCACCATGATGGCGCCACTTTTGGCATGGTTATGATTTTCTCCATGCTCATGCATATGCCCATGCTCTACACCAGAAGAGAAATACTCTAAAATAAGCTGGATAAAAAAGCCTATCAAAATATAAAGGCCTATGCTGGTAGGATCTTCAGAACGCGCAAAAAGCTCAGGCAATATGTGTATAATGGTAATGGCAAACAGATAAGCACCTGCAAATACCAATATCAACTTATAATTTATCCCTTGCTTCTGAGGTATAAAAAATGCAACTGCTCCTGGAATGGCAGCCGCTAAAAATAAAAATATCAGATTAAAAGCCATTTAAATTGGATTAAACGGCAAATATACAACATTGTTGCAGTTAGACCCGCTATTTATTCACTTCGGGCAATAAAAATCATACGTTCAGATTTTTTCTCATCGTAAGCATTTAGGTCATAATCACCAAAAAGCTTCACTGCATGCAAGCCTGCTTTGGTAAAGTAGTTAATGAAGCTTTCTTTATACAAAATTTTAACACGCTCATAAAACTTATACCGCTTACCATGATCGGTGAATTCTATATTTTTAATGATAAAGCCATCATCACTCAGCTGCTTGGATATTTTAAATTCTATACCTTCCACCTCTTTTTCCTGATAAGGTACCATATTATCCATAACCCAATGTGGATTTAAAAAATCTATCAGAAAGGCTCCTTTTGGCTTTAAGCCTTCTGCCACAGAACTTATGGTCTTTTCATTTTCCTCTTCAGTTCCGAAATAACCAAAACTGGTAAATAAATTAAGTATAAAGTCAAATTCATGGTGTGCAAATACTTCTCGCATGTCATGCTCATAAAAATGAAGCGTGTCGTTTTCAAACTGCCTGGCATATTCAATATTATGATCTGCCAGATCCACACCTACCACCTCAAAACCTTTTTCATTCATATAGACAGAATGCCTGCCCTTGCCACATGCGAGATCCAAGACTTTATGATCTGGAGTAACCTGAAAATATTCAATAAGATTATCTATAAACCTCTTAGCCTCCTCAAAATCCCTGTTTTTATAAAGGATATGATAATAAGGTGAGTTAAACCAATCTCCAAACCACTCTCTGACTACAGGTTTCATTGTTCTGCTATTTCGATATCTTCCTTCACTCCATCGGTTGTAAAATGATGGAGCTGCCCTTCGCTATCAGTATATACCAGCAAGGCATCAAACTCAGCGTGCTTTTTGAAAAAATCCATTGATTTTTCCTTTCCCATCACCATACAGGCTGTGGCCAAAGCATCAGCCGTCATACAGTCAGGCGCAAAAACGGTAGCACTAAGCAACGAGTGTTTAATAGGATGGCCTGTTTTAGGACTTAGAGTATGACCGTACATGACGCCATCGATCTCCTGATAGTTAAAATAATTACCTGAAGTAGCCATGGCTCTATCCTTTATTTTTGCGTAAGCGTAATAAAACTGATTCAGTTGATCAGACCGCGGATCTAATATGCCCACTTCCCAGTATTTATCTTTCTGTAAGTTTTTTCCTTTCGCGTAGACTTCACCGCCAATTTCTACAAATAGGTTTTCTATGCCTTTCTCTTCCAGAAAGCGCCCTACTACATCTATACCGTAACCTTTAGCCAAAGCACTAAAGTCTAGCTGCACCCTATCATCTGATTTCCAAACCTGCTTTTCATTGTAAAGCACCTTCTCCATACCCACAAAAGTCATCAGTGAATCTATGTAAGCACTATCCACTGTTATTTCCTTTTGTGGACCAAAGCCCCAGGCATTAACCACAGGCATAATGGTAGGGTCAAAAGCACCATCAGTATATTCAAATATTTTACGGCTATCTTCTAACACAGGGTAGAAAAATGCACTTTCAAAAACAAAAATCGAATCTCTATTAAACCGGGATATTTCTGACTCAGGAATATAAGTGCTTAATGACTGATTAAATACCTTGAGCAATGAATCTACTTCCTTCTGAAAGTAGCGGGTATCATCATCAAAATATTTAATGTGATACTCTATTGGTCCCATGGTTTTACCGGTAAGGTACCCTAAAGGTATTAGATTACTCTTCCTGTATTTCCAAACCAAAAAAACGGCCAGTAACAGCACCACAGTATATATGATATTTTTATATCGAAGCGTCATACATCAAAATTTGGCCTAAAATTAATGAAATTGAAGAGGCTTATCTTTATTTAGAATTATTAATTAGGGAATTATATCTTAAATTCACACTTGGAAAAAGGGAATCTAATATCTGGTTGACTAATATATGAGAGAAGACTATTTAAGTGGAGATGGAGAAGGGCTCAATGCTGGAGAAAAAGAAATTGAAAAAGCACTCAGGCCTTTAAGTTTCGGCGATTTTACCGGCCAGCATAAGGTGGTTGAGAACATTAAAATATTTGTTCGTGCTGCCCAGCAGCGGGGAGAATCTCTGGATCATGTATTGCTTCATGGCCCTCCAGGATTAGGAAAGACCACTCTATCTCATATTATAGCCAATGAGCTGGATACGAACATCAAGATCACCTCAGGCCCGGTCCTGGATAAGCCCAGTGATTTGGCTGGCTTACTGACCAACCTGGAAGATAACGATGTGCTCTTTATTGATGAGATTCACCGCCTGAACCCCATAGTAGAAGAATATTTGTATTCTGCCATGGAAGACTTCAGGATAGATATTATGCTGGATTCAGGCCCCAGTGCCAGAACGGTGCAGATCAGCCTTTCCCCCTTTACCTTAATAGGTGCCACTACACGTGCAGGGCTACTTACCTCGCCCCTGAGAGCCAGGTTTGGAATAAATGCCCGACTAGAGTATTATGATGCCGAACTTTTAAAAACCATTATACAGCGCTCATGTAGCATTCTTAATTGCCCTATTCATGAAGATGCGGCCTATGAAATTGCTCGCCGAAGCAGAGGAACGCCAAGGATAGCCAACAACCTACTACGCAGAACCCGGGATTTTGCTCAAATAAAAGGGGATGGCACCATCACTAAAGACATCGCCAAAATGGCTCTTGATGCGCTGGATGTAGATGAACATGGCCTTGATGATATGGATAATAGAATACTGTCTACCATTATAGAGAAATTTAAAGGTGGCCCTGTGGGTATTTCTACCATAGCCACCGCCTGTGGTGATGAGGCAGAAACTATTGAAGAAGTATATGAGCCGTTTCTGATTCAGGAAGGATTTATAAAAAGAACTTCTCGAGGTAGGGAAGCAACTGAGTTAGCTTATAAGCATTTAAAAATAGTGCCCCCTAATAAAACCAGAGGGCTATTTGATTAAGAAATGGTTATCATGGCAGGAGATGCCCAAAAGCCCTGCCAATAACTACCCCGCTTTTAAAGCAAACAATGAAGATGATTAGTAAAAAAAGCACAGTAAATAAGATTTGACTTTTTCTACTCTTCCCACTTAGTTTTTCAATTATAGTTTCCATCAGTTAATTATTTAGTTTTCAGGTTAGTAGACTAAAGCCATTCTTTATTACAGATCTCCTGAATTATTTTCAAAATCTTTTATCTGCTGCTTTAACCTTTTGATTTTATGGCCATACAGCAGGTTTACCAGCCAATTAATGAGCCAGGAGACTAGCGCTGCTACCAACAAAGCTCCTAAGATCACTAACCATATTTTATAATTAAACCAAAAGTCTACACCACCAGCCTGTGTGTACCCAACATGTACACCACGCATAAACGCAATGGAGCCAATAACCGGAAAAATCAACCACATTAAGATTTTATAATGCAAAAGGAAAACATGCAAATACCGGTAAGTGGCCTTTAACCCCTGCAGCACATTTTGGCTATAATCAAACCCTGAAGTTTTGTTGATGAGCATTTTGTAATAAAAGAAATAACCAGCACTAAACACCAGCTGCAGCAAAGCCAACCACCACATTTCACTGATCGCTAACCAAACAATTACCAAAGGGCTAAATAACAGATTGATCCAAAACTCTATTTTTAACACCTTGCTTATGCTACGAAGCACGCCCTCAGACTGAGACTCCAATCGATCAAAATCTGGAGACAGCAAAGCTTCATCAGCATTATTCCATAATTCCTTCAGGTCTACATTCATCTTATTATGGATTTAAGTTGATTTTTGGCTCTATTCACTTTTGCGCCCACATTAGTAACTGTTATTCCCAAAATGTCAGCCATCTCTGTATAGCTCTTATCTTCCAGGTATAGTAATAAAATGGCTCTATCCGTATCCTTTAATTTCTTCATAGCAGCATATAGTTTGGCCAGCTGCTCTTGCTGCGGATCAATACCTTCCTCAGGTATATCATTAGGCAGTATCGAAACGGTTTCCACTCGCCTTTGTCCCTTTTTAGAAAGAGAGAGGCAAACATTTAAAGTAACCCGATACACCCAGGTAGAAACCTGAGAATTGCCTTTAAACTTTTCATAAGATTTCCACAGTTGTATAGTCACCTCCTGCACATAATCCTTCATCTCTTCAGGGTCACGTGCATAGGCCCTGCAGATGCGGTTTATGATCCGTAGATTATCACTTACAAAATTTTCAAAAAAGGTATCCGATCCCATGAGTTTGAATTCGGGAGGTTAGTAAGTTAAATCTCAAATTTATTACAAGCGAAGGAAAACTTTTTTCAATAAATGTTCATTAAGAGAATTTTTAGACAAAATCTATCTTTGTAGCGTGCAGTCAAAAAGTGAAAGAAGCCAAATTATTAAAAAGATAGCTCATGACTTGGGGTTTATGTTTTGCGGTATAGCCAAAGCTGAATTTCTGGAAGATGAAGCCCCACGCCTGGAAAAGTGGCTAAAGCAAAACATGCACGGCAAAATGAGCTACATGGAAAATCACTTCGACAAAAGACTTGACCCTACCAAGCTGGTTCCCGGAGCCAAGTCAGTGGTAAGCCTGGCTTATAACTACTATCCCGAAGAGAACCTGGCCAAAGAAAATAGCTTTAAAGTGGCTAAATATGCTTACGGAAAAGATTATCATTTCGTAATAAAAGAAAAGCTCAAGCTCTTTCTTGAAATGATCAGGGAAGAAATTGGTGATGTAGATGGTCGTGTATTTGTAGACTCAGCACCAGTAATGGAACGTGCCTGGGCCGAAAAAAGTGGGGTAGGTTGGATAGGGAAAAACAGCCTGATTTTAAGAAAACAAGCCGGCAGCTTCTTCTTCCTGGCTGAGCTAATTATAGATTTAGAATTAGAGCATGATGGCCCCGTGAAGGATTACTGCGGCACTTGTAGCGCTTGCATGGATAACTGCCCCACAGACGCCATTACGGAACCCACCGTGATAGACGCTAACCGATGCATCTCATACCTAACCATAGAACTCAAAGACGAAATACCTAAAGAACTGCACTCTAAAATGGAAGATTGGGTATTTGGCTGCGACATATGCCAGGATGTGTGCCCCTGGAACCGATTCTCTAAAGCTCACCAGGAGCCACAATTTAAACCACATCCTCAGCTTGGCGATTTAGACAAAAAGGAGTGGAAAGAACTCACCCGAGAGCTTTTTAACGAAATCTTTAGAAAATCCGCGGTAAAAAGAACAAAGTACGAAGGACTGATGAGAAACATACAAGCAGCTGAAAATGAAGGTGATAGTTAGCCTTTACATGTCTAATCATTGAGAAATTTAGGAAATGATCATCATTACTGAAATAGTGGTTTCATGATCTGGCTAACAACATTGAGAATAAATATTCGTATTATATTAAATCTCAATTATTTCACAATAAACACGCCAGTATGAAAGCATGCCACCTATTTTTACTTTTAGTACTCTGTATAATAAAAACGAGTACTTTTGCTAACCCTAATAAAGACAGAGATACAAAACTCTTCACCCTATGTAAAACATGGGGTCTGGTAAAATATTATCACTCTGAAGTTCAAAAGGGTAAGATTGATATGGACAGCGACGTCCTGTCTATGATTGATAAGATCAATAATGACCCTGAAGCAGATGTTAATGTTTTAATTAGTGACTGGTTAAAGGAAATAGGACCGCATAAGAGTTGTGAAAAATGCATCACTCCAGAGGATATTCAATTTGTAAAAAATTTTAATGATTCATGGATAGAAAGCAATTCAATATTAAATAACGACAATAAAGGGTATTTATCAACTCTCATTGGATCACCTGTAAAGGATAACCAGTTTTACGTCAATCAGAATTCCAAAAGTAAAAGGACTGAAATAACTCATGAGAAAAAATATACCTTAAAAGACGTTGAAGATCAGAGCATGAGATTACTCCTTCTTTTTAGGTATTGGAATACGATTGAATACTTCTTTCCTTATAAGTTTATGATGGATGAAGACTGGGATGACGTGCTAAGAGAATTTATACCTGATTTTATTAAAGCCAATACTATCAAAGATTTTCAGTTGACCTTTTTAAGACTAATAGTAAAAATAGACGATAGCCATGGCAATATGTTTACAGATGAAATCTATGATTTTTTTGGAACCAAATATGTACCTGTAGCTTTCGCTATAAGAGATAATAAGGCCCTAATTGTCGACTTATTAAATGAAGATTTATCGACTAAAAATAATCTTCAAAAGGGTGACTACATTATCAAAATAGGAGACTTCAGTATTGAGGATAAAATAAAGGAGATAAGCCCTTATCTCCCCGGTAGTAATTTGGCTAATAAAAGTTTGAACTATCGGTATAGTGTTTTAAATGGCAATGAAGACACTGTCAGTTTAACTCTCGTCAGGGGACAAGA